>BBSY01000003.1:600000-900000 GCA_000974665.1 alpha proteobacterium U9-1i | reverse complement strand
TTCCCGCGGCGTGGGCGTGAAGTTCAAGGGCGTCGAAAAAACCAACGTCGAGGAATATTGCGTGAGCGAAGGCTGGGTGCGCCTGGCTGTCGGCAAAACGCTCGACCGCAAGGGCGAACAGCTGGCCATCAAATACAGCGGCGAAGTCGTGCCGTTCTTTCAAGATCTCGAGAAATAGCGCGCCGCTAGCGCTCGCCGCGCACCAGATGCCGGTCGAAGAAATCCACCAACGCGACATCCGAACGGATGCGATTCACATTTTTGCGCCAGCCGTGGCCTTCGTCGGGAAACAGCACGTACTCCACCGGCACGTTGCGGGCTCGCAATCCTTCCACCACTTGCTCGGCCTCCACAACGGGCACGTTGGTGTCGTTGGCGCCATGCAGCACGATAAGCGGCGTGCGCACCTGGTCGATGCGGTGGATCGGCGATAAGTCACGCAGCATTGCCGCTTCAGTGCGCGGGTTGCCGTACTCCACGGTGGAGATCGCCGCCATCCAAGGCTGCGAATGCGCGAAGAACGTCTCGAAATTGACGACGCCGAACAGATTCGCTCCGGCGGCGAACATATCCGGATATTGGGTGACGCCCGCCATCACCATGTAGCCGCCATAGGAGCCGCCCATGATGCCGAGCTTGGCGCGGTCGCCGACGCCAGACGAGACAATGTAGTTCACGCTCGCTTCGATATCGCGCACGCCATTGGCGCGCAGCGTGCCATTGTCGAGGTTCACGAATGTCCGCCCGAAGCCCGCAGAGCCACGCACGTTCGGAGCGAACACGGCGATGCCACGCGAGAGCAGCGCCTGATAGGTCGAGCTGAAGTTTGGTCGCTCCTGCGCTTCCGGCCCGCCGTGGAAGCTCAGCACCACCGGCCCTGGCGCGCTGAAGTTCGCCGGTCGATAGAGCCAGCCTGAAAGTTCCAGACCGTCATGCGCGCGGTAGCGCACGAGTTCGGGCCGCACGAAGGACGCGACATTGACGCCAGCCGTCGGGCTGTTGGTGATTTGCGTGAGGCGCTGGTCGTCAACGCTCAAAGTGTAAACATTGGCCGGCGCAGCCGCGCCCGACAACGTCAGCGTGATGGTGCGGCCATCGCGGGACCACACGCCGCCGCCGCCAATCTCCGCCGGCAAAGTCGGCCCAGGCGTCACGCGACCGCTGGCGGTGTCCAGGAACGCGATCTCCGTGCGGCCCGCCACGTTCCAGAACAGCAGCGCCGCCGTGCCCTGCAGATTGAGCGACGCGCCACCGGCTTCGGCGTCCTCGCGCTCGGCCAACACTTCGAGGCGTCCCGGATTGCCCCGCGCATCGAGGCGGACGCGCGCGAACGCCGTGCGTTCGCGATCTTGGTTTGTGGTTAGATAGATGGTGCGGCCATCGGGGCTGAACTCGCCCCAGCCGTAGAGCGCAGGCGGGCGGTGGCGCGTGAGCAGGCGCTCGCGGCCGGTCGCGGTGTCGATCAGATAATAATTGTTGTCGCCGCGGCTCACGAGCCGCGTCACCAACATGCGCGCGCCATCGTCGGACACGTCACTGATGTTGTTGAGGCCAGTGGCTTCCGCCACGCGCCGCGTTTCACCGCTCGCGAGGGTCCAGAGATACGGATCGGTTGCGGCGCTGTCGCGCAAGTTGGATGAAAACGCGATCGCCGCGCCGTCCTCGGTCCAGCCGCTGAAGAAATTGTTCTCCTGGCCACCCGCCGTGATGCGGCGCATGCCAGAGCCATCCGGGCGGATGATGTAGATTTGTGTGTTGAGCCCGCCCGCGGGCGCGACGGTGTATGCGAGCCAATCGCCGGTCGGCGACCACTCGACATTATCGACCGCATCTTCCAGCGCGGTGACCTGACGCGGGAAGCCGCCGCCCACAGGCATAGTGAAAATCTGCGGTGAGCCGCTCAGGGTGGTGAGGAAAGCGATCTCACGTCCATCGGGCGAGAACGTCGCGCCAAACGAGCGGCCGATGCGGCCCATCGCGGTGACGGAGGAAACCAACTCCGCTGGCGGCTCGGCCGAAGCAGGCACCGCGAGCGCCAATAAGAGTGCGGCTGCTATAGCTTTGGCGTGCATGAAATCCCCTTCGCTGGCTACCACTGGGGTAGCAGGAGGCGCGCGCAGGCGGAAGCGCCGCGCGATGGACGCTCAGAGTTCTTCGATCACCACTTTGCCGTTGTGCAGCTTCAGGGCGATCTTGCCGTGCTTTAGCGCCAGTGCGCGTTCGCCGAACACTTTGCGCCGCCAGCCTTTGAGAGCAGGTACGTCGGCGTCGTCCTTGGCGGCGATGGCTTCGATTTCGGCGACTGACGCGATCAGGCGCGGCGCCACTTGATGCGCCTCGGCCTCAAAACGCAGTAGCACTTTGAGCAATTCCACCGTGGGCCCAATCCCGGAGGGAAGCGGCGGCGGGCGATCGATCTTGTGGGCGACGCGATCGGGATTGGCGAACGCGCGGTTCAGCTCCGCGATCAATTCGCCGGCGGCACGCGAGTTACCGAAGCCGCGAGGCACCGCACGCATGCGATCGAAGTCCGCCGGTGTCTTCGGCCGATGCTCGGCGATCTCGTAAAGCGCGTCATCCTTGACGACGCGCCCGCGCGGCACATCGCGCGCTTGCGCTTGGCGCTCGCGCCACGCCGCTGCGGTTTGCAGCGCGAGGATGTAGTCCGGTGTAGTCTTGCGTAGTTTCAAGCGTTCCCAAGAATTCTCGGGAGTGGTGTCGTAGATTTCCGGATCGAGCAGATTGGCGTGTTCTTCGTCGAGCCAATCGGAGCGGCCATCGCGTTCGAGTTTGTCGCGCAGCTTCGGATAGAGGTCGCGCAGATGCGTCACGTCGGCGAGCGCGTAGGCCATCTGCGCATCCGAGAGCGGGCGGCGGCTCCAGTCCGTGAAGCGTGAGGACTTGTCGAGCCGGCGCTTCAGCACCTGCTGCACAAGCGCGTCGTAAGCGATGGTGTCGCCATAGCCGCAGGCCATCGCCGCGATCTGTGAATCAAACAACGGTGCTGGCAATGCGCCGCCGAGCTTCAGGAAAATCTCCAAATCCTGGCGCGCGGCGTGGAATACCTTCAGCACCTTCTTGTCGGCCATCAACTCGAGAAATGGATCGAGTGAGAGGTCCTCCGACAGCGGATCGATGACTGCCTCCACATCGCCGCCCGCCGCCTGGATCAGGCAAAGCTTCGGCCAATAGGTGGTCTCGCGCATGAACTCGGTGTCCACCGCCACGAACGGTGTAGCCGCGAGTTCGCGGCTGAGCTCCTCCAGCTCCTTCGTTCGGGTGATGACGCGCATAAGGGCTGGTTGGAGGGGGTTGGGGCCGGGGTCAAGGCTTGGGGCTGGGGTTCTGGTGGAAGTCGCCCGTCAAAGGCGAAACGAGGCGCCCAGAGCTACCGCTGGGGCTTGACGCGTAACCATATGGTTACGTATAAGCGATTTATGCAGGGCGCTCAACTCGATCATTTGTTTGGGGCGCTGTCGGACCCGACGCGCCGCGCGATTCTGATGTCGCTGAAGGAGATTGATGCGCCGGTCCACGCGCTCGCGGCAGATTTCGCCATGAGCAGGCCGGCGGTGTCGAAACACCTCGCAGTGCTGCGCCAGGCGGGTCTCGTGCGCGAGCGGCGTGTGGGCCGGGAAAATTTTTACGCGCTCGAACGCGCGGCGTTGGAAGACGCACGCGCGTGGCTCGCGGTGTTCTGGCGCGGCAAGCTCGGCGCGCTCAAGCGTTTGGCGGAGGAAAACGATGAGTGAAGAATTGCCGCCGATTGTCGAGGAGATCGTCATCGCGCGTGACATCGAGCGCGTTTGGGAAGTGATGACGGCCGACGAGCGCGCGCCGCTTTGGCTCGGCTGTATGCGCTACACGCGTGAGCTCGGACACGTCTTCTACATGCAGCAAGATCAGGCCAAAGCGAAAGCCGATGACGTCTCCGGCGCCACGCAATGCGAGATCCTGGCGCTGGAAGAGCCGAGCTTGTTCAAGTTCTCCTGGTTCTTGCCGGGCTTTCCCGCGACTTATGTGAGTTTCCGTCTCGAAGCTATGGCGGGCGGTTCGACGCGCGTTGTGTTCCAGCACGAAGGCTGGGACAAGTTCCCCGCCGATCAAATCAAGCCGATCCGCGATATGCTATCAGGTGGCTGGAAAAGCTACGTGTTGCCGGGTTTGAAGAAGGCCGCCGAAAGCTAGAGCAACGTGCCTTTCGCGCCGCTCTGATCGCCGTTCAAACTCCCATCGTCCTCGCGCGGGCCGCTGAGCACGATACGCATACGCTCGGCGGGAAACGAACGCGCCAACTTCGAAGCTTCGGTCCAATCGCCATCAAGCCACACATCAAGATCATCGCCGGTCAGCATCACAGGCATGGCTTCGGCATGGATCGGCTTGGTCAGCGCGTTCGGCGCGGTGGTGAGGATCGAGAACAGGCGATGCTCGCCGTCCTCCTTTCCGCGCACACCCGTCCACGGCCGCCAGATGCCGGCGAAGCAGAAGAGCGGCCGCTCCTCGCCCAGTGCAAACCAATGCGCCACTTTCGGCGTGACGTCGGTGTACTCGACGAAACTCGTCGCCGGCACGACGCAGCGAAAGCGCGCATCCTCGAGCCAACCTTTCCAATAGCCGCTCGACAGATTGCGCACATTGGTGACCGGCCGTTTGCCGCCGCCTGCGGGCGGAAAGCCCCAACGCATGTTGAGCACTTCGCGCACGGCGTCTTTCGCGGTGCGCACGACGGGCGCCAGCTGATCGGGGAAAATCGCCGGCAGCGGCGGCTGGTTCGCCGTGGGATCGCGCATGGCGCGGGTGTAAGCCACCAACGCTTCGCGCGATTTCGTCATCGAGTAGAGATTGCACACCCTGCTAGCCTGGGGATGGCCGCCCGCCTTGACAAGGCGCACCCCCGCATGCGCCTTTCGCGCCCGCAAAAAAGGGCGGATAAGCCCCCGTTGGAGTTCCCTATGCACGCCTACCGTACCCATTCCTGCGGCCAGCTTCGCGCCGCCGACGCCGGTCAAGCCGCGCGCCTCTCGGGCTGGGTCCATAGAAAGCGCGATCTGGGCGGGGTGCTCTTCATCGATCTGCGCGACCATTACGGCATCACCCAACTCGTCGCGAACCCGGGCTCGGCGGCGTTTCCGCTGTTCGAGCGCATCCGCGCTGAGAGCGTCGTGCGCGTCGATGGCAAAGTGATCGAGCGCTCGAAGGACACCGTGAACCCGGAATTGGCGACGGGCGCGATCGAAGTGCGCGTCGAGGCGGCTGAGGTTTTGGGTTCGGCGGAAGAGCTGCCGCTGCCGGTGTTCGGCGAGCCGGACTATCCGGAAGAAACGCGCCTCAAATATCGCTTCCTCGATCTGCGCCGCGAGAAGCTGCACAAATCGATCATGCTCCGCTCGAAGGTGATCGCCAGCTTGCGCCGGCGCATGATCGACCAGGGCTTCACCGAGTTCCAAACGCCGATTTTGACAGCGTCGAGCCCCGAAGGCGCGCGCGACTTTCTCGTTCCGTCACGCATCCATCCCGGCAAATTCTACGCGCTCCCGCAAGCGCCGCAGCAATTCAAGCAATTGCTGATGGTCGCGGGCTTCGACCGCTATTTCCAAATCGCGCCGTGCTTCCGTGACGAAGACGCGCGCGCCGATCGCTCGCCGGGTGAGTTCTACCAGCTCGATTTCGAGATGAGCTTCGTCACCCAAGAAGACGTGTTCAACGCCATCGAGCCTGTGCTGGCCGGCGTGTTCGAGGAATTGGGCGAAGGCAAGCGGGTCACCAAGGCGGGCGATTTCCCGCGCATCCCGTATGCGGAGAGCATCGCCAAATACGGCTCCGACAAGCCGGACCTCCGCAACCCGCTGATCCTGCAAGACGTGAGCGCGCATTTCCGCGGCGGCGGCTTCGGTCTGTTCGCGCGCATCTTGGAAAAGGCGGGCAATGCCGTGTGGGCCGTGCCTGCGCCGAACGGCGGCAGCCGCGCGTTCTGCGACAAGATGAATTCCTGGGCGCAAAGCGAAGGCCAGCCGGGCCTTGGCTACATTTTCTGGCGCGAGGGCGAAGAAGGCGGCGCCGGCCCGATCGCCAAGAACATCGGCCCGGAACGCGCCGAAGCGTTGCGCGCGCAGCTTGGCTTGAAGGTGGGCGATGCGGCGTTCTTCGTCGCCGGCGATCCGAAGGTGTTCTACAAATTCGCGGGCCTCGCGCGGAACAAGGTCGCCGACGAGCTGAAGCTCGCCGACAAGGACCAATTCGCGTTCTGCTGGATCGTCGATTTCCCGATGTACGAGTGGAGCGAGGACGAGAAGAAGATCGACTTCTCGCACAACCCATTCTCGATGCCGAACTTCGACCACGAGCAATTCCTGAAGCTCGACGGCGCCGATCGCGAGACGATCGAGAAGATCACCGCGTTCCAGTACGACATCGTCTGCAACGGCGTTGAACTCAGCTCCGGCGCGATCCGCAACCACAAGCCGGACATCATGATCAAGGCGTTCGAGATCGCCGGCTATGGCCGCGAAGTGGTCGAAGAAAAGTTCGGCGGTATGCTGAACGCGTTCCGCTACGGCGCGCCGCCCCACGGCGGCTCAGCGCCCGGCGTGGACCGCATCGTCATGCTGCTCGCCGGTGTCGACAACATCCGCGAAGTGATCGTCTTCCCGTTCAACCAACAGGCCCAAGACCTGATGATGAATGCGCCCAGCGAGGTCACACCGAAGCAATTGCGTGAACTGCACATCCGCGTGGTGGAGCAGCCGAAGAGTTAGTTGCAGGCGTTAACGAGCAGGCCCGCGGGCAGCGTGGTGGTCGCGTCGCCACACGCGCTGGCGAGTTGCGCTTGGGTGAGGCCCGCGGCTTCCGCCATCTCCGCGCCGGAGAGGTTCGCGCCCGTCAGCACCGCACCACCAAAGCGTGCGCCGCCGAAATAGCCGCCGACAAGCGTGGCGCCGGAAAGGTCCGCGCCACTGAAATTCGCGCTTGATGCGCGTATGCCGAACATATTCGCCAAGCTCATGTTGGCGCCGCTGAAATTCGCTCGGTCGGCTGTGGCGACACTGAGATCACTCTGTCGCAACCTCGAACCCGCAAAGTTGCGCCCGGCGACTGCTTGGTACGCGAGATCGATCTGAAACAGGTCGCAGCCCGCGCAGGAGGCGCCGCCACGGACACGATCGGCGATCGCGTCGCGTTCAGCCTGGGACACGATCGGGCCGCCCGTGTCGCTCGGCGCCTGCGCGAAGGCGGGTGCGGTTAACGTCAACAGGCAAGCGAATAAGGCGGCGCGTTTCATACTGGCGCACTCCGATTGGGTTCGGAGCGCGCGTCGCATGAGCCGCGCCAGCGTACGTTAACGCTCGCTCGCCGCCTCGCCCTTAGCGCCGCATGCCGCGCACTGGGCGGTTTCGGTCTCGACCGTGAAGTGCCCGCACGCGCCGCATGGATCAGCCCGGTAGCGCGCCGTGAGCGAGGAGACCGTCGCCGGTTTGTCGGCGCCGCCGCGCCCGCGCAACGGCTCCACCACGCGATCGCTTTTCGGGCGCAGCATGACGAGATTGTCGCCAGAAGCCGCGCGCGCGAACCCGCGTGAAATGAGACGCGCGGCGCTTTCCGCGTCGGTGGCTTTCTTGGACAAGCCATCGCCGCGGGCGTCGAACGGATCGATCTGCGCGAGGTCGGCGCGGCCGAGATAGCTCACCGCGAGCTCGCGGAAGATGTAGTCGAGGATCGACGTCGCGTGGCGGATCGTGTCGTTGCCGCGCACTTCGCCCGCAGGCTCAAAGCGCGTGAACAGGAATGCGTCCACGTATTCCTCGAGCGGCACGCCGTATTGCAGGCCGATCGAAATCGAGATGGCGAAATTGTTCATCAGCGAGCGGAAAGCGGCGCCCTCCTTGTGCAGATCGATGAAGATCTCGCCCAGCGCGCCGTCGTCATACTCGCCGGTGTGCAGATAGACTTTGTGGCCGCCGATCTGCGATTTCTGGATGTAGCCCTTGCGGCGATCCGGCAGACGCCGGCGCATGACTTGCGCGGGCGCCTCCTGGGCGACATCCGCGAGTGGGACAGATCCAAGCGGGATTGACCCCAGCGGCGCGGCCGCAACTGGAGCGATCGGCGCATCTTCTTCCAAAGCCGGCAGGATCAACGTGATCGATGGCGCCTCAGCGTGGAGCGCAAACAACGTCACGCCCGCTTCGCGTGCAGCCTCGGTGAGCGTAGCGCGGCGGTCGGCGTTGGACTCGGTGATCGTGACGTCGAGAGCCACGCGCGCGAATGGGGTCAATGCCGCAGCCATCGCAATGCGCGCTTCGGCGCGGATGTCGGTTGAGAAAATCGCAGCATAGTCCGGATCGAGTTCCTCGGCATTGTCCAGCCGGCCCGCGCCCATGCAGAAGGCTTCGGCCTCTGAAATCTCTTCGCCGCTGAAGCCCAAAGTCAGCAGCAGGTCGCCGCGTTTGCCGGCGGCCACGTCTGGCGGCAGCTTCAGCACCTCTTCGCAGAAGGCCGGGCCGACGACGAGCGGATGCACGGCGGCGCGAATGTTGAACGCGTCAGCGGCGGCGTCTTCGATGGCTTCGAGCGCGGGCTCTGTGAAGCCGCGCGCCGAGAGCGCTGCCAAGCTCACGCCGGGCGCGCCGCGCAAGGTGCGCCGGCCTTCAACGTGAAGCGCGAAGCGAGCAATGGCGTCATCGTCGTAGCCAAGCGCTGCGAGCCCGGCGCGCGCGTCGTCCGACAAGATGCGCCCGAAGCGGCCGTCTTCGCGCGCGCCATAAGCTGAAACGCCGGCGATCGGCGCCAGGCCTTCAACGTCTATGCCAATCCGGCGCGCGCTCGCGGCGTCGCGTGCGAACGCGATGGAAACGGAGGCGCGCAGCGCGCCTTGCTTGCTTGCGGCCCGATGCAATTCAACGGCGCGTCGCGCCAGCGGCGTGTCGAGGGCGCTGGCGGCGTCAAGCGCGGCCTTGGCGGCGCGCTCCTCGCCCTTCTTCGCGCGCGACCATTCAGGATAAGCGCCTTTGGCCTCACCAAGCGCGAGGCTGACGGAATGCGCGGCGGCATGCGCAAGTGCGGCGATGCTTGCGGCAAGCGCGCGGCCCTCGTCGCTGTCGTAGGCGACGCCTGCGCGCATTAGCATCGCCGCTAGGCCTTCCAGCCGGATCACGATGGGGCGGCGCGGCGCGGCGCTTGATGAGCCGTGGGCGCCGTCGAGCGCGCGCACCAGCAGCGTGATGGCCGAGATGAAGCCATCGGCGTCGAATCCGCCATCGGCGACGAAGCGCGGCAGCGCCAGCGACGCGGCGATCACGCCGCGTTCGTCGTCAGCGGCGATCGCCCCGGTCGGATCGATCGCGGCGGCGCCGAAGGCGGTCATCGCGTGGCCGCTGGCTTCAGGCGCGGCGATGCGAATACGCCGACGTTGCGGCTCCACGCCGGCGTCGAGCGCAGCAGCGAACGCGCCGCGCGGCGCAACACCGGTGAGCGCCGAGACAATGTCAGCGTCGGGCGCGCCAGCAAGGCGCGCGGCCGCAGCCTTGCGCTGCACGCCGCCATTTTCGCGATCGAGCCCTGCGCGCACGGTTTCGATGGCGAGTTCCGCGAGTACGCCGTCCAGCGCGCGGGCGCCGGCGGCCAGCGCCGCACTGGCGCGTTGGCGCGCGGCATCCTCCGCAAGGATCGCCGGGGCGCTCGCGAGATCGGGGCGCGCCAGCACGGCGACGCCGTTGCGGCCACTTGGATCGATGATGCGCGCCGCAGCGTCGAGCGCGTCAAGCGCGGCGTTCGACGGATTTCCGGCGATGCCAAGCCGCGCGCCCGCGGCCAGCAACGTCTGCGCGCGGGCGAGCAGTTTCAGTTCTTCCGCGGGATCGCTCGGCCAGCGCAGCAACGCGGCCGAGAGCGCAAGGTCAGCGCCGTTGGAGAGCGCGGCGCGGATGAGAGGCGGATCGAACGCCGCCTTGCCATCAATCAGCAGAGCTTCGAGGTCGTCGGCGATGGCCGGTTCCCCGGCCCATTGGGCGAGCCGCGCACTGACTTTGGAGATCGCGGCGCATACGGAGGGGCCGCTGGCGGTTTCGGTGACCAAACCCGCCTCATCGGCGGCTTGGGCCATCGACGCGCTCCAGCTCTCGGGCGCGTCCGGACCGGGCGCGGGGCCGTCCGCGTCGAGCTCATAATCCTGGGCCATCAGCGACTCCTATGCCGAAGGCGAAACTATCCCCTTGAGGGAGCGAAAATCAACATCTAGTATGTGGGGGCTGGGGATTACCCATAGATATTGTTTCGCACCCGCACTGGACGGGGCAGGCGGGCGCCGCCATAGTGCGGCCCGCTCAAACCCTTGAATCAGGACGCTTTCGACCGGCTATGCTGAAACGCATCTTCACCTGGTGGAACGGCGCGACCCTTGGCGCGCTGTTCGACATCGGCCGGCGCGGCGCGTTCGTTGGCGAGGACGAGTACGGCAATCGCTATTATGAGGAAAAAAAGCCGAGCCTCGAAGGCCGCAAGCGGCGCTACGTCATCTACAAGAATTTGGCAGAAGCCTCGCTCGTCACCCCTGATTGGCACGGCTGGATGCACCATATCATTGACGAGCCGCCGACCGAGAAGGCGCTGAAGCGCCAATCGTGGGAGCTGCCGCATCTGCCCAACCAGACGGGCACGGTGCGCGCCTATCGGCCGAAAGGCTCGCTCGCGCGCGGTGGTGTTAGGGCGACGTCAACGGCCGACTACGAAAGCTGGACGCCGGATCCGTGAGATTCGGCGCTGATCGCGGGGAAAACACGTGAATTTCGAACGTTGGGGCGAAACGATTGTCGGCGCGGCGGTCGCGGCGGTGGCGATTGGATTTTTTGCATTCGCGGCGGCGCAGGCCGGCCAGTCCACGGGCGGCGGCGGTTATGATCTCACCGCGCGGTTCCAGAACGTCAGCGGCATCGCCGTCGGCTCCGATGTGCGCGTGTCGGGTGTAAAGGTGGGCGTGGTGAAGGCCGTCGGCCTCGACCCCGCCACCTACATGGCGACCCTAACGCTGACTTTGAACAACGGCGTCGAGGTGCTGGATGAATCGACGGCGCGGGTGATGAGTGATGGCCTCCTCGGCGGCGCCTACGTGGCGATCGAACCTACGGGCCTGGAGGTGCTGGCGCCCGGTGCTGAAATCCCCAACACACAAAGCGCCGTAGATTTGCTCACTTTGTTCGCGAGTTTCGCGTCCCAGCAGGGATCGTCACAGACCGAGGAAGCCGCCCCATGATGCGCACCGTGTTGGCAGCGTTCGCGTTTTGCGCGGCCGCCGTAACGCCGGCGTTCGCCGAGCGGGCGGTGATCCGCGGCCTTGATAAGGTCACGGGCCACGCCCGTGATTATACGCTGACGCTTGGCCGTGCGACCCGCATCGGCACGTTGGATGTCGTCGCGCGCGCCTGCGCCAAATCCGCGCCGGAAGAAACGCCGGAAGTCCGCATTTACGTGGAAGTGTTCGACAATCCGCCCGCCACGGGCGAAGCCGCAGCGGAGCGCGTTGAGATTTTCCACGGCTGGCTTTTTGCGTCTTCGCCGGGACTCAGTGCGGTGGAGCACCCGGTCTACGACATCTGGGCGATCGACTGTCGGGCTTAGGCGCGTTCAATAATTTCAGCGAGCTCCGCGCCGCTTGTTTCGACCGCGAGCGCGTAAAAATCACCGCGCTGCTCCAGTGCGGCGCCCAGCAGTGCGTGGAAAATCCGCCGCGGCAGTGTGCGGGCGTTGAACTGTTCCAGGTGTGGCGTCGAAAATTGCGCATCGAGCAGGCGAAAGCCGCCGTACCTCAAGCGCGCTACCAAGTGCGCAAGCGCGGCTTTGCTGGCGTCCGTCGCGAACGAGAACATGCTCTCACCGAAGAATGCCCCGCCGATGGCGACGCCGTAGAGCCCGCCGACCAACTCGCCTCCGATCCTCGCTTCCACGCTGTGCGCGAGGCCACGTTTGTGCAGCTCCAAATAGAGCGCGCGAATGTCGGGATTGATCCAGGTGTCCACGCGGCCGGGGCCGGGCGCGGCGCACGCATCGATCACGGCCATGAACGCGCGGTCGATTGTGAAGCTGAAGCGCTCACTGCGCAGCGTGCGCTTCAGGCGCTTGGACAGGTGGAAACCGTCCAGCGGCAAGATGCAGCGTTCTTGCGGATCGACAATGAAAAACCCGTCGTCTCCACGGCTCTCGGCCATCGGGAACACCCCGCGCCGGTAGCAGGCGATCAGGTCCTCGGGGCCGAACGGCTTCATGGGCCGAGTGTGCCGTAAAACGCGTTTCCTTTCCACTGAGGAACCGGGTGCGCGGCGCACCCTTCGACAAGCTCAGGGTTGCGCTTGTTGGCGGTGAGGCCTTCCTCCGGGCGCAAGCCTGAGCTTGTCGAAGGCGGGAACGCTTTCGCGCTTGCGGCCCCGCGTGTTAGGGGACCGCTCAAGTTTGGAACCCGACCGACCATGCACGACATCCGCGCCATCCGCGAAAACCCCGACCTGTATGACGCCGCCTGGGCGCGCCGGGGGCTGCCGAAGCAAACGGATGCGATCCTGGAGTTCGACTCAAAGCTGCGCGCCGCGACGACCGCAAAGCAAGAGGCCGAAGCCGCGCGCAATGCGGCGTCGAAGCAGATCGGTCAGGCCAAGGCGCAGAAGGATGAGCCGAAGGCGCAAAGCTTGATGGCCGAAGTCGCGGCGCTGAAGGAGAAAATCGAAAGCGCCGGCGCCGAGGAAGCGACGCTGCAGAAGCAACGCGATGATTTGCTCGCGTCGTTGCCGAACTTGCCGGCGGCGGATGTGCCGGATGGCGAGGACGAGAACGCCAACATCGAAGTGCGCCGCTGGTACATCCAATCGAACGCCGGCCCGCCCGCGCTCGATCTCACGGCCGATCACGTCACGCTTGGCGAAGCGCTCGGCATGATGGATTTCGAAGCCGCCGCCCGCATGAGCGGTTCGCGCTTCGTGGCGCTCAAGGGGCAGCTTGCACGGCTAGAGCGCGCGCTCGCGGCGTTCATGTTGGATTTGCAAACGGAGACGCATGGCTATCAGGAAGTCAGCCCGCCGCTGTTGGTGAAGGATGAGGCGGCGTTTGGCACCGGGCAGTTGCCGAAGTTTGCCGAAGACCTTTTCGGCGCGACAGCAACAATCTTTCGTGCGTCCGGTGCTGAATGGGAATTGTCGTTGGACGGCAACTTCCTCGCGACACCATTTAAGTTCAATGATGTTAGGCGGCAGCGGGAGTTCGCGGCTGCGCTCCTTCGAGGAGAAGGAGGATTTACGAATCTGGGCTCGGGCCATGCGGAAGTATTCGTCAAAGAGCAGTGGTTTCTCATCCCCACCGCCGAAGTTTCGCTCACCAACCTTGTCCGCGAACAAATCCTCGACGAAGCGCAACTCCCCATCCGCATGACGGCGGATACGCCTTGCTTTCGCAGCGAAGCGGGCGCGGCGGGGAAGGATACGCGCGGCATGATCCGGCAGCACCAGTTCCGCAAGGTGGAGCTGGTGTCGATCACCACGCCCGAGCAAAGCCATGACGAGCACGAGCGCATGACGCAGTGCGCGGAAGAGGTGCTGAAGCGTTTGGAGTTGCCGTATCGCGTGATGGCGCTCTGCACCGGCGACATGGGCTTCGGCGCCAAGCGCACCTACGATCTCGAAGTCTGGCTGCCGAGCCAAGGCAAGTATCGCGAAATTTCCTCGTGCTCGAATTGTGGCGACTTCCAAGCCCGCCGTATGAACGCGCGCTATAGGGACAAAGACGGCAAGCCGCAATTCGTGCACACGCTGAACGGCTCGGGGCTTGCGGTAGGCCGAACGCTCGTTGCGGTGCTGGAGAATTATCAGAACGCAGATGGCAGCGTGACGGTGCCGAAAGCGCTGGTGAGCTACATGGGCGGGCTGGAGAAGATTTCGCGGTAACGCGGAGCGCAACCAAAACCCTCCGTCATTCCGGGATCGCGGAGCGATACCCGGAACCCAGGGCCAACGACGAACTGGTTGCCCCTGGGTCCCGGATCGCGCTTCGCGCGTCCGGGATGACGAATGTTCGTGGACTCGCGCTATACTCCTCAAAACGAGAGGGAGGCAGCCATGCGCTTTCAGGGCCACAACGTACTCGCGATCATCGTCGCGGCGATTTTGATTTACGCGATCGAGTTTGTGATCTTCGCGATGCTGATCCCGCCGGATCAATACATGGCGTTCACCGGAATCACGCAGGCGCAGGTCGAAGGCGGCATGGCGCGGATGCCGTACGGCATCGTGCCGCCGCTGCTGGCGGCGATCGGGCTGTCGGTGGTGATCAAATGGCGCAACAGGCCGGGCTTGATGGGCGGCGTTTCGACAGCGCTGATGATGGCCGTGTTGTTTGCGTTTGGCACAAGCCTCTACGGTTATGTCTACGGGCCGCACATCGAGGCATATTTGCCTGTGAATTTGGCGCACTTCCTGGTGTGCTATGGCGCGGCGGGCGCAGTGCTCGGGGCGTGGAAGTAAGCTGACACGGAGGCATGGGCGCGCTAAGCGGGCGTCCATGCGTATCCTTTGCACCAATGACGACGGCATCCACGCAAACGGCCTGGCCGTGCTTGAACGTATCGCCCGGCATTTCTCCGATGACGTGTGGGTGATCGCGCCCGAGGCTGAGCAATCCGGCGCCTCGCGCGCGCTCACGCTCACGGCGCCGATCCGCGTGCGCCAAGCCGGGCCGAAGCGGTTCGCGGTGAGCGGCACGCCGACAGATTGCGTGCTGCTGGGCGTTGAGCATTTGATCGAAGGCGCGGCGCCCGATCTGGTGCTCAGCGGCGTCAATCGCGGCCAGAACATCGCCGAGGACGTCACCTTCTCCGGCACCATCGCCGGGGCGATGCAGGGCATGCAGCTTGGCATTCCAGCGATCGCGCTCAGCCAAACCCGTGGCCTACGCGATGCCGAAAGGCCGATTCCCTGGGAAACGGCGGAAACGTTCGGCCCCGGCATTGTCGGCGCGTTGCTGAAGCAGGGCTGGCCGAAGGACGTGCTGATGAACGTCAACTTTCCCGATCGCGCGCCGGATGAGGTGAGCGAGGTCGAAGTGACATTCCAGGGCCGTCGCGATCAGCACATCGTTTACGCTGACAAGCGCGAAGATTTGCGCGGCGGCGCCTATTTCTGGCTCGGCTTCAAAGGCCAGCTTTCGAACCCGCCGGACGGCTCGGATCTGCGCGCCATCTACAACGGCAAGATTTCGGTAACGCCGCTGCACATCGACTTGACGCACATGGAAACCCACAATGCGCTGAAGCGCGTTCTGGGCGGGGCGCCGCCGAAGCTGCCTTGAGCGTCCCTATCGCGCTTGTCAGACTTTTCACATTGAGCGCCAGCGCCGGTCGGGGCAAATGACCGCACAATCCGCGGAGCCCGCATGACCTATAATTCCGTTCTCGACGCAATCGGCAACACGCCTCTCATCAAGCTGAAGCGGGCATCGGAGCTGACCGGCTGCACCATCCTCGGCAAGGCGGAGTTTTTGAATCCCGGCCAATCGGTGAAGGACCGCGCCGCTCTGGCGATCGTGAAGGATGCCGAGGCAAAAGGCGTGTTGCGGCCCGGCGGCGTGATTGTTGAAGGCACCGCCGGCAACACCGGCATTGGCCTCGCGCTCATCGGCGCCGCGCGGGGCTACAAGGTCATCGTCGTGATGCCGCGCACGCAGAGCCAAGAGAAGAAGGACGCCGTCATCGCGCTCGGCGCTGAGCTTGTCGAAGTCGACGCCGCGCCCGCGTCGAGCGAGAACCATTATCCAAAGGTCGCGCGCCGTATTGCCGAGGAGAAAGCCAAGAGCGAATCCAACGGCGCGATCTGGGCCAATCAGTTCGACAACACCGCCAATCGCCAAGGTCACATCGACACCACGGCGCCAGAAATCTGGGAGCAGACCGACGGCAAGGTCGATGGCTTTATCTGCGCTGTCGGTTCGGGCGGCACGCTTGGCGGCGTGTCGATGGGATTGAAGGCGAAGAACAAAAACGTCGTCATTGGCATCGCCGATCCTGGCGGCGCGGCGCTCTACAATTGGTACAAGAACGGCGAACTCAAAGCCGAGGGCACGTCGATCACCGAAGGCATCGGCCAGGGGCGTGTCACCGCAAACCTTGAAGGCGTGATCGTCGATGAAGCGTTCCGCATCGACGACGCGGCTTGGCTGCCGGTGATGTTTCAGCTCATCCAGGAGGAGGGACTTTGCCTCGGCGGTTCCTCGGCGCTGAATGTACAGGGCGCGGTCGAACTGGCCAAAAAGCTCGGGCCCGGCAAGACGATCGTCACCATCCTCTGCGATTACGGCAATCGCTACATGTCGAAGCTCTTCAACCCCGAATTCCTCCGCTCGAAGGACTTGCCGACACCGCCTTGGTTAAGCTGATCAACCAAGTTAGGCGGGCTTTTCCGACGCTTCGCCCTGACCGGGCCGCATTTCGCGGGCCTTTTGATCGACGCGCCGGCCGGTTCATGGCACGTTCGGCGTATCCGGCCCGCCGCGCGAGGCGACGAGACCGAACGTATGGACCTTACCCCGGACCAAATGCTGCTGGCGCAGGCGTTTGCCCTGTTTTTTGCCGTCGGCTTCTTAGCGCAGCTGATCGATGGCGCCCTGGGCATGGCCTATGGGGTCATCTCGTCCAGCGTGCTGCTGGCGTTTGGCGTGCCGCCCGCGCACGCCTCGGCTGTGATCCACGCCGCTGAAACCTTCACGACCGCGGCGTCCGGCGCGTCGCATCTGGCGCATCGCAATATCGACTGGAAGCTGTTCTGGCGGCTGGCGCCAGCTGGGATCATCGGCGGTGTCGTCGGCGCTTATTTGCTGACCGGCTTTGACGTTACCTTCATCAAAGCGCTTGTGATTGCCTATCTTGGGCTGCTTGGGCTTTGGATGCTCGCGCGCGCGCTGCGGGGCATGCGCGAAGAGCCGCCGGAGATCAAACACGTTGTCCCGCTTGGCGTCGTCGGCGGATTTCTGGATGCGAGCGGCGGCGGCGGTTGGGGGCCGATCGTCACGTCGACTTTGCTCGGACGCGGACATCCGCCGCGTTTTGTTATCGGCAGCGTCAACGCGTCCGAGTTCTTGCTGACGCTCTCGATCTCACTCACCTTCCTCTGGACGATGATCACCGGCCGCTTCGTGCTAGAGGGCGGCTGGGCAGGCGCCGGCGCCGCTTTGGGCGGCTTGATCATTGGCGGGCTGCTGGCCGCGCCGATGGCGGGCTACGTCACCAAGCTTGTGCCTGCGCGCCTTCTGTTGGGCGGGGCGGCAGTGTTGGTCATAGGGCTGGCGCTTTGGCAGGGTTCGCAACTTTGGCCGCGCCTGCTCGACTACCCGATTACCGCGCAGCTTCTTGGTTTTACGGCGCGTTAAGACACTTAAACAAACGGTGCGTTTACGACCTGCGGGGCATGCTTCCGCGATTCTTCGCCCGGAGCCCGTTTGGTCACGCTCAACTCCGCCCTTTTGTCGGCCCTCTATAGCGGGACCGACACTTCCGGCATCAGCGCTGACTTGCTGACGTCGTTGGCGAACGCGCGGGCTCGCGTTGGCCTCGACACCAGTGCGGCGGGACAGGACAGAAACGCGCCGTTGGCCCCGGTTTGGCAGCCTGGGCTGACGCCCGCGGCGTCGGTGCTGGTCGATCGCGCCACCACCGGCAAAGCGTTCTTCGACACCGGCGCGAAGCTTTATTCCGATCTGGGCGCCACAGGCGATTACAAGCGCCTCTTTGCATTGCACTCCGGGCTCTCGACGCTTTCTGCGCTCACGTCGAAGGCCGGTGAGGAAGGCTTGTCGAAGGCAGCGCTCGCTCAAGTGAACGCAAGTTTCGCGCGCGGCTTGGCCGAACTGAAGGAATTTTTCGGCGCGCAGCAATTCGAGGATATTCGTCTCGCGCAGGGCGATCGCGTCGATGAAGCGCAAACGACTTTGGCGCTGCCGAGTCGCAGCGAAGACTACACGACGCCATTCATGCATCGTGGCGGCCTCTACGACAAAGTCGCAGGGCTGCCCAACGACGCAACGTTCGAGATTGTCGCCACCTCGGCTGGCGGCACGGTGCGCAACGTCACCATCGATCTGGCCGAGATGGGGTCGATGACGCGCTCGTTCGGCAATGTCATTTCCTTCATCAACGGCAAGCTTTCCGCCGCAGGTGCATCCTCGCGGCTTGAGGCGGTGGACGTTACGCCGAAGACGCAAACGATTGTCATCGCGGGCGAGAAAAAAGAGACGAAATACGTTGGTCCGAAGCAATACGCGCTGAAGGTCGATATTCGCGCCAATGAACGCGTGGCTTTCAATCCAATCGAGAGCGAGCCCGGCTTCTACGCCGTTGGCACGACGGCGTCTGGGCAGACGCGCTTGATCAAGCTTTCTGACGTCATGGGCGAAGGTGGTCAGCCGGTTTGGCAGACGCGGCCTGACATGACCGCCGATCCGATCGGCGCATTGGTGTCCACCGGATGGCTCGGGCCAGGCGCGCCTTATGGCGCGGCGCCCGCTGGCGCCTACGAGCAGAAGACCAACGCGCTGATGGGCGTCGGCGACAACAATTCGTTCGAAAAGAATCTCCGCGCTGCGGGCGAAGCGGTGCTGAAGCTCGACTTCCCCGATGGCCGGGTGTTGTCGGTGACGACGGGCTGGCGCGGCGGCGATCAGGAAGCGTGGCGGACGCGCGCCGGCGAAAGCGGCGATCGGGCGATCATGGACGATCTCGCCGAACGCCTGACGCAATTGTTGCATGAGCAAGGCGTCGCTGCGGGCGTCGAGGTTTGGGAAGACGGCGACAACAATCTCGGCCTCTCGGTGATGACGGGCGATGGCGTGGTCGCGTCGAGTCTGTCGATCGGCGGCAAAGCAGTGAGCTTCGAGCAGATCGATCCGGCCGGCATGGTTGGCGGCCTGCGCGATGGCGTGTTCGCGCGGCGCTTCGAGGCGGCCGGCGTCGCCGGCGCCGGCGATCTGTTCGTCGGCAAGCAAAGTTTCACTGTGACGACGCAAGCGAGCGCGCAAACAATCACCATCGATGGTGGCGAAGACGGGATCGACGCGGCAACGTTGGTGACCAAGCTCAATGCCGAGCTGCGCAAGAAAAATATCGGTGCTGCCGCCGAGCTCGTGAACAACGCCGGCGTACTGAGCTTGCGGTTCGATGCGTTACACTCGGTGGTCGATGTCACGTCGAATATCAACGAGGACTCGTTTGATCTCGACCGTCTGGCGCCGGGCGCGTGGGTCTCGGGCGGCTTGCCGACGGCGAGCGCGGGGCAGCCGTTTGGCGATGCGATCCGCAGCGTAACGCTCAGCGGCTCGCCATTGTCCACCTACACTGGTGCGCTCGACATCGCGATTGATGTGGCGACGCCGACAGGAACGAAAACAGTCAGTGTGTCGATCAGCGCATTGGAGCGCGCCAACGATCCTGATCCTGCGCCGGGCGAATGGAGTGCGAGCTTCAAAGCGCGGCTTGACGAAGCTTTGAACGCGGCAGGCGTTTATGTGAGCGCGGAGGGCGCTGATCTTTCGGAATGGCGTGTTGCTGAAGGCGCTGGACAGCGCATCGCGGCGATCCGGATCAACGGCGACACGCAGACGCTGAGCGGTGCAGCGCCGAGCGGTGGCGTGGGCGGTGCGTTTGCGCCGGAGCGCAGCTTCACAAGTGCGGGCGCGGCGACAGCAATTGACGACGAAGTCTCCGCGCTTGTGAGCGACCCCAATGTGTCAGTCACGTTCAATACGGTTTGGGGCGCGCGAACCGTGAGCGCCAATCTGGAGCCGGGCGATCCGCGCACATTGGAAAGTGCGGCTTTACGCTTGAACGAGGCGCTGGCGGCGGCGGGCTACGATGTGGGTGTCGCCGCGACCGCGTTGTCGGGCGGTGGCGCCGGCTTGCGCGTGCTAACGGGCAGTTCGCATACCGTGCGCGGCGTCAGCGGCGTCAACATTGGCGGCGCCAATCACGCGACGACACTCGATCCGATCGATTCCGCTTCGTCCGCCGATGATCCTGTCGGCGCCTTGCGGGTCGCGGCGCGCGCTTCGCGTGGCGCGGCGGTGACTGAGGTTCACCCGGGCGGCTCGACCTTCACTGCGCCAAGCGTGAACGCGTCGGCTTGGTTCCCGGGTCGCGCTTGGGATGTTTCGGTTGGCGGGAGCGCGAAGGTGGCGACCGGGCGCTCAGTGGCGACGGGCGCCGATGGCTCGGTGTTTGTATTGGCCGATCTTGATGGCGACAGTGCGACGACGCCGATCAAGGGCGCGCGCGACGTCGCGCTGATGAAATACGATTCTGCTGGCAAGCTTGAATACACGCGCATCTTGGGCGCGAGCGGCTCGGCGAACGGCATGGCGCTGGCAGTGTCCGCGGACGGCAAAGTCGCGGTCGCGGGTTCGGTTGAAGGCGGCTTGAGCGGCACGACCGCGAAGGGCGGTGCGGATTCATTCGTGACGCTTTACGACGCGAAGGGTGATGAGGTCTGGACGCAGCGGCGGGGTGCGACGTCGAGCGATCAAGTGAATGCGGTGTCGTTTGCCTCGAATGGCGCGGTGATCGTGGCGGGGCAGACGGAGTCAGCTCTCGGCTCGCAGATCTCGCTTGGCGGCGTCGACGGCTATGTGCGCGGATATTCGGCGGGCGGCGCGGAATTGTTCACACGTCAGTTCGGCACGGGCGGCGCTGACAAAGCGACAGCGCTCTTGGTGCGGGACGACGGCGTTGGCGGCTTCGACATCTACACCGGCGGCGTCGAGAACGATCGCGGCGTGCTGCGCCGATTCAATTATTCGAGCGGTGCGGGATTTGTCGCCGGTGCGTCGCGTGACATCGGCCATTTCCACAAAGGCGCATTGAACACGCTGGCGTACGACAACGGCGCTTTGTATGTCGGCGGCGAGGTGACGGGCGAGCGCGTGAATGTCGGCGCCGTCGCACGTGGTGCGGTGGCGGGGCAAGAAGGGTTCGTCGCGCGGCTCGACGCGGGTCTTGTGTCAACGATGCAAGACCGAACGACCTATCTGGGTTCGGCGCAGGACGACACCGTCCGTTCGGTGAATGTGGTTGGCGGCGTCGTCTATGCGTCTGGCAATGCCGGCGGCGTGATGGCGGGGCAAGGTGTGGCCAACGCGCGCGCGGCTTTTCTTACGCGCCTTGATGCAGATGGAGACATCGCTTGGTCGCGCACGTTCAATTCCGCCGCAGGAACGCTTTCGCTCAATGGCTTCGCGGTGGATACGAGCGGCGCTTCAGCGCTTGATGTGCTGTCGCTCCCACGCGGCGTTGTTGCGGCGAGCGACACCAATGCGCTCGCGCAGCGCAGCGCGTTGCGGGTTGGCGACGAGTTTTCCATCGGAATTGACGGTCGGCGCATGACCAACATCAAGATCGGCGAGAAGGACACGCTGTCTTCGCTGGTTGCGCAGATCAACCGCGCCATCGGCGCGGGCGGGCGGGCGACGATCGTGAAGGAAGAGGGCGTCGAGCGTTTGAAAATTCTCGCTAGCGACGGACGCGCGATTCGAGTTGAAGCAGGACGCAGCGGCCGCGACGCTTTGGCGGGGCTCGGGCTCGGGCCTGGCGTCATCGCTAAGAATGCTACAGGCCGCGACAGCGTGCGGACGTTCGGTTTGGGGCTCGTGGAGGCGGATCTGAAGATCGGCACCAAGGCGGAACAGGCCAAGGCGCGCGCGGAAATTTCGGCGGCGATCTCAATCGTTCGGATCGCTTACGACACTCTGTTGAACCCGAACGCCCAGGAACAAACACCTGAACAGCAAAGGCTGGCCGCGCGGCGCGCGGCGGCCGGTGCGGCCCCCGAATACTACACTCAGCAGCTCGCGAACTATCAAGCGGCGCTGACGCGGCTTGGCGGGTGAGGCGCGAGCGCGATAGAAGCGACTAATGCGGATTTTGCTCTTTGTCGGGTTGGCGGCGATCGCGGCGGCGTGTTCCCGCGCGACCGCGACGGAAGAGGTGCGCGCGCCTGCCGCTTTCTCCGTCGTGAACGAGTGCGACGCGCGCTTCGTTGAGTTGTTGTCGCAGGATGAACCGCGCGAGATGCGTTGGGGGCGCTTCGGGGACGTTGTCGACCAATATTATGGCGTCGACGCGTACTCGCATGGCCAGGAGGATGAGCCCCGCCGCAGCGACGGCAGTGGCCGGTATCAATGCACCGAGCTCATCCACCGCTATCTGCGTGAGGTGCATCACGTGCCGTCGCGCTTGGGGTTGGGGCTCGGCAACGGTGTCGATTTGGCTGAGGGCGTCGCGTCGCGTTGGGGCGGGCAGGCGTGGAGCGGTGGGCTCACGGGCGAAACGCCGATTAGTCTGCGCTATTACGAGGCGGGCGTGAGCATCTGCCGGCCGACGATTGGCGCGATCGTCTCGTTCAGCATGGGGCGCGGGCCGGGGCATGTGGCGATCATCCGCGCGCTGCATGAGGAGAACGGCGCGCTGATCGCGACTTTGTTCGAGCAGCATGGCGGAGGGTCCTATCAACCCGATGAAATGGTGCGCGCCGGGCACGTGCGCTTCGTGCGAGACGAAAACGGCGCCTGGAACGGCATCTACACGACCGACTGGGGCGGAACGTATCCGGTGAAAGGTTGGACGAATTTCGTCGTTCTATGAACGTGCGTCGGCGCCCGCGTGGAGCTTGCTCGGCGCGGCGCTTGAGAGAGTTGGAGCTTTTTCCGCCCTCCCTCGATGGGAGGGCCGCGCGGCGCGCGGGGAGGGCGAGGCCGCCAACGTTTCGAGATGAGCCACATGAGGCTCATCGTCGCGCGCGCACCTCCTCAGTCGCGCCTGCCGCGCGACAGCTCCTCCATCGAGGAAGCGGGGGCGCTTGAGTTTATGACGTGTCGAGCAGAAGCGGCGTCTGCGCGCGCGGGGCGCTCATCGCTGCGACGACAAACGTGAGCGCATACAAACGCACGCGGCGCGTGAGGTTGTTGGTGATGCGTTTGGCGATGGCGCGCAGATATTTTTCGGGATCACGCAAAGCGTCGCTGAGTTTGGCGATGCGGCCGAGCAAGGTGGGCGCGCGGAATTTTTTGCGCAGCGCGACGCCGACATCGGCGCGCCAGCGGCCGTCGGTGCGATAGGCGTTGTGGCCATAGGCGAGCGGGCGGCGTTGGATGTGTTTCACCAGCGGCGTCGCGCGCATCATCATCAGCACGATCACGAAGCGCGTCATTTGCGCGATGTGATGGCGCGGCGCGTCGAGCGTGCGCGATTTACGAAAGCCGCAGCGGAGCCCCGCGAGAAACGCGCCCGCCCACACAAGCCAAAGCCCTGCCCAAGCGGTGAGCCGGGCGAGGCGGTGGTGTGTGATCGGTGGGGCGATGGGCCGTTTCATGTTGACGCGCCGAGTGTAAGCGCGTGCAGGATCGGTCGGATTGTTTTTGGGTGGGTGCTGGTGTTTCAACGCGCGTAGCGCGGTTTGGGCGGGGATAGAGCTTTGCTTATCCGCGCTCGATCAAGGCTGTGGCGCTGTTAGCGGCCAGAGCGCATCGCGGGGCCGTTCGAGGACGCGGGCGGCGACAGCGTGGAGGTTGCGGGGGGCGAAGCGGCGGCGTTGGACGGCGTCGGCGAGCCAGGTTTCGAAATTGCCGCCAGTCTCGATCCAGCGGTCGTCGCGCAGCATGCCGTAAATGCCGGCGGCAATGACGTGCATGCCGTCGTCGGACAAGCGCCAGCGGTCGGCGGGATTCCGCGCAACGCCGAGCGCTTCGCTGATGAGCTGATCGAGCGCCTGACAAATATCCTCGTTCAGCATGCCTTCAAGCGTCGTGTAGCCCCATTGCGGATTGTGATCACGGACGATGCGGGTGATGAGGTCGTCGCGGCGCAGCACAGCCAGTGCGGCTTGCGCGGCGGCGCCGTCCATCGGGATCGGCGGGTGCAGCATTTCGTGAGCGGCGATGCGCACGGTGGTGGCGGTGTCGTACTCGTGCGATTGCAAGAAGGTTTGGCCCTGCACCTTGATGCCGTGCGGCTTGGAGAATTGCAGCAGCACAATGTCGATGATGGGGTCGAAGGTGCGGCCGGTAAGCTTCTCTTGTAGGCGGATCACATTGAATGGCGCGAGGCCGCGTTGCACCTCGCCGATGCGCGCATCGAGTTCGCCGATACGTTCGTTGCGGAAGCCAGTGAAGTCAGCGGCGCGCATGGCGGTGAAGATGGCTGCGAGGCGCGGCGCGTTCGTATCGAACCAGCCCCAATCATTCTCGCTCCAGTACTGGCTGGCGCGGTAGGCGGGCAGCAGGCGCTCAGCGCGTGCGTCGAGCGCTTCGATGACGGAAGTCAGCGTGACGTCCGCCTCATTCACCGAGAACAGCACCGAGAGATTGGGCGCGAGCAGGCCGACGCCGCTCGTGCTCGCGTTTTCGGTAAGTGCGGCGATGTCGGCGCGGATCTCGGCGGGCAGGCGTTCGCTGAAAATGCGCGCGTCCTCAGCGTAGAAACTCATGTAGAGCTCGCCGCCGGCCAGCGGGCCAAGGAAGGCGATGGCATCGAAACCCTCCGAACCGCGCACGCGCCACTGCGTGTGTCGGGGCGGGGGCGTCTGGCCACGTGAGATGGAGGGAAGCGTGAGGGCGGCGGCGAGGGTGGCTTTGAAAAGCGTGCGGCGTTGCATGGCGCCTAATTAGCGCGGTTAGGCGGTTGCCGCTTGAACGGACTTAACCCGGAATGCACGCGGAGTCTGGCCGGTGAGGGCGGCGGTAGCGCGGGTCAGGTGGGCTTGGTCGGCAAAGCCGGTGTGGGCGGCGAGTTGGGCGAGCGACGCGCCCCACGACGGCAACAGCGAGAGCGCACGCAATACGCGCTGTTCAAGGCGGTAACTTTTGGGGCTTGTGCCGAAGGCGCGTTGAAAGCCTCGGCTTACCGATTGCGGCGCAAGCCCCATCGCGCGCGACCAGGCGCCGATGCAGAAATCGGCTTCATGCGTGAGCGCGCGCGCGAGTTGGTCGGGCCAGTCGTCGAGCGAACGGTCGAGCGGGCGCCATTGTTCGCGCAGCATGAGTGTTGCATCCCGGGGGTCGCGTTCGGCGATGCGCACGAGCGTGTCAACATCGTCGACGGCGCCGAACGCATCATCGCCGAGATCGATCGCCGGCAGATTGAGCGCTGTCGCACCGCGGCCTGAGAAATGGTCCTGGTGTGACTCGTAAGGGCGATGGACGAGAACGTGGCCAGGTTCCGCGCGGTAGCGGCCCTGGTCCCCAGCTTCGAGATAGCCGCCAGACACGACGATGGCGATGTAACCCTCGGCGTGACGGTGACGGCCCATGGAATCATGGGCGTTGTAAGAGTGAAGGCCAAGCTGGGTCACCTACGGGAGATAGCGAGCTGCTTTCCATCATTCCAGACGCGTGCGACGTGCGATCTGGAATCCGGGATCACCGCAGAGCTGGTCGCACTGAATTCCGGGCTCGGCCGGGCCAACCCGAACAACTGCATGTAGGATGTAGAACCTGGTGCCACGGGAGAGGATTGAACTCTCGACCTCACCCTTACCAAGGGTGCGCTCTACCACTGAGCTACCGCGGCTTTCCCAGGAAGCGGGGCCTATAGCCCGGGTGGGGAGTCGAGGGAAGCCCGGCGGATGCGGCCGGGCGGGACTATTCGCCGCCTTCAAGCTGATTGGCCGGCTCGGCGCCGGGTTTACCGGCGATCGGCTCATCCGAGGGCGGCGCTTTATCGACGGTCGGTGGGCCGAAGATTGGGATCGTCGGCGCCTCTTCCTCGTCTTCGGGCGGGGCGTCTGGGTCCATGCCGCATGAGGAGCGTACGACGCGCCATTCGGCATCAGTGAGCGAGGGCGCAGCGTTGGTTCGGGCGCGTGCGCGGGCGGCGGCGGCGCGTGCCTCGCTGGCCGGATGGCTGGCGAGGAGGGTTGGGATTTCATCCACGCCGGCTTCGTGTTCGAGTTCGGAGATGCGATCGAAGAAGCGGGCGAGCGCTGCGGGATCGATGTTGGCCTGATCGAGGTAGTCGAGGCCACTGTTGTCGGCCTCGGTTTCATCCTCGCGGCCGTAGCGGAGGGCTGCGAGATTGACGCTGGCGATGGCGACGGCCTGGCCGACGCCAGCGCCGCCGAACACAACGTCGAAGAACACGCCGACACCGATGTTGCGGATCACGTTCGTCATCACATGGCGATGCTCGATGTGGCCGATCTCGTGAGCGATCACGCCGGTGACCTCATCGGGATGCTCAGCGAGGGCGATCAGATCGTCAGTGACGACGATGGAATTGTCCGGCAGCGCGAAGGCGTTGGGGATCGGCGCGTCGACGATGGAAATCCAGATCTCGTCCTTGCGGGGGATGTTCGCCGATTGCATCAGCCGGCTGGCGAGCGTGTTGAGGATAAGTTCCGCTTCGTCGCTGTCGTCGCACATGTCGGCGAGCGCGTTGACTTGGCTCCAGGCGATGTCGCCGATCTGATCCTGGTAAGTTGGCGGCAGCGCGTGAGCGATGGGCTCGGCGGCCATCGGCACGCCGACGAGCGCGCCGGTCGCGAGAACGAAGGCGGCGGCGACGAGGCTGCCGACGAGGGCGCGGCTTTCCACACCTTGCGCAGTCGGGCGGAAGAGGTTGGGCGCGACGGCGCGAAGGGCGGCCTCCGCTTCGCCTCCCTCAAGGATGACGCGCTCGCCGGTGTCTTGTTTGAAGCGCAGGATCAAGGCGCCGTTGCCATCATCGGCGCGGCGCAGAAGCGCATAATGCCAGGTGGCGTGGCCGGTTGGCGTAATGAGGGTGAGCGCATCGGCGCCGATTTCGATCTGCGCGGCGTGGGTGATCGCGGCGCGACCGTCGCCGTAGCGGGCGGAGAAAGCCATCAGATGATCCCCACGCCCATGTCGAGATCGAACGCGTCAGCGATGCTTTCGCCGGACTTTGGCTCAGCGACGATGCTCTGGCCGATTTCGGCGAAGCGTGGCGTGCCGACAAGTTCGAGGCGGTTGATCACGTAGCGGACCTGCAACATGCCGGCGATCGGCGCGAGTAAACCGAGCGAGAGGATCAGCACCGTCCAGCCGGCGAGGGTAACGCCGAGCAGGCCGAAGGTGGTTGCGCGGAGCTTGAAGCGCGCGCCGTCGAGTTCGATGAGCGAGGCGATGCGGTTCATGGCGGCGGCGTTGTAGGGCGCCCAGAAGAGCGCCATCAAGGCGAGCGCGAGGATGGCGGCGGCGACGAAGGAAACGCCTATAAGGATTGCCGCGTTTTCCGGCGATGCCGTGGGGTTGGCGTTGCTTTCGAGAATGCCGTTGAGGCCGAATGCGGCGATCACGATGCCCATGCCGACGAAGGCGATGAACCAGGAGACGATGTTGCCGATCCAACCGAGCGCGAACGGCCACCAAAGCGGCTCGGCCGGCGGCTTGCCGTCTTCGATGAAGTTGAACGGTTGATCGCCGAAGCGCGCGTTCGACCACAAGAGCTGCGCACGCTTCATGCGCGCCGAGGGCGTGAACCAACCGAGCGAGAGCGTTTGGAGGATAGTCCAGCCCCAGGAGGCGGCGGCGAAGCTCCAGGCCGAGCCTTCAAGCCCCATGCGGATGCCGCGCCAGCGCGTGCGCGAGAGCTGGTAGCGGCGCATCCAATAGCGCGCGGCGGCGATCATAGGCACCGCGACGATGTAGAAGCCGAACGTAAGCCAGCCGGCGGCGATCGGCGACATGGCGAAGGGAGCGATGTAGAAAACGAAGATCGCCGGGATGAAGAAGGTCGGCAGCGCGATCAGGAAGCCGCGAAAGAGTTCCCAGCCGGTGCCGGTGTATTCGAGCGAATCGCCCATGATCCAAGCGCGCGACCAGAGCCGGCGGCGCATGGAAGTGCGGGCCCAAAACCGGTAGAGCGTTAAAGTCGCGATGTTGAGGAGCGCATTTTTGAACGCGAGGCCGGAGACGTTGCCCAGGGCGCCGCGGTGCGCGAAGGGCTGCGATATAGGTTCGGCGCTCATGCAGGGGCATCTTAGGGGCCGGCGCGGGAGTGGTCGATGGCGGACGTGAGCAAGGGGAAGCCGGCGAAGACGCCAAGCCCTCAGACACGCGCCGCGCGCCAGGCCGACGCCCTGAAACGCAACCTGAAGCGCCGCAAGGCCGCCCAAAAACAAGGCGATAAAGCCTAGGCGCGGGAGCCCGGGCGGGGCGCTTGCGTGCATATCGCGCCGCCCCCATAACCCAGCCGAACGGGTGGGCGGCAACCGCCACGAAAGAAACGCATGGATCGCATCGTCATCACTGGTGGCGCCCCGCTGAAGGGCACAATCCCGATTTTCGGGGCGAAGAACTCCGCGCTGAAGCTGCAGGCGGCGGCGTTGCTGTCGGCCGAGCCGATCGTGTTCGAGAACATGCCCGACCTCGCCGACACGCGCTTCATGGCGCAGCTTTTGGCGTCGCTGGGCGTCGAGGTGGCGTGGATCAAGGAAGCGCGGACGCTGCGCCTGCACGCCGCTGAGATCGGCTCAACAATCGCGCCGTACGATCTGGTGCGAAAGATGCGCGCCACGTTCAACGTGCTTGGGCCGCTATTGGCGCGCGCGGGCCACGCGACGGTGTCGCTGCCGGGCGGGTGCGCGATCGGCGCACGGCCTGTTGATCTGCACCTCAAGGCGTTCGAAGCCATGGGCGCTGACATCCACATTGAGCAGGGCTACGTGAAAGCGGCGGCGCTGCGCGGCTTGAAGGGCGCCGACATCGAGTTTCCGTTCGTGTCCGTTGGCGCGACTGAACACGCGATGCTCGCCGCCGTGCTGGCGCATGGCGACACAACATTGAGGAACGTCGCGCGCGAGCCCGAGATCGTCGATCTCGCCGAATGCCTCAACATGATGGGCGCTAAAGTTGAAGGCGCGGGCACGAATGAGATCAACATCAAGGGCGTGACCTCGCTCAATGGCGGTTCGCACAAGGTGGTGGCGGATCGGATCGAGGCGGGTACTTACGCGATCGCTGCCGCTGCTGCGGGCGGCGAAGTCATTCTGCAGGGCGCGCGCTGGGAGCACCTCGGGGCGTTGCTCGATGTGATGCGTCAGACCGGCGTCGAGATCGACGCGATTGGGCCAGGCTTGCGCGTGAGGCGCGCGCCGGGCTCGCGGATTGGGCCGGCTGATTTCGAGACCCAACCGTTCCCCGGTTTCCCGACCGATTTGCAGGCGCAATTGATGGCGTTCCTGTGCTTGGCGGACGGCAAATCACGCGTGCGGGAGACGATCTTCGAGAACCGCTTCATGCACGCTCCGGAACTCGCGCGCTTGGGCGCGCAGATCGCGGTGCAAGGCAGCGAAGCCGTGGTGACCGGCGTGCCGAAATTGATCGGCGCGCCGGTGATGGCGACGGATCTGCGTGCTTCGGTGAGTTTGGTGATCGCTGGCCTCGCCGCCGAAGGCGAGACCATCGTGAACCGCGTTTACCACTTGGATCGCGGCTTTGAGAAACTCGAGCCAAAATTGGCGGCCTGCGGCGCGCAGGTAAAGCGGACGAAGGAAGAGGATTGAGCGCACAGTTGAAGCTGTTGGCCGAGGATGCGGCTGATTTGGATATCCTGGCGGCGGCCGCGCAGGACGCGTTGGTGCGCGTTGGCGATCTGACGTTCGACAAGAGGGCGCGACGGTTCACGGCGTTGATCAGCCGCTTCCGCTGGGAAGAGATGAAGGAGCATGGCCCGTTCGAGCGGGTGCGCGCGGCGCTGTCGTTCGAGAGCGTGCTGGGCGTTAAGAGCCGAAAACTGCGCATGGATGCGCCGGACGCGCTGGGCGCGGTGCTGTCGCTGACGTTTGAGCCTGCGGCGGAGCCGCCAGGCGGCGATGTGCGCATCACGCTCGCGGGCGGCGGCGACATCGTGCTTTCGGTGGAGTGCCTCGACGCCATGTTGCTCGATCTGGGCGCAGCCTGGCCGACGCCGCGCCGTCCCGATCACGAGAAGGCTTGATGGCGCGTGCGCGTAAACGCACCCCCTCCCCGCGAGGGGAGGGGGCAGGGGGTGGGGTGAAGCTCCGTGCCTTCGAACACTGGCATTGTGTGCCGGCGCTTTCCTTCAGCGCGCCTGATCAAATGTCGCGCTTCACCCCACCCCCCGGCCCCCTCCTCTCGAGAGGAGGGGGAGAGTGACGCGCATCCTGAACTTCGTGGACGCGGATTTTGCCGACGCATATGCGCAGCTGATCGCTGAGCGGGGCGCGCGGCTGGATGCCGTGGAAGCGGGCGTTCGCGTGATCGTCAATGATGTACGCACGCGTGGCGTGAATGCGGTGCTGGCGCTGGCCGCGAAGTACGATGGGATTGCGCAGACACAAGAAGATTTGCGTGTGAGTGAGGCGGCGCGGAAAGCCGCGCGCGTGGCCTGCAAGCCCGACGTGATCGCCGCACTGGAACGCGCGGCGGCGCGCATCCACGATTTTCATGCGCGGCAAAAGCCGGAAGATGCGCAATGGGTGGACGGCGAAGGCGTGACGCTCGGTTGGCGCTGGACGGCAGTGGATTCCGCAGGCGTGTACGCGCCGGGCGGGCTGGCGGCGTATCCCTCAAGCGTACTGATGAACGCGATCCCCGCGAAAGCGGCGGGCGTGTCACGCGTAGTGATGGCGACACCGCCGGGCAAGCTGCACGAAAACCCAGCGATCCTTGCGGCGGCTGACATCGCCGGCGTTGATGAAGTGTGGGCGATCGGTGGCGCGCAAGGTGTTGCGGCGCTGGCCTATGGCGCAGGAGATCTGGCGGCGTGCGATGTCGTCGTTGGTCCGGGCAATGCGTTTGTCGCGGCGGCGAAGAAGATCGTGTTCGGCGATGTTGGTGTCGATGCGGTGGCGGGACCGTCGGAAGTGTTCGTGTGGGCCGACGGTTCGGCGCCGGCGGAATGGATTGCGGCCGACCTGCTGGCGCAAGCGGAACACGACGAAGACGCGCAGTCGGTGCTGTTCACGCAGGATTATGTGTATGCGCGCGCCGTCGGCGATGCGGTTGAAGCGGCGTTGCGGGTGCATCAAGCCGGGCCTTCGGCGCGGGCGTCTTGGGAGCGGCATGGCGCGATCATTGTCGTGCCGAAGCTGGAGCAGGCGGCAAGCCTGATCGACATGGCCGCCCCTGAGCACGTCCAGATCGCCGCGCGCGAACCGGAGCGGTTGGCGGCGTTGATCCGGCACGCTGGCGCGATTTTCCTGGGCGCGCAGGCGCCGGAAGCGTTGGGCGATTACGTCGCTGGCCCAAGCCACGTGCTACCGACCTCGCGTGCGGCGCGCTATGCATCCGGTGTCTCGGTGCTTACGTTTATGAAGCGTACAACTCTGATCGGCGCGAGCACCGATGCGGTGCGCGCGATTGGGCCGAGCGCTGCGACGCTGGCGGACACGGAGGGGCTGCCAGCCCACGCGCGCTCGGTGCGGCTGAGGCTTGAGCGCAATGAGTGAGCGCGATCGCCTCGTTGACATCGTTCTCGATGAGGCTTCGCTCGCACCAGCGAATCCGAACGTAGAGCACGAGCGCCGCATCGCGGTGTTTGATCTGAAGGAAGCGAACGTCTTCGGCGTCGAGGGTGAGGATCAGGGGCCTTACGTGTTGATGCTGGGCGTTGCCGATGGACGCTTAGCGTTTCACGTCACCAGCGAGGCTGGTGCGCAGGTGTGCGCGTATCACCTCTCGCTCTCGCCTTTGCGGAAGCTGATCAAAGATTATTTCATGATCTGCGAGAGCTATTACACCGCGATCCGTTCGGCGACGCCCTCGCAGATAGAAGCCATCGATATGGGCAGGCGGGGGCTCCACAATGACGGCGCCGAAATTCTCTCCAAGACGCTCGACGGTAAATTCAAGGTCGATTTCGAAACTTCTAGGCGCCTGTTCACGCTCATCTGCACTTTGCATGTGCGGAGCTGAGTTTTGGGCGCGGGCGATGTATCCGCAGACGGTCCGCCCGATGGTCCGATTGGCGCGGTTTTGTTTCTCTGCACACGCAACCAGATCCGTTCGGTGATGGCGGCCGAACTGATGCGGATGCGCTGGGGATCGATGGTGCGGATCGATAGCGCGGGGATCAGGCCTGGTGAGTTGGTCGATGGCATGGCCTGCGCGGTGATGGATGAGGCGGGCGGCGATATCATGAGCTACCGCCCCAAGGGGCTTGATGGGTTCGATGAGGACGATCCACCCTTCGATTTGATCGTTTCCCTCTCCCCTGAGGCGCATCACACGGCGCTCAATCTGGTGGGAACCCGCGCGGCGGCAGCGGAATACTGGCCAACGTTTGACCCCTCCCTGGCGGAAGGCTCGCGCGATCAACGGCTTATGGAGTATCGTCTGGTCCGGGACGGGCTGGACAAGAAGATCGCGGCGCGGTTTCCGCGACCGTCGACGGGGTGAAGCGCGGCCTCTATAAGACCCGCGCCCAGGGGATTCCCCTAGTTCAGGGTCCCTAGTTTTCTGGGCAATGAGGAGAGAATGGCGAAAGAAGAATTATTGGAGTTCGCAGGTACGGTGGTTGAGCTTTTGCCCAACGCGACGTTCCTGGTGAAGCTCGAGAACGAGCACCAGATCATCGCTCATACGGCCGGCAAGATGCGCAAGAACCGCATTCGCGTGCTGGCGGGCGATAAAGTGCTCGTCGAGATGACGCCGTATGATCTGACCAAGGGGCGGATCACGTACAGGTTCAAATGACATCAGCATCCTCCTCCGGTTCGCTCGACCGCGCCGTCGTCGTCACGGGCGCCTCCACGGGCATTGGCCGCGCGGCGGTTGCGAAAGCCGTGCGCGAAGGCGCACACGTTTTCGCCAGCGTGCGCAAGCAAGCCGATGCAGATAGCTTGCGGAGCGAGTTCGGCGCGGCGGTGACGCCGTTGCTTTTTGACGTCGCTGATGAACCTGCGGTGCGGGCGGGCGCGGCGCAAGTGGCGGCGGCGTTGGGTGGACGCAAGCTTTTCGGCCTCGTCAACAATGCCGGCATCGCCGTGCCGGGGCCGCTCTTGCATCTCGACACCGAGGAGCTGAAGCGCCAGTTCGAGATCAATCTGTTCGGCGTCCACAATGTCACGCGTGCGTTCGCGGATGTGTTGGGGGCCGATGAAGCACGCAGCGGCAAGCCGGGGCGGATCGTCATGATTTCGTCGGTCGGCGGACAGAACGGCGCGCCGTTCGTCGGGCCGTACGCGGCTTCGAAGTTTGCGCTTGAAGGCTATTCGCAATCATTGCGGCGGGAGCTCATGCTCTACGGCATCGACGTGATCGTGGTTGGCCCGGGCGCGATCGCGACGCCGATCTGGGATAAGGCCGAAGGCGAGGATCTGAATCGCTTTGCCAACACCCCCTACGCGCCCATGATGGAGCGTGTGTCCAATTACATGTTGGCGCAGGGCCGCGAAGGCTTGCCCGCGTCCGATGTGGGCGATCTCATCTGGCATTGCCTGAGCGATGCGAGCCCGAAGACGCGCTATCACATTCTGCGCCGGCCGTTCATGGACCGCACCTTGCCGCGCCTGCTCGGGCCGCGCGCCGTCGACAAGGTTATCGCCAAGCGCTTGGGCATGCCGAAGCGGACATGACGCGGCTCGTTCTGGCGAGCGCTTCGCCGCGGCGCCTCGCGCTGCTGGCGCAAATTGGCGTATCGCCCGACGAGGTCATCGCAGCCGATATTGACGAAACGCCGCTGAAGGGCGAGTCGCCGCGTCTGTTGGCGCTGCGACTGGCGCGCGGCAAGGCGGAAGCCGTGGCGGCCGACGATGCTTTGGTGTTGGCGGCCGACACAGTGGTGGCCGTCGGGCGGCGGATTTTGCCGAAGGCGGAGACGGAGGCCGAGGCGCGTGCGTGTTTGGCGCTCCTCTCGGGGCGGACGCATCGGGTTTACACCGGCGTGGCGCTGCGGAGCGCCGTTGGCGTTCGCTCGCGGCTTGTAGAGACGCGCGTGACGTTCAAGCGGCTCTCGCGTGGCGAGCTTGAAGCTTACATCGCCAGCGCTGAGTGGCGGGGCAAGGCCGGCGGTTACGCGGCGCAAGGGCTTGCGGCGCGTTACATCACCAACATCATCGGTTCGTATTCCGCGATTGTTGGGTTGCCGCTGTATGAAACTGCCAACTTGCTTGAGGGCGCGCGATGAGCGAGGCGCTGGAGCGCTGGGTTGACGCGGCCGTGGGCGAGACGCGCGAGGCATTGGTGCAGAATGGGCGCGTGATGGCGTTGCGTGTGGTGCGCCAAAGCGACGAGGGCCGACGCGCGCGTTGGGGCGAATTGTATGTCGCGCGCGTGCGCGAGATTGATCGCCGCCGGCGCGGGGTGTTCCTGGATTTGGGGCTGAAGGATCAAGCGGGGTTCCTGCCGCTCGATCAGAACGGGCGTGTGCGGCGCGCCGGCAAGGAGCATGTCGCGCTGCGCGAGGGCGAGGGCGTTGTCGTCGGCGTCACGCGTGAAGCGGCGCGGGCGAAGAGCCCGGTGCTGGATTTGCAGGAAATTGGCCATGACGGCGAGGCGCCGCATCGTATTGCGCGCCACGAATGCGACGACGACATCGCCGCCGCCAAACCGGCGGATGCGCAGACACGCGCAAATTTGGATGCCGCGATTGAGGACGCGCTGGCGCGCACCGTGCCTGTGCCGGGCGGCGGGGCGCTCGCGATTGAACCGACTTCGGCGTTGGTGGCGATCGATGTGGATGCGGGCGGGCGTGCGGGCACGGGCGATCCCGAACGCTTCGCGCTTGAACTCAACATAGCTGCGGCAAAAGAGGCGGCGCGGCAGATACGTCTGCGCTCGCTGGGTGGCGTGATCGCCATCGATTTTGTGTCGATGCGTTCTAAGAAGCACCGCGCGCAACTGGAGAACGCGGTCCGCGAGGCGTTTGCGGGCGATCCGTGGAGCGTGAACCTCGGCGGGCTCTCGCGTTTCGGTGTATTTGAGTTGGCACGCGCGCAATTGCGGACGCCATTGCACGAGCAGATGCGCGAGACGGACGGGCGGTTGAGCGTAGAAACGGTCGCGTTGATGGCGCTGCGCTCCATCGAACGCGAGGCGCGCGCGGTGACGGGGCGGCAGATTGCCTGCACGGTTGCGCCTGATGTCAAGGCCTGGCTCGACGGCGCTGAGTTTGATTGGCGCGCGGCGTTGTCCAATCGGATCGGCATGCGTTGGACATTGGACGCCGCACCGAGCGCGCGCGAAAAGATTGATGCGAGGGCTCTGTGAGCGAGCAACGCAAGTGCGCCCATTGCGGCAAACCGCAGGATGAAAAGTACCGGCCGTTCTGCTCCAAACGCTGCGCGGACGTGGATTTGCACCGCTGGCTCAGCGGTAGTTACGCGATCCCCGCGAGCGAGGAAGACGATGCGGACGAGGAAACGCCATCGCGTGACTAGCGGCGCGTGACATTCCGCAGCGGCCGTGCGCGTTCGCTTTCAAGATGTTTAAGAAGCATCTTGATATTTGCGCTGTTGGATTTGTAGACGACGTCGAAGAGGTCGCCGAGGATCGGAATAGCGCCGATAAGACTATCGATCGCGACGTTGCCAAGCATGCGGGCGATCAAGTGCCTTGGGGCTCCGAGGCGGTGGGCGCGGGCGATGATATAGAGGCCGAGCGCGCCGGTTATGGTGTCGCCAACGCCTGGCGCGAGGCCGATGAGGCTATCGTATCCGAAGCGGATATTGGTTCCGGGGATGCGATAGCGGCCATCCAACCAGCGCGCGAGCCGTTCGATGTCGGCGGTGTCGAGTTCCTCCACATGAAGCGGGGAACCGGCGTCTAAGGGGCGTGATGAGGCGGCCATGGCGCGTCAACGTGCGTCACGGCCCCCCGTTCCCATGCCTGCGTTGGTCGCCGGATGCTTGCGTTCCGTCGAACGTGATACGCGCACGGGGAGGGCGAACGCTAGCCGAAAGCCATGAAACGATTTGCAGCTGCCATTTTCGCCGCCCTGCTTACGGCTTGCGCCAATGCTCCAGGTGGTGAGTTCGCGGCGATTTGCGCACCGCCGACGCTTGTGGCGAGTGAATTGCGGGTGGGCGACGGCGCCGCCGATCGCGGCTTTCTGGGTGGTGTGAGCTTGATCGATGCCGACGGTGACGGCGATCTCGATCTGATGACGACGGCTGGGTACAGCCCTTCTGTTCGACCATTCGTGTATCGCGCCAACATTCTCTATCTGAACGATGGCGCGGGAAACTTCGCGCGCTCCACCGACGCAGCTTTCTCGCCCGCGGACAATCCCTATTCGGGCAGCTCGTGGGGGGATGTGGACCACGACGGCGATCTTGATGCGTTCATCGGCGTGCAACACGGGCGGCCAGACGTGTTCATTCGCAATCTGGGTGGCGGCAGGTTCGCGCGCGAGGAATTGGGAGACGCCACCACGACGCCAGGAAGCAATTTTGCGGTATCGTGGGTCGACATCGATCGCGACGGCGATCTGGATTTGATGTCGGGCGGGCCGACGCTGGAGCTCAACGCGCCGCTTCTGGTTTATCGAAACGACGACGGTGTATTTTCGCGTGTGACCGGCACGGCGATCGAGAACGGCGCCGCAAATCCAGGTGCGATCCTCTGGGCGGATTACGACAATGACGGCGACGTCGATCTGTTCGTGCCGAACAGCGACATCTTACGGCGCTCTAACATGGCGCCCGGGGATTACGAGGCGCCGCAGCTCTACCGCAATGACGGGGAATGGCGCTTCGTGCGGACGGAGGGGCAGGGCTTTAGCGACATCGCTTATGCGTCAGCATCGGCGGCGACCGACGATATCGACGGTGACGGCGATCTCGATCTGTTCACCGGCAATTTCGCGGGCGGCGATTTCATCTTTCTCAATGATGGCGAAGGCCTGTTTACGCGCGACACGCGGTTTAGCGCGCCGACGCACGAGCAATGGGCGACCGGTGCGGCGTTCGCCGATCTCGACTTAGACGGTGATCTCGACTTGTTGCATAGCGGCTACGAGTCCGGGATCTCGGCGTGGCGGAATGATGGGAGCGGCGCCTTCGCTCCGTTCGCGGCGGAGTTGGGCGAACGCGTGTCGACCCATTCGGGGATGGCGACTGGCGACCTTGATGGCGACGGCGATCTGGACGTGGTGATCGGCAATTGGGGCGAGACAACCGAAGGCGACTACATAACGGTCTTGCGAAACGAGAGCGGCCTTTGCGGGACGCCGCTACGGGTGACGCTGCGCGACAGGTACGGCGCGCCTGATCCGATCGGCGCGCGCGCGACGTTGGTTACGCGCGGGCCGGCGGGCGAGCGCCGCCAGATACGCGAGGCCATGGGACAATCGGCGATGCGCTCGCAGAGCGGCAGCACGTTTTATTATGGCGTTCCGCGTGGCGAGCGGGTGCTTCGGCTCGAGGTGCGTTGGCCGGATGGGCGAGTTCAGAACGTGACGCGCTTCAACCGCGACGGCCTAACGACGATCAGGCCGCCAGCCGAGTAAGCTGGACTAGAGCGCCAACGTCGCCATGATGGGCACGTGATCGCTGGCTTTTTCCATGCCGCGCGCTTTTTTGTGGATCGCGACAGCGTGCAGGCGATCCGCGGCGAGTGGCGAGAGCAGCAAGTGATCGATGCGGATGCCGTGGTCCTTCTGCCAGGCGCCGGCTTGGTAATCCCAGAAGGTGTAGGTGTGGGCGCGTGCGTCGGCCTGCATGTAGGCGTCGGAATAGCCGAGATTCAGAAGCGCGCGATAGCCGCCGCGTGATTCCGGGCGGAACAGCGCGTCGCCCTGCCACACGCGCGGATCCCAGCAATCTTCGTCGCGCGGGATCACGTTGTAATCGCCGGCGAGCACAGTAACCTCTTCGTGCTTCAGCAATGCTTTCGCGTGTGCGTGCAGTGCGGAGACGAAGTTGAGCTTCAGCGTAAATTTTTCAGTGTCTGGCGGGTTGCCGTTCGGCGCGTAAATCGAGGCGACACGTACCGCGCCTTCGGGCGCCGAGATGACGGCTTCGATGTAACGGGATTGATCGTGTTCAAAACCGGGAATACCGCGTGTCACGTCTTCGATACGATGCTTCGACAGGAGGGCCACGCCGTTATAGGTTTTTTGCCCGAAGGTTTCGACGTTATAGCCCATGTCCTCGATCTCGAGGCGGGGGAAACGGTGATCCTCGCACTTGAGCTCTTGCAAGCAGACGACGTCAGCATCGAGCTCCTTCAGCACTGCGAGCGCCGTGGGCAAGCGGGCGATGATCGAATTGACGTTCCAGGTGGCGATTTTCATGGGCCCGGCTTAGCAGCCGAGCCCGCTCGCGGGCAATCTCAGCCAAACCAGCCCAAGGCCACGGCGGCGAAACCCGCCACCACAAGGACGATCGAGGTCGCCAGGATGTAACGCACGTGGGCGCCGGTTTGGCCGGCGCGGGCGTCTTCTTTGTCGATTTCGACGTGATCGCCGACTTTGCGGGTGGTCATCACCAATCTCCTCGTCTGCGCGAACAAAAGTTCGCGGGGAAGGCCTGCGAGAGCGAGGCAAAGCGCCTGCGTTGTGCTAGAACGCGGGGGCTATGTTGGTAATGATGGTCGCCTTTACTTTGTTCCACCTGGTGGTGGGGCTCGCCAGTTTGGGACTGGCGCTTCGTCTATGGACGGCGGAAGAGCGTGCGCTCTGGCGTTCGCCGCTCGCGCGACTGGTGGCGGAGCTGTTGTGCTGGGTCTATCCGATCGCCGCGTTCGCCTCGTGCAAGGTGGCGTGGACGGCTTACAATGACGACGTGCAGCACGCGTTTCCCATGATCCTGACGCCGATCCTTTGGCTGGTCGTGATGGGCGTCGTGTTCGCGGTGGTGGATTTTGCCGAGGACGGCGTCCTCGGTAACGCACGGCGGAATGTTTAGAAACCTTTGAACGTCGCGATCTCATCCACTGGCGCGCGGTCGCTGCGCAGGGTGTTGATGGGCGCCTCGGCCGCGTAGCCGAGCGCCATGCCGCAATAGACCATCTCCGTCGGTTCGAGATTGAAGTGCGCTTTGAGCGGTGTGCGCAGGCGCGCCCAGGCCTCTTGCATGCAGCTCGACACACCGCGTTCCTGTGCGGCGAGCGCGATCGATTGCATGAACATGCCCATGTGCGCCCATTGGCCGTAGCCCATGCGCTCGTCGATGATGAAAAAGAGCGCCACGGGTGCGCCGAAGAACTGATAATTGCGCGCGAACTGCGACCAGCGCCCGGCTTTGTCTTCGCGCGAGATGCCGAGCAATGCGTACATATCTTCGCCGACTTTGAAGCGGCGTGACCGATAGGGTTCCCAAAGATCGGCTGGATAGACGAAACGATCGCCGATATCGCCGCCGCCGGTTTTCGCCATCTCGATGATCGCGTCTTTTTCCGCGCCGGCGACCGCGACAACCTTCCAGGGCTGAACGTTGCCGCCCGATGGCGCAAAGCGCGCAACATCGATGATTTCGCGCACCAGCGCTTCGGGCAGCGGATCGGGTTTGAAATCGCGAATAGAGACTCGCGCGCGCAGGGCTTCGGTGACGTTCATGGCGCCATCATTCACGCGCGGCTGAGGCGAGGCAAGCTATCGCGGCGTCAGCGCGCGCCCTTCAAATTCCGTTCAATCGCTTTTGCGTAGGTGCGGCCGGCTTTCTGCGCGTCTTCGATATCGCGCGCGGACAGCTCTTTGGCGATGATGCGCGCTTGTTTGCGGGCGGCTTCGTCAGCGGCGATCGAGACGGCGCAATAGAGCCACGACAGCGCTTCGATGGGATCGCGGGCGACGACCAAGTCCGCCAAATGGCGCATGGCGGAGACATGACCTTGCTCTGACGCGCGTGTAAGCAGGCGCCGCGCTTCTTCGGGCTCGCTCATGGTTGCGAGCTGAGCCATGGCCTCGGGATCGCCCGCGCCCATGGCGGTGCGGAAGAGGGCGCGGGCTTTTTCCTTGTCCTTGGCGACGCCGGCGCCGCTGCGCAGCGCGACGCCGAATGCCGTTTGCGCGGCCGCGTGTCCGTGCTCGGACGCGACGCGGAAGCATTCCGCGGCGGCTCTGTGATCACGTGGGCCGCCGAGGCCACGCCAGTAGAGCAAACCAAGGTGATAAGCGCCGTTGGCGGTTTCCTCTTCTTCGAGCGCTTCGGTGAGGAAACGCCGGGCACGCTTCCAACCTTTCGAACCGAACGCGTCGAGGCCCTTGTCGAGCTTGGATTGGCCGAGGCCGAACATCCTAGACGGAGAAGCTCACGCCGCAGCCGCAGCTCGAGGTGGCATTGGGGTTCTTCACCTTGAAGGACGCGCCGATCAATTCCTCGACCCAATCGACTTCGGAGCCGAGAAGAAACGGCAGCGAGACGGGATCGACAAACAGACGCGCGCCGTCCCGTTCGACGATTGTGTCCTCGGCGGCTGGGGCCGGGGCGAGGTTGATTTCGTACTGGAAGCCCGAACAGCCCCCGCCTTCGACCGCGACGCGCAGCCCCGCGAGCGCCCCCTCAGGGGCGGCAATCGCCTTGATCCGGGCGGCGGCGGTAGCGGAGAGGGAAACGTTCGCCATTCGTTAAGCGCCTTCGTGAACCGGTTTCTCATGTCCGGATGACCAATATATGGTCCTAGCCTGGATTTGAGGAGAAGGCTCGCAATGGCCGACGGCAGGAGAACGCAGGCCAAGGCGACGTCCGCCCAACCCCCTGCCGCGCCGCCCGCCCAGGCGCCCCGCGCGCCGTTCGCGACCAACCCGGCGCTCTCGCGGGGGCGCTTGCATGACGAGCCCGACAGCAAGACCCGCACGCCGTTCGAGCGTGACCGCGACCGGATCGTCCATTCGAGCGCGTTCCGGCGGCTTAAGGGCAAGACGCAAGTGTTCGTGGCCCACGAGGGCGATCATTATCGCACGCGGCTGACGCATTCGCTTGAAGTGGCGCAAATCGCCCGTGCGGGCGCGCGGCGTTTGGGGCTCGACGACGATCTCGCGGAGGCGTTGGCGCTGGCGCACGATCTGGGTCACCCGCCGTTCGGGCACACCGGCGAAGACATGCTCGACGCCTGCATGGAAGATTATGGCGGCTTCGATCACAACGCCCAGACCTTGCGCGTGCTGACGAAACTCGATCGCCGCTACCCGACATTCGATGGATTGAATTTGTGCTGGGAGACGTTGGAAGGCGTTGTGAAGCACAATGGCCCGCTGATCCGCTATGGCGCGGCGCTGACGGATTTGCCGGTTGCGATCCAGGAATACGTGGCGACGCACGATCTTGAACTTGCGACGTGGCCGGGCCCCGAGGCGCAGATCGCCGCGCACGCCGATGATGTGGCCTACAACAATCACGACATCGACGACGGCTTGCGCGCGGGGCTCTTCACGCTGGCGGAATTGCGCGACGAAGTGCCGATGGTGGCGCGGGTTCTGGCGACGGTGGAAGCGGATTATCCGGGGTTGGAAGAAAGCCGCGTGAGCGCGGAATTGGTGCGGCGGCTGATCGGCGTGTGGGTCGATGATCTAATCTGGGAGACGTCGAACCGCATCGACAAATACAAACCCGAAAGCGCCGAAGATGTCCGTGCGCTGGGCAAACCATTGGTCGGGTTCTCCGACACGATGAACGAGCATCAGGCGGTGCTGCGGCGGTTCTTGATGGCGCGGATGTATCGCCACTGGCGGGTCAATCGGTCTCGCAGCCACGCCAAGCGCATCCTCAAGCAATTGTTCGAGCTGTTGCTTGCGGAGCCGGAATTATTGCCGCCCGATTGGGCGAGGGGTGGGGATGGCGCCGGCGGTCAGCGTACGGCGCGGCGCGTGTGCGACTATATTGCCGGCATGACCGACGATTACGCGATCGAAGAGCACAAGCGGCTGCATTCGCTGTAACGTTTCGGTTTCGTCATTCACCTTTGGCGAAGCATGCGGTGGTAAAACGCCGGTTCGAGTTTCGATTCCCGAACTGGAGTTCAAAGTTGGGGCGCCCGTACCACGTTCATCCTGGCTATGACGACAGCCACCAGCACGCGCCGCGCATGGCGCTTTATGTGCTGATGCTGGTCGTCGCCGTCGCGTTCGGCGGCTTCGTTTGGCAGCTTTATAGCGGCCCGAGCGCGCCGCTGATTTCGGCGCCATCGGGCGCCTATCGCGTTGAGCCGGCGCCGGAACTGGCGACCGCGCCGGACGAGGCCGAGATCAACGCGTTTGGCGGCAACATCGAAACGCCGGCGCCGGTGGCGACGGCGGATAGCGCGCCGGCGGAAATCGCCCCGCCGCCGGTGGAAACAAGCGGCGCGCCGCGCTTGGCGCCGGCGCCCGTGTTCGCCGCCAGCGGGCCCTTCGTGGCGCAGCTTGTTGCGTTACGGGCGGAAAATGGCGCGCAAGCGGCGTGGGCGCGGATATCGTCGCGCGCGCCGGGCTTGTTCGCGCCGGCGCACATGGACGTTGAGCGCGCCGATCTGGGCGCGCAGGGCGTGTTCTATCGTGTGCGCGCCGGCTACTTCACCGACCGCGCCAATGCCGTGCGCTTCTGCGAACGCGTGCGGCAAATGGGACAGGACTGCATCGTGGTGCAGCGTTAGTTTGGGCGCATGAGCGTGCTTTCCTGCGCCCTTGGCATTCGCCAACCAAAGCTTGACGCCGAAGCGCGCGCATTCTTCCGCGATGCGCGGCCTTGGAGTTTCATCCTGTTTCGCGAGGCCTGCGTGTCGCGCGTTCAGGTGGGGGCGCTGTGCGAAGACTTGCGCGCGGCAGCGGGGCACGATGCGCTCATCTGGATTGACCAGGAGGGCGGACGCGTCGCGCGGCTTAAGCCGCCAGAATGGCCAACATGGCCCGCTTGCGCGACGTATGGCGAAATTTTCAAGCGCGACGCGGTGGCTGGCATCGAGGCGGCGCGCCTGGGACACCGGCTGATTGCACATGAGCTGAAGGGCATGGGCATCGACGCCGATTATGCGCCGGTATTGGATGTGCCGGTCGACGGCTCCGACAAGATCGTCGGCGATCGCGCTTTTTCGGCAAACCCTAAAGAAGTCGCGATCCTCGCGCGCGCGGCGCTCGAAGGTTTGCACGCGGGCGCCGTCGCCGGCTCGATCAAGCACATGCCAGGGCATGGGCGCGCGACGGCGGACTCGCACCTGGCGCTGCCGAAGGTAAGCGCGTCGGAGAAGGAACTGGAGGCGGATATCGCGCCATTTGCGGCGTTGAGCGATGCCGAGGCGGCGATGACGGCTCACATCGTCTACGAAGCGTGGGATACCGATCGGCCGGCGACGTGTTCCCCAATCGTTATTGAAAAGATCATTCGCGGCCGCATCGGTTTTGCGGGCCTGCTGATGAGCGACGATCTCGACATGAAGGCGCTCCAATACGCGCTGAATGGCGGTTTGGAGCAGCGCGCCGAGGCGGCGCTGAAGGCTGGTTGCGACGTGGTGTTGCAATGCTCAGGCGTGCTGGCCGACATGCAGGACGTGGCCAAGGGATGTGAGGCGCTGACCGGCCTTCCCCTGGTGCGTGCGCGGGCGGTGGAAAGCTTCGCCAAGCGCGCCGCTGAGCCGTTCGACGCAGACGCGGGCTGGGTAAGGTTCCGAAAGTTGCTGAGCGCTGTCACCTCTCCACCGTGAGGGGGAGAGGTCGCTCCAAACTTGTTTGGAGCGGGTGAGGGGGCGCGGCGGGTATCTAGCGCAGCGTTAAACCTTGACACCCACCCCCTCATCCGGTCGCTTCGCGACCACCTTCTCCCCCTCGCGGGGGCGAAGGGAGAGAGCAGAATGGCAGACGACCTCGAAGACCAGACAGAGCTTGATCTCGCCGCCGCCGCTGAGGCGGAGGGGCGCGAAGCTATGGTTGTGGCGCTCGATGTGTTCGAGGGTCCGCTCTATCTGCTGCTCGATTTGGCGCGGTCGAAGAAGGTCGATCTCGGGAAAGTGTCGATCGGCGAATTGGCCGATCAGTATCTGGCCTTCATCGCCGAAGCGCGCGCCGCGAACATCGAGGTTGCGGGCGATTACCTGGTGATGGCGGCGTGGTTGGCCCTGCTGAAGTCGCGCATGCTGATCCCGAAGCCAAAGCTCGCGGAGGATGAGCCCGATCCGGATCAACTCGCGGCGGCGTTGCGCTCGAAGCTGATGCACATCGAGCTTGCGCGCCTGGCGGCGAAGCGGCTTGAGACGATGCCGCAATTGGGCCGGGAATTTTTTCTGAACGGGCTGCCGCAACAGACGGTGCTGTCGAAGCAGACGGTATGGAAAGCGGAACTCTACGATTTGCTGAACGCCTATTGCGCCGAGCGCTCAAAGAGCGTGCGCAAGCGCGCATATAAGACCACGGTGCGGCGCGCTTATCCCCTCGAAACCGCGCGGCGACGGCTCGAAGAGGCGCTGACCAAATTGCAGGATTGGCGGGCGATTGATTTGGTGACGCCCGCGATTACGGAAGTGGGGCCAGAGGCGCCGCCGCAATCTTCTTATCTGGCGTCGACGTTTGGTGCGGCGCTGGAGCTGGCGCGCGAGGGCAAGATGGAGCTGCGGCAAGCGGAAGCGTTCGCGCCGCTGTTCGTGCGGGCCAAAACGGCCCAGAATGACGGCCCATGAGCGACGCGCCCCGCGCCCCCATCGCCGACGCCCTGCGCCGGATCGAAGACGCCTTCACCGAGGGCGGCGAGCGGACGCGCGCCGAGCCTTCGGCTGACGCGATCCGGGCGGCCGAGGCGTTGCTGTTCGCCGGCGGCGAGGTGCTGACGGCCAAGCAATTGGGCGACAAGCTGGGGCCAGACGTTGACGTGGCCGCGGTGCTGATGCGGCTGAAGAAGGATTATGCGGGGCGCGGCGTCGAACTCGTGGAGGCGGGTGGCGGCTGGCGCTTCCAGTCTGCGTCCGACCTCTGCTCTCTGTTCGCCGAAACCCGGGCCGAGCCGCGAAAACTGCCGAAGGCCGCGCTGGAGACGCTGGCGGTTATCGCCTACCACCAGCCGGTAACCCGGGCCGAGATCGAGGAAATTCGGGGCGTCTCGCTGTCGCGGGGCTCGATGGAGCTCCTGCTGGAGATTGGCTGGATACGGCCGCGCGGCCGCAGGCGCACGCCCGGCAAGCCGCTGACCTTCGGAACAACGGACGCATTTCTCAGTCACTTCGGCCTCGGTTCGCTTGACGCGCTGCCGGGCAAGGACGATCTGAAGGGCCTTGGACTGCTCGACCCGCGCGCCGCGAAAGAGCTGGATGTGCCGAGACCGAGCGAAGAAATGGCAGGCGACGAAGAACCGCTGGCGCCCGGCGAGGACTCTTCAAGCTTTTTCGTGGATCATCTGGATCAGGGCGAGTAACGCGGGGCCGGACGCCGGCCAGCGCGCCCAAAGGAGTAAAGAATGCATTTCCCGGGACTGGTTCCGCTTCTGATCGTCCTGTTCCTGGCGTTCCTGCTGTTTGGACGTCCGGGCAAGCTGTCGGGCCTGATGGAAGACCTCGGCAAGGGCATCAAGGGCTTCCGCAAGGGGTTGGGCGATCCGGAAACGCCGCCGCCGGCCGCCGCCGAGGCGCCGCGCCAGGTGCCGGATCAGAACGCTGCGCCGCGCACCGAGGCCACCAACGGAGATCGCGCGCAGAATTAAGCGCGCGAGGGTTTAGCCCATGCTGCCGAGCCTCGGCTTCAACGAAATTCTGATCCTTGGCGTGCTCGCTCTCGTGGTGATCGGGCCGAAGGATTTGCCGCTGATGTTGCGGAAGCTTGGCCGATGGACGGCGAAGCTTCGCGGCATGGCGCAGGAATTCCGCACGGGCTTTGACGAACTGGCGCGCCAAGCCGAGCTTGATGAGCTAAAGAAGGAAGTCGACGCGCTGCGGCGTACGACCAATCTGCAAAGCATCGCCAGCGATTTGTCGAAGCCGTTGCCGACGCTTGAGGATTATGCGGGCATCGCCAAGCCGAAGCCGCTGACCACGCCGGATGGAGCATCGGCCTCCTCCTCGATGGAGGAGGCGCCGCGAAGCGGCGGAGGAGGTGCGCGCGCCGGCGGTGGAAATGAGCCACTTGAGGCTACGCCTTCGACGATGGCGGCCACACCCCCTCAGTCGTCGCTTCGCGACGACAGCTCCCCCATCGAGGGGGAGCTGTCCGATGAACCGATCGCGCGGAGTGCGCCGTGAGCGTGGCGCACGATACCGACGACGACATTGAGGCGTCGCGCGCGCCGCTCATGGATCATTTGCTCGAGCTGCGTAACCGGCTGATGACGTCGCTGATCGCGGTGGTGATCGGCTTCATCGTCTGCTTCATCTTCGTCGACCCGATTTTCCTGTTTTTGGCGCAGCCGTTCCAGACGGCGATGGCGCACGCACATCCCGAACGCGCCGGCGAAGCGATCCAGCTGATCAATACGGGAGCGTTCGGGTTCTTCTCGGTGAAGATGCAGATCGCGTTGTTTGGCGCGATCGTCGCTGCGTTTCCCATTCTGGCCTGGCAGGCTTACGCCTTCATCGCGCCAGGGCTTTATAAGCGCGAGCGCGCGGCGGCCGCGCCGTTCATGGTAGCGGCGCCGATGATGTTCGCGCTGGGCGCTGCGTTCGTATTCTACGTCGCCATGCCGTACGCGCTGCAATTCGCGCTGAGCCAGGAGGTCACGGAAGGCGCGGTGCGCGTTTCGTACCTGCCGAAGGTCGAAGAATATATGGGTCTTGTGACAACGCTGGTTCTGGCGTTTGGGCTCATGTTCCAGTTGCCGGTTGTGCTGTCGCTTTTGGGGCGCGTGGGCATGGTCAACGCCGGCATGCTGCGCAAGGGACGCCGCTACGCTATCGTCGGGATCGCCGCGTTTTCGGCCCTGGTGACGCCCAACGATGTGATCTCGATGTTCGTGATGGCCGCGCCCGTCTACCTGCTCTACGAAATCTCGATTTGGCTGGTGTGGTTGATCGGCCAGGCGCGCGACAAGCGCGAGGCCGCGGAAGCCGCTGCCGCCGCGAATGCGGAATAACCACCTATACCGAATGATGATTGGCGTTTGTGCGTGAGCGGCTAAGCTTCGCGCATGGACGCTCCCAAACTGACGCCGACGCGTGAACAGCTCATCCACGCGCTCTATGAGGCCGCCGAGCTCGAACACAATCTGATGTGCACGTACCTCTACGCCGCCTTCTCGCTGAAGGACGGCGAGGGAGAGGGCTTGAGTGCGGAAGAGGCGGAGGCCGTCACGCGCTGGCGGCGCGCGATCCTCGATGTGGCCATCGACGAGATGGGGCATTTGGCGGCGGTGTGGAACATCACCGCGGCCATTGGCGGGGCGCCAAGGTTTGGGCGGATGAACTTCCCGCTGGACGCGGGGTATTTACCCGCGGGCATCGTCGTGAAGCTCGCGGCATTCAGCGAAGACGTGCTGCAGCACTTCATTTTCCTGGAGCGGCCGATTGGCTCGACCGAGGCCGAAGGCAAGGGCTTCGAACCGGCGCGTCAGTTCTCGCGCAACCCGCCCGCCGCGCGGCTGACGCCGATGGGGTTCGACTACGACACGGTGGGCGAATTCTATGACACCATGCAGAAGGCGCTCGAAGTGATGAGCGCCAAATTGGGCGAGAAAGAGTTGTTTTGCGGCGATCCGGCGTTGCAGCTGACGCCCAATGAAGTCGACCTCGGCGGTGCGAAAGCTGTGCTTTGCGCCAAGACCGCCGTGGAAGCGTGCGGCGCGATCATCACGCAAGGCGAAGGGGCGAGCGAGGAAAGCCCGGACTCGCATTTCTGCCGTTTCCGCCACGTGCGCGATGAGTTTCAGGCGTTAAAGGCGAAGAACCCGAACTTTCGTCCGGCGCATCCGGCGGCGTGCAATCCGGTGCTGCGTCGCCCGCCAAACCCAGAAGGGCGCGTTTGGCTTGAGGATGCAGCTGCGGCGGCGGTCGTCGACATCGCCAACGCGAGCTACCAGACGATGCTGCGGCTGATGGCGTATGCGTATGTCGTTCCGGGGCCTAGCGCCGAGAAGTCGCTCGCCGTCGATCTGGCGATTGACCTGATGAAAGCGCTGACACTGCTCGGCGAAAGTGCGGCGCGCCGGCCCGCGGGGCCGAGCAATCCTGATTGCAACGCCGGGGTTTCATTCACGGCGTTGCGCGATGCCGCGCCATTGCCGCATTCGGCCAGTTCGCGGCGTTTCTTTGCCGAGCGTGTCGCGGAGCTCGCGACAGGCGCTGGCAAGCTCGATCAAAACGATCAGCGCGTCGCGCGCGCGGCGGGATTGCTGAAAGCGCTGGCGGTGCGCGCGCAGCGTTTCATGGAGATGGGCGATGCGTCGCTTGTCGCGCCGACGCCCACAACCGCGTCCGCAAGCGTGGGCGGCGAAGCGACGAGCATGGTCGACGGTGTCGAGATCGTCGAAGGCCAGAAGATGCAGCTGCGGTTCGCCGGCAAGCTGTGCATTCACTCACGCTTCTGCGTGACAGGCGCGCCGAAGGTGTTCCTCGCCAACGTCAAAGGGCCATGGATTCACCCTGATGCGATGGACGTGGAGGAACTGGCGGCGGTGGCGCGCGAATGTCCGTCGGGCGCCATCCAGTACACGCGCAAGGATGGCGCGCCGGACGAGAGCGCGCCGCCCGTCAATTTGATCTCGACGCGCGAAGCCGGGCCGTATGCGTTTCGTGGGCAATTGAGCATCGACGGTAAACCGATCGGAATGCGCGCCACGCTCTGCCGTTGCGGCGCGTCGAAGAACAAGCCGTTCTGCGACAGCTCGCACCATGATGTCGGCTTCAACGCTTCCGGTGAGCCGCCGACGGGCGACAAGACCGACATGCTGGCGGTGCGCGACGGCGCTTTAGAGGTCGCGCCGCAAACCGATGGGCCGCTAATGGTGCGTGGCAATATGGAGATCATCTCCGGAACCGGCCGGGTGGTGGCGCGCGTGCAAGCGGCGCGGCTGTGCCGATGCGGACACTCCAACACCAAGCCGTTCTGCGACGGGACGCATGCGAAGGTTGGGTTTAAGGCCGGCTAGCTCGCAAAAGGTCATTGAGGCGCGCCGCCGCGGGCGCCGCGGCTGCGCGGTAGCGGTCTAGCAGCGCCATGTGTTGGGGATTTTGTTCGCGCACGGCTCGGGCGATAAGCGCGCTGTAACCATCGAGGCGAGCATTGTGCAGCCACTCGTTCATGCCCGGTAGCGTCGCCCATGCGGCGCGGTTGCGCATGTCGGCGAGCGCCATCGTGAGCCAATCGCGCGGCGCGCGGGGCGGTGGCACGGGCGTGCAGTAGGCGTTCCTGTCCGCGCCTTCGCCAAGTGTGGCTTCAATGTGGGCGACGATTGCGGCGCTGAAGGTTGGCGAACAGCGCCGCACGTACTGGAGCACGATGCGGTCCGCCTGGAAGATTGGCTCGGCCGCGCGTTTGGCCAGGCCGTCGGCACAGCAATGAATGTGTAGGCGGCGTGGGTTTGTTGGGAATGTCCCGTCCTGCAGCACGATCCGATCGCGTTCGATCGCTTCGATGTGTCCGAGCCGCACGACGTTCTTGATCCGCCTGAGCGCTTCGAGTTCGGGTTTGCTGACGATCGCGCATCGATACATCGTGGGCGTGACGTTCGGGTCGATACGCAGCAATTGGCCGGCACTTTCCAAGCGCGCGAACAGATCGTCGATCGAGGCAGCGTCGCGGGCGGCTTCGAGTTCAGCGGTGAAGCCGCCGATCGAGCGTGTGAAGTGCTCGAAGCGGGTTTGCAGGTTTTCTCGGCTCAAGAGCCAAGCGTCTCGTGGGCGTATCCAGATGATGTGGTCGGGGTTCACACCGCGACCGAGAAGCCAGAGCGCGGTGTCGATGGCCGTTTTGCCCGCGCCGATCACCACGACGCCTTCGTTCGTGATATCGATGTTGGGCAATGCGTTCGGTGGCGCGATGCGAACGCCGGGCGCGACCTCGAAGGGCGGCGGCGACAGCACCGGGATGGCGGTTTCCGCGAACGTGGCGTCCACGGTGTTCTTGCGCGCGACGAGCCTGGTGCGTCGTCCGGTTGCGAGCGATATGGCGTGGCCATGGGTGTATTCATGCGCGGAGAGAAAGGTGACGCGCTTGCTCGGGAGCAACCGTTCTTCCATCAGTGCGTGGAAGTAGGCGCATGCCTCTTCGCCGCTCGCCAATTCGGCCAGGCCGCGATTGAGGCCGGTCTCATCAATGCGATCCTGGCCAAGGGGACGAGAGTTCACGCCGTAGTACGATGATGGCGAATGCAGGCGAACGAACGGATAGGCATCGTTCCAGTGGCCGCCGGCCTTTGCGCGGCGGTCGACGATGACCATGTTTGCATTGCTCTCCGAGAGCATGGTGTCGGCAAACGCCAGGGCGACGGCCCCAGCGCCGACGATTACGTAATCTGCTTCCAAAGTTTCGGTCACGCTTGTTCCTTGCTAGTCGCTTGCATGCCCGCGGTGCGTGCGCTGCTCTAGTTCAGGAACTGAATCGTGGCGGTACAGAAACTGAAGCGGCCGCAAGCTTGGAGGTTGACGGCGAGGCCGCTAAATAAAGTCCAGAAGCTGGAGCCCGCCCCCATGTGCCGCAACATCAAGACTTTGTTCAATTTCGATCCGGTGGCGAGTGACGAGGAAATTCGTGCGGCGTCACTTCAGTTCGTGCGCAAGCTTTCGGGTTTTAACGCTCCGTCGAAGGCCAACGAGGCAGCGTTCGCTCTGGCGATCGAGGAGGTGTTCCAATCCGCACGCAAGCTCATCGACAGCCTGGAAACAAATGCGCCACCCAAGGATCGCGAGATCGAGGCGCAGAAGGCGCGGGAGCGGAGCGCGGCGCGGTTCGGCACGCCAGAGGGCGCGTGACCTATTCGCCTACGCCCATCAGCGAGGCCGGTGCGCCGTAATCGGCTGGCCATGAGAGCCATGCTACGTCAGTTGGTGCGATCACGTGCGTGACGATGCGCCATGCGCCGTTCTCCAGCTTGAGCAACGCATAGGCGGCGCCGCTTTCGTCCATCGCCCCGTTCTCATAGCGGTCGGCGAGTGCGGTCGTGCTCCACACAATCGCCGCACCGTCCGGCTGCAGCGGCTGCACCGCGATCCAGGCCCACTCGTCTTGTACGTTCAGTTGCGTGATTTCCAAGCGCAGCGGCGCGCCGATCTCGGCGGTGAGGACGGGCGTTAGAGCGGAGAGTATCGCCGCGTCCTCGTTCTCGGCGATCTCCGCGTTGATGCTCGGCGCCTCAGCCGGAGGCGTGCAGGCGGCGGTGATGAGAGCGAGAACGGCAAACGCAGTCCGCATCGTAGCCATCCTTCAAGCCTCGTTCGCGGCCAGATGCTTTTCGAGCCAATGGATCGAATAGTCGCCGTTGATGATATCGGATTCTGTCATCAGCGCGCGGAACAGCGGAATGGTGGTTTCGACGCCGGTGATCACCATTTCATCGAGCGCACGGCGGAGGCGCATCAAGCACTCAGCGCGGTCACGGCCATGGACGATCAACTTGCCGATCAGTGAATCGTAGTTCGGCGGGATCGCGTAGCCGGCATAGATGGCGCTGTCCAAGCGCACGCCGAGGCCGCCGGGCGGGTGATAGCCGGTGATTTTGCCGGGCGACGGGCGGAAGGTTTTCGGGTTCTCGGCGTTCACGCGGCACTCGATGGCGTGGCCGTTGAACTTCACGTCCTTCTGCTTCACCGAAAGCGGCGCGCCGTCAGCGATGCGGATTTGCTCGCGCACGAGATCGATGCCGGTGATCATCTCGGTGACCGGATGCTCGACCTGCAGGCGCGTGTTCATTTCGATGAAATAGAATTTCCCGTCTTCGTACAGATACTCAACCGTGCCCACTCCGAGATAGCCAAGCTTGCGGATCGCGTCGGCGGTGACCTGGCCGATCTCGGCGCGTTCGTCCTCGTTGAGCGCGGGTGACGGCGCTTCTTCGAGCACCTTCTGGTGGCGGCGTTGCAGGGAGCAATCACGCTCGCCCAGATGGATGACATTGCCGTGGCTGTCAGCGACGACTTGGATCTCGATGTGGCGCGGCTTCTGGAGATATTTCTCGATGTAGACGGCGTCGTCGCCAAAGGCGGCGCGGGCTTCGGCGCGGGCGGTGGAGAAGGCTTCGCCGATTTCATCGGCGCTGCGCGCGACTTTCATACCGCGCCCGCCGCCGCCCGCCGCGGCTTTGATCAACACCGGATAGCCGATTTTCTTGGCGACCTTCTTGGCCTCTTCTTCGCTGCCGACACCGCCGTCCGAGCCGGGAACAACCGGCATGCCGGTATCGATGGCGGCTTGCTTGGCGGCGATCTTGTCACCCATCAGACGGATGTGTTCGGCAGTCGGGCCTATGAACGTCATGCCATGCTTGGTGACGATCTCGGCGAACTTGGCGTTCTCAGAGAGAAAGCCATAGCCCGGATGGATCGCCTGGGCGCCGGTGATTTCTGCGGCGGCGATGATGCTGGGGATGTGGAGATAGCTTTTCGCGGCTGGTGGTGGGCCGATGCACACGCTCTCGTCGGCGAGGCGCACGTGCATCGCGTCTGCGTCTGCTGTGGAGTGCACGGCGACCGTAGCGATGCCCATTTCCTTGCAGGCGCGGTGAATGCGCAGCGCAATCTCGCCTCGGTTCGCGATGAGGACTTTGTCAAACATGATATCGCTTTCCTCCCCCGCTTGCGGGGGAGGTGGCTCGCGCGAAGTGCGAGACGGAGGGGGCAGGCGCGCGCGGAACGTCGTACGCTTGCACCTGGCTCGCCCCCTCAGTCAGCTTCGCTGACAGCTCCCCCGCAAGCGGGGGAGCAAAGGAATCAACTGCCTTTCTCATTCGATGATCAACAAAGGTTCGCCGAACTCGACCGGTTGCGCATCGGTGACGAGAATGGCGGTGACCTTGCCGGCGCGCGGCGCGGGGATCGGGTTGAACGTCTTCATCGCTTCGACGACGAGAACGGTCTGGCCTTCGGTGACGGTGTCGCCAATTTTCACGAACACCGGCGCGCCCGGTTCGGGGGAAAGATAGGCGGTGCCGACCATGGGCGAGGGCACCATGCCTGGGTGCGCGGCGGCGGCTTTGCCAGCGTCAGCCGGCGGCGCGGCGGCGGGTGGCGGCGCGGCAGCAGATGGTGGCGCGTGCGCGACGGGCGCGGCGGTTACGTGGTGCATCACTGGCGCGGCGGTGATCGTGCGCGCGAGGCGCAAGCGGAGTTCGCCGTGCTCGACCTCGATCTCGGACAAGCCGGTGTCGCTCAGGATGGCGGCGAGTTCGCGCACCAATGCCGGGTCGACGCCGTTGGTCGGTTTCTTTTCGCTCATAGGAACGGGTTTCCTGCTCACTCGTCTTGGCTTTCTTATTCGCTCTTGGCGCCGAGCGTCGCGGCTGCTGCGACGGCTAGCACGTAGGATTGGGCGCCGAAGCCCGCGATCACGCCTTTCACGGCGCCGGCAATGGTCGAGACGTGTCGAAACGGCTCGCGTGCGGCGGGATTGGAAAGATGGGTCTCGATCACTGGAATTGCGATGGCCTTGATGGCGTCATGCAGCGCCACTGATGTGTGGGAGTAGGCGCCGGCGTTGAGGACGATTGCGGCGGCTTTGTCCTTGGCCTCGTGCAGCCAGTCAACCAATTGCCCTTCAACATTTGATTGCCTGAACACAACGCCCAGCCCGTGCTTGGCCGCTTCGGCCACGCATAGCGCCTCTATGTCGGCCAGGGTTGAGTGACCGTAAATTTCGGGCTCCCGGGTCCCCAATAGGTTCAGATTGGGGCCGTTCAGGACGTAAATCGGCTTGGGCATGTCGCTCGCGTGCTGGCGAACGGCCGGGATTGTTGCACCCCGCCCGCCCGGCGCTTAAGTCGGGACGGATAGGAAGGCCGATGCGACTGACCGTCAATGGCGAAGTGCGGGATGTGCCCCATGGGGCGACGCTTGTCGATTTGCTCGCCTCGCTGGGGATCGAGGGCAAGCGCGTGGCGGTAGAGCGCAACCTCGAAATCGCCCCGAGATCGCTCTGGGGCGAGACGCGCCTGGCCGAGGGCGACCGGCTAGAGATCGTGCAATTTGTGGGAGGCGGGTAGAGGATTGAGCCCATGAGCGCGTTTGATTGGTCAGATTGTCCCGCGGTGGAGCGCGTGCCCGGAAAGGTGAGTGGCGCGTGGCTCTTTAAGGATACCCGCGTGCCCGTGAAGGCGTTGTTTCAAAACCTCGAAGGCGGCGCGACGGTGGACGAATTTCTGGATTGGTTTCCTGGTGTGGCGCGCGCGCAGGTGGATGCGGTGCTTGATCATCACTGCAGACCATGAGCTCCGCTGTTGCGTGGGCGCGTGCCCTGCTCCTCCTCGATGGAGGAGCTGTCAGCGCGCGAAGCGCGATGACTGAGGAGGTGCGCCCGCTGACGGTTACGAGCGAGCCTCATGAGGCATCTGTTTCAACATCGAGGGCTCGCCCCTCCGCCGCTTCGCGGCGCCTCCCCATCGAGGGGAGGCTATCTAAACCTTCTGAGCGCAGAGCATGACTGACACACTCACTATCGCCGGCAAGAGCTACGGCTCACGCCTCATCATCGGCACCGGCAAGTACAAATCTTACGCCGAGAACGCGGCTGCGCTTGAGGCGAGCGGCGCGGAGATTGTCACGGTCGCCGTGCGGCGGGTGAATCTCTCCGATCCGACCAAAGAGCGGCTCACCGATCATATCGATCCGAAGAAGGTGGTATTCCTGCCGAACACGGCGGGTTGCTACACGGCGGATGAAGCGCTGCGTACGCTGCGGCTCGCGCGTGAGGCGGGCGATTGGCGGCTCGTGAAGCTCGAAGTGCTCGCTGACCAGAAGACGCTTTATCCGGACATGGAAGAAACGCTCGCCGCCGCGAAGGTGCTCGTCGCCGAGGGTTTCCAGGTGATGGTCTATTGCAGCGACGATCCAGTGTATGCGCGCAAGCTTGAGGACGTGGGCTGCGTGGCGATCATGCCGTTGGGTTCGCTGATCGGCTCGGGGCTTGGCGTGCAGAACCCGGTGAACATCCGGCTGATCGTCGAGCAGGCGCGCGTGCCGGTGATCGTTGATGCCGGCGTGGGCACGGCGAGCGATGCGACGGTGGCGATGGAGCTTGGTGTTGATGGCGTGCTGATGAACACGGCGATCGCCGAAGCGAAAGACCCGATCCGCATGGCGAAGGCGATGAAGCACGCCGTGATCGCCGGGCGCGAGGCGTATCTCGCGGGACGGATGGGCAAGAAAAAGTACGCCGATCCGAGCAGTCCGCTGGGCGGGCTGATTTGATTGTCGCCGTTCTACGCGCCGCCGCCATGCTGTGCATTCTTGCATCGTGCACTACAGGCAGGCCACCGGAGCCATCGTTGCCCGTGCCGCCGTCGCCGGAGGCGCTGGCGCCCGTGGACATCACCGATGCAGCGATCGGGGCTCTGGAAGCACGCATCGTCATGCCGGCTGGGGCAGAAGGCTTGGCGGAGTATGATCGTTATTATTCGGGCGTGCGCCTAGGCGAACGCGAGGGGGTGCATGGCGTGCTGCTGCTGCGGCGCGCGTTTGGCGACATCAGCCGCGGGAACATGACGCCGGTAGAGGGCATGGCGAACGTCTATCGAGGCGACGCCGAGAAGTTGCCGTTGGTTTCCGACGGCGGTTGTTCCGTTGTCACGCTCTATTTCGATCTCGGCGCGCAGGAATTTGTTGGCTTGCATCGCGAAGGCATGAGCGTTGAGCGTGCGCCTGCCGTCTGCAACGGCGTCGCTTAGCGCGGCCGATTCGGGCTGTTCGGCAGCCATTCCGGCTTCGTGTCAGCGTTGGCGACCCGCTCAGCCAACGCGAAATAGAAGCGGTGGAAATCGGCCTGCGCCTGCATGACGATTGGCGTCGTCACGTCATCCTGCGGCGCGTGGTAGCGGTTCTCGTACCAGTCACGATACGCGGCGGCGGCGACTGTGTCGGTCGCGTCGAAGCCGAACAGGAAGCTCACGGCTGGAACGCCACGTTCCATGAACGGCCAATGATCGCTGCGGCGTAGCAGGCCGCGTTCAGGTTCAAGATCGGTGCGCACTTGGATGCCCATCGGTTCGGCGACATCGCGCACGGTTTGGCCGAGCGTTGAATCCTCTAGCGCCAGTGTGGTGAGGATCGTCAGCGGGTAGAGCGGGCGCAATTGATCGAGATTGAGCACGGCGATCGGCGTCGGCGCGTTGGGCGTTGGATGCGCGGCGAGCCAGCGTGAGCCCCAGAGGCCTTTCTCCTCGCCGGTGACGGCGGCGAAAATCACCGGACGGCGGAAGCCGCGGCCGGCGCGTTCGTCGGCGAAGGTGATGAGCGTGGCGACGTAGGCGGCGTCATCGAGCGCGCCGTTATAGAGATCGTCGCCGTTGACGGGCGTGCCGTAGCCGTAGCCGTCGAGGTGGGCGATCAGCAGCACCGGTTCGTTTGCGAGCGCGGGATCCGTGCCGGGCAATACCGCGAGCACGTTGGCTGAAGAATAGCTGCGTTCGCGTGTGGCGAAGCGGGCTTGCAGGCGCGCGGGAATGTCAAACGACGACATCGGCTCGCCGCGCGCGCCATGGGCGAGGATCGCGACGCCGTTCTGGCCGCTCGCATCTGCGATCTCGATGAACGCATCGACGTTGAGGCGCAGCGATGGGATGTTGCGCGGGCGCGCGGAGATCGTCGCCAATGTGACGTTGCGCGCATATGCAACCGGCCAACGCGGCGGCTCCGGCGTGAAGCCCATGTCATCGACGTTGACGATCGCCACGGCGCCCGCCTCCGTTGCCGCCGCGAGGCGGGCAGCGCCGGTGGTTTGCCCGCTGCGGCGCGCGCCGAAGCACACCACGATTGCGCCGCGCACGTTGGTCATATCCGAGGGCGCGCAATAGCCGCGATAGACCAGAGGCGCATCGAGCGTTGCGGGCAGGCCCCAGGCGGCGGCGACCGAAATCTCGTGCAGGAAACGCAGCGAACGCGCGGCGCGATTGGCGTAGGCGACGTTGAAGCTCGTGCCTTCGCTGGTGAACTCGATGTCGGTGAATTCGATGTTCTGGAAGAATGTGCCGTTGTCGCCAGCCGGCCGCAGCCCGGCTCGTTCAAGGCGTGCGGCAACGTAGGCGGCGGCGCGGTCGTAGCCGGGTGATCCGGTGTCGCGGCCTTCCATCGCGTCATTTGAGAGCGCTTCCGTGGTGGCCCACCACGCGGCGGTTTGAGCGTCGCCCGCTTCAGGGGCGCTGACGCAGGCGTTGAGTGTCAAAGCAGCAAGGAGCGCCGCAAGCTTTGATCCATTCGCCACCGCGTCGCTCCTTCAATGTTTGTGAGTCTAGCTTCCGCGTGTGCGCCGGGCCTCGCGCGAGACTTCGCGCAGGCGCGCGTCGAGCGCTTCGCGGTTGAAGCCGCCGGGCACGAGTTCGCCGTTGATCATAAAGCCAGGCGTTCCGGAGAGATCCAGGTTGCGTGCGTGGGCGATGTTGTCCTGCAAAAGCGCGGTGACGTTTTCGTCTTCCATGTTGCGCCGCATGCGCGCGACATCGACGCCGGATTGGCGCGCAAGATTGTCGATCTGCGCTGAGTTGAGCTCGCCGCGAAATCCCATCAAAGCGGCGTGAAACTGGAGGTATCGGCCTTGCGGCATCGCCGCGAGCGCGGCGCGCGACGCTTCGACTGATTCCGGAGACAGGATCGGCAGTTCCTTGAAGACAAAGCGGATGTCGCGGCGGGTGCGGATGAGGTCGTTCACCCATTCGTAAGCGGCGTGGCAATACGGGCAGCGATAATCGTAAAACTCGACGATCGTGATCGGCGCATCCGCGGGGCCGATGCTGAAGTCGCGACGGTCACGCTCGATCTCGACCCGGCGTTGCGCGGCGACGCGGGTTTCGAGCGCGTTCAGCGCTTCCTGCAACACGTCCGGATTGGCGACCAGATAGTCACGCACGACAGCGCGGATTTCGGCCTGCTCCTGGGCGTTAAAGCTTTGCGCGGCGGCGGGCGTGGCCAGCGCGACAAGGGCGGCGAGGCCTGCGAAAAGCGTGCGTATCATCATGGCCGTCAGATGGCCGCTTTCCAGGGCGCCCGCAAGCTTTAGCTGCGGCGGCGGCCGTTGTTGTCTTCCATCATGTCGCGCACTTCCTGGCCGGAGAAGGTGGCGATGTCGGAGGCGCGTTGGAACGAGGGGGTGTTGCGGGGCAACGTGCGCCTGGCCCGTTCGGCAAAGCTCAATGCTGCTGGGAAATTGCCGCGCGCGTAATTGGCCTCGGCGGACGCGAGTTCCGCAAGGCCTTGCTCGCCTCTGAAGTCGCGCGCTTCCGCCAGTTCGCTCCAAGCGAGCGAATTGAGCGGCTCGATGCGGACAACGCCGTTCAGCAGCGTGATCGCTTCATCCACTGTGTCGCGGTCGTCGGCGAGGGCGCGCGCGAGGTTCAACATTAAGAGCGGCTCGTCGTGCGTCAGTTCCACCGAACGGCGGTGATAGGGCACGGATTCCGCGGAGCGGCCGGATTCGTAGAGCATCTGCCCCATCAGCTCTTGGTAATAGGGGTTTGTTGGGTTTTCGGCGATGAGCGAGGTGAGCTCCGTTCGCGCGAGATCCATTTGAGCGGTGCGATAATAGGCGATGGCGCGTGCATAGCGCGCGTCGGCCGATTGATCTGAAACCGGATAGCGCGCGAGCGTTTGGCCCTGGGTCTGCAGGAAGCCGATGAGTTTGGCCTGCATCGTACGGAAACGGGCTAGGTCTTCGGGCCCATCCGTCGTGTTGTAGTGGTCTGCCACAGTGGCGCCGGAGCGCAATGCTTCGACGCGATCGGACGAGTAAGGGTGCGTCAGTAGATATTGCGGCGCGCGACGCATCACGAATTCGTAGCGGCGGAAATTGTTGTTGAAGAAGTCGATCAAACCTTTGGCTGATTGGTCGGTTTCTTCGAGGTAAGCTAGCGCGGCTTGGTCAGCGGCGCTTTCTTGCACCTGCGTGTGGCGAACGTAATTGCCCATCGCGAACGCTTGCGAACCCGAGATCAAAGCAGCGCCCGCTTGCGGCACGCCAGCAGCGATGGCGAGCACGCCGAGGCCGATCGCGATCAGCGCCGGGCCCATCGCTTGCTGTTGGGCTTCCGCCGAACGGGCGAGGTGGCCGCCAGCGATGTGGCCAGTTTCGTGCGCGAGCACGCCCTTCAGTTCGTTCGGCGTGCGCGCGGCGAGGATGAGGCCGGTGTGCACAAAGATGTTCTGCCCACCAGAGACGAACGCGTTAATTTCATCGTCGCCGATGATGTACATCGACACGTCGTCCGGGTTGAGGCCGGCGGCCACCCAGAGCGGCGCCGAATAGTCCCGGAGTGTGTGTTCGATCTCGGCGTCGCGGATCACCCCTTGCGCGGCGGCTGGCGTCACAAAGAGCGCGCAGGCGGCGACCGCGCCCACTGCGATCGATGCGTTGCGGCGCACGGTGTCGAACCAGCTGGCGTTCGTTGGCGCGTTCATGCCGCCTCCCTGAATTGGCCCGCACGTTCCCGCGCGCGATCGAGGCGTTGAAGCCCCGTTTTGCGGCGGGAACATGGCCGGCAAGCTTACCCGCGCTTTCGGCGATTAGCTGCCTTTCTTCGCCCAACGGCTGAACCGCGACAGGAAGCGGTCACGGCGTTCCTGATCGGGCTCGTAATTGAGATCAGCGCCTAGCTCGGCGCCAGCGGGTTCCAATTCGCGTTCTGGCTCAACGTCTGCGGCCGCGAGCACCATCACCGGTTCCGGCTTGGGCGGCGGCGCTTCGTATGCGTCTTCCTCTGGCGGCGATGCATTCTCTGCGACTAGGCGTGGCTCCGGGCGCGCGCGCTCCGGGCGCGGGGCGCGTTGGGCCGGTTCAGGGCGCGGCGTGAGGTGCTTTAAGTCACCGCTGACGAAATCCAGCCACTCGCCGCCATCGACCTCGAACGTACGCCGACCGCGACCACGGCGGCGGCGGCGCTTGCGGCCGCGATCTTCGCCGGCTGCGGCTTGGGCCTCGGGGCGGGGGCGTTCTTCGCGTGGTTCAGAGACGGCTTCGCCATCTTCACTGCGTCGTTTGCCGCCACGGCGGCCACGGCGACGGCGACGGCGACTGTCGCCACCTTCAGGATCGCGCTCGCCACGTTCGGCCTCGGCTTCGACTTCTTCTTCCTCTTCGACCTCTTCCGGCTCATCTTCTTCGATGCTCACCGGCTCAGGGCGGCGCGCTTGTTGGCGACCACGCGGCGCTTCCTCGACGTGTTGATCGTGCTCTTCGTCGATGCTGGCGTCCGCGCTGGCGCGAATTTCGAACTCAGGCGGGGAGAGGCCGGCGCCGGCGCTGACGCGAAGGCGGACGTGGCGGTTGGCTTCGAGCGTCGCCAATGCTTCGCGCTTTTCGTTCAGCAAGTAGAGCGCCACTTCCGGCGCGGCGCGTGCTTCCACGAGCTGGCCTTTGTTTTTGGCGGCGCATTCATCGAGCGCGCGCAGGAGGGCGAGCGCCGCACTTTCCACCGACCGTACACGCCCGGCGCCTTGGCAGTGCGGGCAGACGTGGCTGGTGCCTTCAAGAACGCCGGTGCGGCGGCGCTGACGCGACATTTCCAGCAAGCCGAAGCCGCTGATTTTGCCCATCTGCACGCGTGCGCGGTCGAAGCGGAGATTGTCCTTCATCCGCTTCTCGACGGAGCGATCGTTCTTGTTCTCCTCCATATCGATGAAGTCGATCACGATAAGACCGGCGAGGTCGCGCAGACGCATCTGGCGGGCGGCTTCGTCGGCGGCCTCAAGGTTCGTCTTCACGGCGGTTTGTTCGATGTTGCGCTCGCGCGTGGCGCGGCCGGAGTTGACATCGATCGCCACCAAGGCTTCCGCTTGGTTGATGACGATATAGCCGCCGCTTTTCAGCTGCACGACCGGCGAGTGGATCGATTCCAACTGCTTTTCGACGCCGTTCTTGGCGAAGATCGGCGACGCATCTTTCCAATGGTGCACACGCTTGGCATGCGAAGGCATGAGCATGCGCACGAAGTCCTTGGCCTCTTTGTACGCAGCTTCGCCTTCGACATGCACTTCGTCGACGTCTTTGTCGTAGAGGTCGCGGATCGCGCGCTTCACCAGCGAGCTTTCCTCATAGATCAAAGACGGCGCGATGGATTTCAGCGTCTCATCGCGGATGGTTTCCCAAGCGCGCGACAAATACTCGTAGTCACGCTTGATTTCCGTCTTGGTGCGCTTCGCGCCAGCCGTGCGGATGATCAGGCCTTGGCCTTGCGGCACCTCCAGATCGTGAGCGATCTTCTTCAGGCGTTTACGGTCTGTCGCTTGCGTGATCTTGCGAGAGATGCCGCCGCCGCGCCCGGTGTTGGGCATCAGCACGCAATAGCGGCCGGCGAGCGAAAGATACGTGGTGAGTGCGGCGCCTTTGTTGCCGCGCTCTTCCTTCACCACTTGCACCAGCATGATCTGGCGACGGCGGATCACCTCTTGAATTTTGTAGCGGCGGGTCAGCACGCGGCGGCGGCGCTCGTCGATGGCTTCTTCGTCTTCCTCCTCGCCGGCCTCGGCTTCGGCGGCGGCGAGTTCAGCCTTGATCGATTCCTGATCGGCGATCGGGATGGCGTAATAATCAGGGTGGATTTCAGAGAACGCCAGGAAGCCGTGGCGGTTGCCGCCATACTCAACGAAGGCCGCCTGAAGCGACGGCTCAACGCGCGTCACCTTGGCGAGATAGATGTTGCCTCTAAGTTGTTTCCTGCTGGCTGTCTCGAAGTCGAAATCTTCAACGCGGTTTCCGTCGAGCACCGCGACCCGGGTCTCTTCCGGGTGGGCGGCGTCGATCAACATTTTCTTGGCCATTGAGGGCTCCGTGTGCGCGGCCGTGCGCCCGCGAGCGTTCCTGTCCGGAAGGCGGGGCGGCGTGGCGACGCGAATGGTTGGGGGCCGCGTCGGACGCGCGCTCGCGCACGGGCGCCTGGGGCGCACGGGTGAGGGCAGCGGTCAAAACGCGGGTCATGCTTTACTCCAACAACGCCGGTTTCTACGCCGGCGCTCACGCTTGCCGCCGAGGGAAAGAGGGCGGGGGGCCTGATCGGGATCCACCCAGCCAAATCTCGTTGGAGGGGGCGCCTCGGGGCCTTGTCGCGCCAATCCGCGGTGCGGGAAGCGCGCCGGGCGCTCCTGGGGGCAATCCCCTGACGGCGCAACCGGCGATGTCCGAACCATTGCATGAATTGGTTGAGAATTGAAAGCGGGGGCCGGCGGTTCCGGGCCTGATTAAGCCGGATGAGCGCAAGGATTCCGCATGCGGTACGGCGCCAAGCGTGCAATTCCTAACGACGGCGCCCTGTCTGGTCGGCGCGCCGCTGATGGAAGCGGTAGCAAGATGCCGACAGCATTGGAAAGTACGGAAATGTAGTTACCACTGCATTCACTCTTCTTTTCAACTGGATAGCAAGCCGTCTCAGGTAGTTTACGCGGGTTATGGACGTGACCCGCCGCTCCTTTGCCTTTGGCGCGACCCTCTTTGGGGCGAGCGCCCTTAGCGGCCATGCATGGGCCGACGCGCCCGCCGCCATCCGCGCGGTGTCGCTGGAGGATTCAGGCGCGGCGGTGCGGCTTTCGATGGCGCTTGACGCCCAGGCCAACGCCCGCACGTTCTTCCTGGCCAACCCCGATCGGTTCGTGATCGACCTGCCGGGCGCACACTGGGCGCTGCCTAGCGGCTCAGCCGGGGCCGGTCCGGGCGCTGGCGTGGTGCAGGGATACCGCTACGCGCAGCGAGCGGATGGCGTTGCGCGGTTGGTTCTGGATTTGGCGGCGCCGGCGAGGCTGGTGCGCGAGGAGCGCGGTGGCCGCCGCGCGCCGGAACTGCGTTTTGACATTGCCGCGACCGCTCCGTTTGTAGCCGCGCCGGCGCGGCCGACGTTGGAAATGCCAGGTCGTGGGGTCCGTCGCCGCACGATAGTGATCGATGCGGGCCATGGCGGGCACGATCCGGGCGCGATCGGCGTCTCGGGCGTGCGCGAGAAGGATGTGGTCCTCGACGCGGCTTTGAAGCTGCGAGCGGCTCTGCAAGCCAAGGGGCCTTACGACGTTCGTTTGACCCGCGATAGCGATCGGTTTGTGCCGCTAGAAGATCGCGTTGGCTTCGCTCGGGCGCAGAACGCCAATCTTTTCATCTCTGTGCACGCGGACAGCCATGCGCGTGCGGAAGCGGCCGGCGCGTCCGTTTATACTCTGTCGGAGCGCGGGGCGAACCGGGCGCAAGGGATGATGGCGGCGCAGAATTGGGACATCGATCTGGGCGCGGCCCCCCGCCAGGGCGTGGTGGGCGACATCCTGGTGGACCTCGCGCAACGCGAAACGACCAACCGGTCCGCTGAATTTGCACAGACCTTGATCCCGCGTCTGGGCCAGGTGGCGCCGTTGCTGAGCAACACGCACCGCAATGCCGGCTTCTTCGTGCTGCTGGCGCCGGATGTGCCCGCCGTGTTGATTGAAACGGGTTTTTTGAGCAATCCGACCGATGAACGCCGCCTTGCCGACCCGCGTGCGCGCGAAGCGATGGCTGATGCGATGGCCGGCGCGGTGGACGCTTACTTCGCTTCTCCACGGACTTTGATGGCCCGCGCCTAAAACCGGCCTAAAACCGGCTCGAATCTTTGACTAATACGGTTACGTTCACGCCGCAGCGCCGGCCTTAATCGCGCCTCATTAGGCGGCGACGGCGGGCGCCACTGACAACAACGAGCGCGAGCAGAAGCGGGGCGCAATGCTGCGGACACGATACGACGAACGCGATAGCTGGGGCGGACGCGACGATGATCAAGACGATTATCGCGAACCCTCCGGCACGCCGCTGTGGCGGAAAATCCTGATCGGCATGGCTATCGCGGCTGGTGTCGGCTTTCTTGCGGTCGCCGGTTTTCTGATCGCGGCACTGCAAGGTTTGCCTTCGCTCTCCGAGTTGCAGAATTACGAGCCACCGGTGACGAGCCGCGTTCACGCCGGCGACGGCGCGTTGGTGGCGGAGTTCGCGACCGAACAACGCGTGTTCGTGCCGATCGAGCAAATGCCCGATCACGTGAAGAACGCGTTCGTCGCGGCGGAAGACGCGCGCTTCTTCGAGCACTCTGGCATCGATTACGCAGGCCTTGCGCGCGCGATGGTGGTGAACGTCGCCAATGTCGTGCGGGGGCGTCGCTTGCAGGGCGCGTCGACGATCACGCAGCAGGTTGCGGGCAATATGCTGACGGGCCGCGCTGCGGAGTGTAGCGGCGGACTTGGCGGCTTCTTCTGCGCGATCTGGACGAAGTTGCGCGAAGGCCTGGTGGCGCAGCGCATCGAGCGCGCGTTTGCCGCGGAAGGCGCTGATGGCAAGCAACGCATCCTCGAACTCTATTTGAACGAGATTTATTTGGGCAACCGCGCCTACGGCGTAGCGGCGGCGGCGCTCAACTATTTCGATAAGCCACTTGAAGAGCTCACCATCGGCGAGGCGGCGTATCTCGCCGTGCTGCCGAAGGGCCCGAACAATTATCACCCGGTGCGGCAGCGCGAGCGGGCGATGGGGCGGCGCAACTACGTCATCGATCGCATGCTCGAGCGCGGCTACATTTCCGAAGCTCAAGCCACGGAAGCCCGTACGGAAGAATTGGTCGCGCATGACCGTCTCTCGGGCGACCAATTTATCGCCGCTTCGCACTTCGTGGAGGAGATCCGCCGCCAGGTGCAGGCCGAGTATGGCGAAAACGCCCTGAACGAAGGCGGGCTCTCGATCCGCTCCACTATCAATACGCGTTTGCAATTGGCAGCCGCCCAATCGCTGCGCCGTGGCTTGGAAGAATATGACCGCCGCCATGCGTGGCGCGGACCGATCGCGCGCGGCGACGCCGCCGGCGATGCGCAGGCGCAATTGGCGGCGGCTGAACGCCCGCCGCAGCTTTCCGGCTGGGTTCGGGCGATGGTGACCGCGCAACGCGGCGCCACGGTGACGTTGACCGACGAACAAGGCCGCACTGGACGCCTGAACGGCGATGACGTGACGTGGGCCACGACACGCGGTGAGCGCGGGCTCACCGCCGGCGCGATCGTCTATGCCGAGCGCGGATCGAGCGGTGGTTTTCGTTTGAAGCAAGTGCCGCGCATCCAGGGCGCGCTGGTGGCGATGGACCCGCACACCGGGCGCGTGCTGGCGATGGTCGGCGGATACAATTTCAACGAAGCGACAGGTTTGAATCGCGCGACGCAGGCGATGCGTCAGCCGGGGTCCTCGTTCAAGCCGATCGCCTACGCGGCCGCACTTGAGTACGGCCTGACGCCATCGACTTTGATCGATGACGGCCCGCTCGCGATCGAAGCCGGCGACGGGACGAATTGGTCCCCGGAAAACTATTCGCGCGAATTCTACGGGCCGACGACGTTGCGTCGCGGTTTGGAGCTCTCGCGGAACGCTATGACGGCGCGCATCGCCTACGAGATGGGCCCGGAGCGTATGCTTGAGATGGGCCAACGGCTTGGCGTTTACGGGGAGCGCACGCCGGCGGTGTTCTCGCTGGCGCTTGGCGCGGGGGAAACATCGCTGCTGCGGATGACGACCGCCTACGGCATGTTCGTGAATGGCGGCCGGCGCATTTCGCCGATCATCATTGACCGAATCCAAGATCGCACCGGCCGCGCCGTGTTCCGCCGCGATCAGCGCAACTGCCCCGAATGCAGCGCCGAATGGCGCGGCCAGTCCGCGCCGACGCTGCCAGATGACCGTCAACAAGTGCTCGACCCGGTGATCGCCTATCAGATCGTGTCGATGTCGGAAGGCGTGGTGCTGCGCGGCACCGCCACCAGCATCAATGCGCTCGGCTTTCCGCTGGGCGGCAAGACCGGCACGACCAACGATTACAAGGACGCCTGGTTTATCGGCTTCTCGCCGGACCTCGTCGTCGGCGTGTGGGCAGGTTTCGATACGCCTGTGGATATGGGCGAAGGCGAAACCGGCGGCCGCATCGCGGCGCCGATCTTCCGCGACTTCATGCGCGACGCGCTGCGCGAAACACAGCCGGCGCCATTCCGGATTCCCGCGGGCGTTCGCCTTGTGCGTGTCGACTACATGACCGGTCAATTGCCGGCCGCGGACGCGACGCAAACCATCCTCGAAGCGTTCAAGCCGGACACCGAGCCGACGCGCGACGTAGGTTCCTCGCCGTTCGTGTTCGGCGGCACCGCGCCGATTGATCCGCGCGTGCTCTCGGGCATCACCGGCGTCGTGACGTCCGAACAGCAAGGCGCGCCGCGCCGGCCAGAGGATGAGGAAGAGGACGAGCTGGGCGGCTTGTATTGAAATCCCGCGACCGCCGGCGTGCCAGGGCGGCGCTTTAACTAACTGCACTCGTCATTCCGGACACGCGCAGCGTGATCCGGAACCCAGGGGCCACAACCTGTGTGTTCGCCCCTGGGTTCCGGGTTCGTCGCTACGCGACGCCCCGGAATGACGAGGAGCGGCGCTTGCCAGTTTGCGGCGGCGGCTCTATGTAGCTCGCCCACGTTCGAGGAAATCTTGATGCGCGCCGAAATCGCCAGCCTGTCCGAAGAGATCGCCGACAAGGTGTCGTTGCTTCGGAGGCGTCTTTGACTGGGATCGCGCGCTTGTCCGATTGGACGAACTGACCGCGCTCTCGGAGCGCCCAGATTTTTGGAACGACGCGCAAAAAGCGCAAAAGCTCATGCGCGAGCGCAATAAGCTCGCCGGCGGCATCGAGGCGGTGCAGGCGCTTGAGCGCGAACTGAGCGACAACGTCGAACTCGCGGAGATGGCCGACGCCGAGGGCGACGAAGGCACACACGACGAAGCGATCGCCGCGTTGCGGGGCCTGCAAGCGCGTGCAGCGAAGGCGGAGCTTGAAGCGCTGCTCTCCGGCGAGGCTGACGGCAACGACGCTTACGTTGAAATCAATTCAGGCGCCGGCGGCACGGAGAGCCAGGATTGGGCCTCGATGCTGTTGCGCATGTACGCGCGCTGGGCGCAGGCCCACGGCTATCAGGTCGAAGAGCTTGAGCACCAGGACGGCGACACCGCGGGCATTAAGTCCGCCACGTTGCTGATCAAGGGTGAGAACGCCTACGGCTGGCTCAAGACGGAGGCGGGGGTGCATCGTCTGGTGCGTATCTCGCCCTACGATTCAAACGCGCGGCGGCACACGAGCTTCGCGAGCGCTTGGGTGTCGCCCAAGATTGACGACAGCATCGACATCGAGATCCTGGATAAGGATGTGCGCACCGATACCTATCGCGCGTCCGGCGCGGGCGGTCAGCACATCAACAAAACCGACAGCGCCGTGCGTTTGACGCACATGCCATCCGGGATTGTCGTCGCCTGCCAGGCCGAGCGCAGCCAGCACAAGAACCGCGCCGCGGCCTGGGACATGCTGCGGGCGCGGCTCTATGAGGCCGAGCTACAGCGCCGCGAAGCGGCGTCTCAGGCCCTCGCTGACAGCAAAACCGAGATTGGCTGGGGTAGGCAGATTAGGTCTTACGTCCTGCAGCCGTATCAGATGGTCAAAGACCTGCGGACAGGTGTTGAAACATCGGATACGCAAGGCGTACTCGATGGAGACTTAGACCAGTTCATGGCCGCCTCCTTGGCCCAACGCGTGAGCGGCGGCGGCGAAGTGGTGGTGGACGACATCGACTAGAGTTGAGAACTCGACTGAGCGATTTGGGGGAGTTGGACGTGGAGCCGGAAGTTCAAAACGCTGAGTTCACACCGCCGCCATCATGGGTGGATGTGTTTCAGCGCGCCCATTGCGACGGAGCGACGGCCCTGACGACGTTCCAAGGAATGCTCGCCGATGAAATCGTGCTGCCGCAAAGCGCGATGGATTCGAAGGATCCGATGGCCGCCGTCCGCGCCACGCTGGATTATGCGCACGTGCTTGAGGATCAGGCGTTCTTCATTCCAGGCGAATACGCGCTCGAGGCGCTCACCGGCAAATGGGCGATCCACTATATCGAAGAGACACGCGCTGGCGGGCACCTGTCTTATGGGCTGGCGACGCATTGGGATGATCTGAAGGTGCGTGCCGCGATGGCGGGCCTACGCAGCATGGGCGCCGACCCGTATCTGGCGCTGCTGAAAGAGATGAAGCATCTCATCGATGATCCAAAGCGCGGTAAGAAATTCCGCGCGGGCTATGGCGCCAACGATCCGCTGATCCGCGACCTCGACAAGCGTTTTGCCGATCTGGAGCTGGAAGAGCCGATCGCGCCGCGCTTCAAGATTTGGCTGAAGAGCCTGCGCAAGGTGAAATACGTCGAGGGTTCGGATGGCTCGGCGCACCTCAACCGCATTGCTTCGGCTAATCGCTTGTTCCAAGAGCGCCGCGCCGAAGCGCAGCGTGCGCGTGAAGCGCGTGAGCGGAGCGATCCGGCGTTCACCACCGCGCGAGCGTTGTGTGAAATGGCGGGCGTGCTGTTCCTCGGCCTCGTCGGCGCAACGCCGGCGACCTTGCGTGAGCATTGGCCTGATGCGCCGAACCGTGAAGGCGTGGCGCTGAATGTCAGCACCGATCACGGCACCCGCACCGCGCTTGTGTTTGAGCAGGGCGGGCTGATGAAAAAGCGCGTCGCCGTGTTGCTCGACCCGAGCGAGAACGAGCCGCTGACGCAGATCGCGCTCACGCGCGAGGACTACGAAGCGATCTTCAACTCGTAATCTGGCGTGGTTGCGCCGTTTGGCGTTGCGGCTGAGCCACATGGCTGGCTTCGGGCGGCCATCCAGCCAGCCCTCGCTCAACGTGTGCCGAACAAAGGGAGCCGGCTGGAAGCCGGCGGTCCCCAGGGCTGACCCTTTCTCCCGGTGCTCCCACTTGACTGGCCGCGACAACTGCGCTTGATTGATCATTCAATCAACGGGTGATGCGTGATGCGGGAGTTGTTGGCGACGTTGGGCGCGGTTTTGGCGTTGGCCATGGCCAGTCCGGCGAGCGCGCAAGCGTCGGCAGGTGGGCCGGGGCGGGCGGGCGATTGCGCGCTGCCCTACGAAGCGCTTTGCCACGAGATTCTTTTGCCGGCGCCGGTGGCGGAGGTGTGGCCGCTGTTCTCCACGAGCGCGGGGCTCTCGAGCTGGATGGCGCCGGTGGCGGCCATCGACCTGCGCGTCGGCGGCATGATGGAGGCGTCCTATTCGCGCGGCGCGCGGCCCGGCGACGCGGGCAATATTCTCAATCGTGTGCTGAGCTATTTACCCGAGCGCATGATCTCGATCGCGATCGAACGCGCGCCGCCGAATTTTCCGCACGCCGACGAGGCGCGGACGCTGTGGACCGTGATCGAACTTGAGCCGTACGCGGAAAATGTCACGCGCGTGCGTGTGATCATGTTGGGGTACGACGAAGGCGAAGCGTTCGACGTGCTCGCGCGCCACTTCAATGCCGGCAATACGTGGACGTTGGAGAAGCTCTACGAGCGCGTCGCCAATGGGCCGGAGAATTGGGCTTCGCTCGGAGGCGGGCAATGAAAGCGGAATCGACGCGCGATAGGATTGTTTTCGCGGCGATGGAGCTGTTTTGGCTGAAGGGCTACAACTCGACCTCGATCGCCGATTTGCTGAGCCGCACGCAGCTCAATTCCGGCAGCCTCTATCACGTGTTTCCGTCGAAGCAGGACGTGCTGGTGGCGGTGCTGGAGGCGTATCGCGACGGCATTTATCCGCAATTGCTCGATCCTGCATGGGCGGGCGTGGACGATCCGATCGAGAAAATCTTCGCGCTGCTTCGCCATTATCGCACGCTCATCGTCGAGACCGACTGCACCTATGGCTGCCCCATTGGGTCGCTGGCGCTGGAGCTGCATGAGCCCGATCCGCAAGTGCGCGAGCTGATCGCGGTGAACTTCGAAGGCTGGACGCGGGCGATCGAACAATGCCTTGCCGATGGCGCGCAGCGTTTGCCGAAGGGCACAGATCGCTCGGCGCTTGCGCAATTCGTGCTGACGACGATGGAGGGCGGCGTGATGCAGGCCCGCACCCATCGCGACGTTTCGTATTTCGATCGCGGCGTGACGCAATTACGCGCGCATTTCGATCTGTTGGAGACGGTGGCCAAGACCGCCGCGTGAAGGGGAGCGAAAAATGGAGATCAATTGGCTTGCGGTGTTTGCCGCGGCGGCGAGTTCGTTCGTGCTCGGCGGGCTTTGGTATTCGGCTTTGTTCGCCAAGTCGTGGCAAAGCGCGGCGGGCTTGAGCGACGCGCAAATGAAGAGCGGCAATCCGGCCCTCATCTTCGGCGGGTCGTTTGTGCTGGCGCTGATCGCTTCGGCGACGTTTGCGATGTTCTTGGGCGACGTCGATGCGACGACGGGCATGCTCTACGGGCTGTGCGCGGGCCTGTGCTGGGTGAGTGCGTCGTTCGGGATCAATTATCTGTTCGAGCGCAAGCCGCTGGCTCTGTTCCTGATCAATGGCGGCTATCACACGCTGCAATTCACGCTGATCGGCCTCATCCTCGGGGCGCTCTGATGCGCGCGTTGCTTGCCGCGCTGGCGCTGGCGGGGTGCGCGAGTGTGGCGCGCGCCGACGAACCGCTGGCGGCGATGGCGTTCTTTGAAGGCTGCTGGGTCGGCGCGTTCGAAGGCGCCGGCGAGCTGCGCGATGCGCGCTGTTTTTCGCCGATGCAGGGTGGCAAGCAGTGGCGGGACACACACGAGGTTGTTGGTACGGGCTACGGCGGCGAGACGATCTATGCATGGGACGCTGACGCCGGGCGCATCGACATTGCCTATTACGCCAATGATGGCGGCCTGATGCGCGGCGCGGCGACGTCGAATGCGGCCGGGTTCGATGTCAGCGACGCGCGTTATGTCGGCGCCGATGGGAGCGTGCAGCGGCTGCGCTCGCGCTACGTGCGCACGACGCAGGGTTTTGAAACGATCACCGAGCGCGAGGAGGGCGGCGTCTGGCGCCCGTTCATGCGCATCGCCTACACGCGACGCGCGGCTGAGTAAGCGCAAAAAAATCGGGGCCGACTTGCGTCGGCCCCGATCTTCTAACTTTGAGGCGTTTGCTCAGCTTGATGCGCCGGTGACGATCACGCCCGAGACCATGCGGTCATCGTTGGAAGGCTCGCCGAACACCGAACCGCCGAAGCTCGATTGCTGACGCTCCATCGGCGGTACGATCTGCGGCGCCGACGGCGCGCCTGGGCCCGATTGGCTCAGCGGATCTTGCAGATAGCGGCACTGACCTTCGAACACCGCGCCCATTTCGACTGAGAGCGATTGGTGGACGATGTCGCCCAGCACATGCGCGTTACGGGCCAGCATGACCTTGCGGGCGCGCACCGAACCTTCGACGCGGCCGTGCACGGTCACGCTTTCGCTGACCATGTCGCCTTTCACCATGCCGGTGTCGCCGACCGTGACGGAGCCGCCGCGGACATTGCCTTCGATTTCGCCGTCAACCTGAAGCTCAGCGCCGTCAGCTTCGACGGTGCCGGTGATCTTCACGCCATTTGCGATGATCGATGCGATTGTGCTGCGCCCCTGCGATTGGCGGCGCTGCGTCATTGGATCGGGAAGCGCTGGCATGGTCGTCGTCTCGCCTGGCTTACCCTTGTTCGTGAACATGTCTTCCAGCCCTCAGAAAATTTACCGGGTCGACCGCCCGGCCACGGAACCACACCTCGTAATGCAGGTGGGTGGCCGTGCTACGCCCCGTTGACCCCATCGAGCCGATGCGCTGCCCGATGACAACTTGCTCGCCGCGGGTGACTTGAATGTCGCGCAAGTGTGCGTAGCGAGTCTTAAAGCCGTGGCCGTGATCGATCTCGACCGTATAGCCATAGCCCGACTTGGTGCCAGCGAAGGATACAGTTCCAGGTGAAGTCGAAACCACCGGCGCCCGCTCGAACGCAGCGAGGTCAAGACCGGAATGGAACGCAGGGCGCCCGGTGAACGGGTCGATCCGCTGGCCGTAGCCCGACGTCTCGCGGTAATCGACAGCCACCGGCTGGGCGAGGGGCGTCGAGTCGGCAACCGCTTGCAGGCGGCGGGATTCTGAAACGCGCGCGGCGACTTGCGCGACACGCTGCGCAAACGCGGGATTGAGGTCGCTGTCGCGCAGATAAGTGATGAGGTCTTGCGGTACGAGCGGGCCGCCCGCTTCAGCGTCGGCTTCGGAGCCGGTGAGCGACGCCATCGACACGCCGGTGAGGCGAAGCACGCCGCGAACCTGTTCGCTGTTTTCGGCGACTTGATCCTCGAGTTCGGAGAGCGTGCGCTCTTGCTCGGCGGCGAGGCTGTCGGACCGGGCGCGGAAGCCAACGGTGGTGACCTGATACGGTTCGGCGGCGATCGCGCGCGACTGGCGCGGCTCAGCTTCGTCGATCGAGGCGGCCATGATGATGCGGGCGCCATCGCGCTCGATCGGGCGGGCCGAGGCCATTGTCATGTTCGAGCCGCCAGCCATTTCGAGCAGGCTGCGGAGCACTTCGTGGCGGGTTTCGAAATCGCGGGTGGTGTCGTCGAACTGGCGCGTGCGCTCTTCGAGCATCGCTTGGGCCGCTGCCGCCTGGGCGCGGGACTCGTTCAGCCAGCGATCATACTTGGCGCGCTCCCGCTCGACTTCGGCGTTGGAGGCGGTGGCTTGTGAGCCTTCGAGGACGGTGTTGGCGGTGGCGTAAACGCACCAGCCGGCAAGGCCCACCGCGCTCAGCGCCAGCAGGGCCTGCTTGCCCGGAGACAAGGAAACGTAGCGAACGCTACCCCCGCTCCGATGATAAATCTGCCGCTCTGGAAAAACGCGATCAAAAAAGGCTCTCGCCCGCGATCCGAACTGGCTCATTGTCCGCCGCCCGCTACTAACAACTGAAACGACTACACGCCGTTAGCCCCGCCAAAATCCACCCAACCCGAAACCCTCTCGAATTGCAACAGGGCTAACGCTTCGTTTACAGGAATTTCAGGGAGTTTAACGGCTTTCCTTGTGAATGCTGACGAGTGCAAGATTCAATCCACGCAGTTAAGCTTTATCCAAGTCAATCTTCCTTAACAGCGGCGAGCACTTCATCCACATGTCCTGGCACGCGAACCTTGCGCCAGATGCGCAGGAGCTTGCCCTTCTCGTCGATCAGGAAGGTGGCGCGTTCGACGCCCATGTAGGTGCGTCCGTACATGCTCTTTTCCACCCACACGCCATAGGCCTCGCAGACTACGCCTTCGACATCGGCGACAAGGGCGTGCTTGAGCCCATATTTGGCCGCGAATTTGGTGTGCTTAACGGCCGTGTCGCGGGAGATTCCCACGACCACCGCCCCGGCCTTCGAGAATTGTCCGAGCTTTTCAGTGAAGCTTAGGGCTTCTTGGGTACAAGCTGGGGTGTCGTCTTTAGGATAAAAATAAAGGACGACCCGTTTGCCCCGAAGGCTGGCCAAGCTCAGTTGGCTCCCGTCTCCGGTCGGCAAGTCCCACTTGGGAGCGGGATCGCCTGGCTTGAGCGGTTTGGTGGACATCAACAGCACCTCGTCCCTCGCGCGTTCGGCGGGCGGCTGGCCTCGGCCCGCCGCTGCCATTGGCGCGCGCCTAACTGGGGCGGAGCTTTGCTTGGTTTCCCCGTTCCGCGCTAGAGACTTAGACGCGTCCTGGGGCTGGGCGGCGGAGTTGCGCGGATGATTCGCCGCACGACGCTCATTGCCGTGGAAATTGTGCTCGGCCTGGCGGCCGCGCTGCTGATTGGGCTGGGCGTCGCGTGGTGGCGGCTCAGCCAGGGGCCGCTCGACCTCAGCTTTATCAAACAACACGTCCAGGCCGAGCTAAGCCAAACCCGTTCGGGGCGCCCGGTCGGGCTTGAGCGGGTTGAATTGGCTTGGAGCACCCAGGCCAACGCGCTCGAGCTGCGGGCGGTGGGCGTGACCGTGGAAGACGGACGCGGCGCGGTGCTCATGCGTTCGGAAGAAGCGCGGATCGAGCTTGCTGTGCTGCCGCTGCTGATCGGCCGCGTGTCGCTGGTCGCGGCAGATTTCAACGGCGGCGACATCACGCTGACCCGAAAGGTCAATGGCGCGGTGCACATTGCATTCGGCCCGCCAGGCGCGCCGGCCGATATCATCATCCCGCCGCCGCCAGCGAATGAGACCGCCGAGCAACGCGTCGCCCGCGTGCTCGACGGCATGGCGGCGACCTTCCGGCCCGTCGGCGCAGGTGGGCAATTGCGTCACGTGACGTTGCGCAATGCGCGGCTGCAAATTGTGGACGAAGGCGGGGGCGGGCGCTGGAGCGCGGATTCCGCCATCCTGCAACTCGATCGCGACGGCGACGCGCTGACACTTGCCGCTGAGGCTTTGCTGGAAGCAGCGACGGGCGCGGCGCCAGCGCGGTTGAGCGTCACCACCGACACCGGCTTTCAGGCCGCATTGATCGAATTCGGCGCCACAGACGTGCGGCCGCGTGCGTTGCTCTCGCAGGCAGCTTTAGGGCCCTTCGCCAACATCGACACCCCCCTGACCGCGAACATCGCCATCGGCCTCGATCGTCAAAGCGGAATCAACCGGCTTGAAGGCGACATCACGCTCGGTCGCGGTTCGACCGCGACGGCGGATGGACGCTTTAGTTTGGACGGCGGCCGCATTCACGGGCGCTACGACATCGCCAGCGACGAATTGATCATCGACCAATTGCAAATGGCGGGCGACAGCACGCGTGTGCGTGGCGAGATCCGTGTACGCGACGCCTCATCCATCATGCGTGCGGACGCGAACGCGCCGGCCGCGTTCAGCATCTCGATGCCGGCGCTGACGCTCGACGTGCCCGGCACGTTCGCAAAGCCCGTCAATCTTACGCATTTCGAAGCGACGGGCGCCATCAACACGCAAGAGCGTGCGATCGAGTTCACGCGAGTCACCGGCCGTGTCGACGACGGTGCAGTGAGCCTCAATGCGCGGCTCTATTGGGCCGACATTGGCGAAGGCGAAGCGCGCCGCTCGCGCATGGGCGTTCAACTTGATGGCGCCGTTACCGGCACTGTTAGCGTGCAGGACGTGCTGGCGTTCTGGCCGGTGGGCCTGGGAGAAGGCACGCGCTCCTATCTGGCGCGCAGCCTGACCGGCGGGCGGGTGAGCGGCGTGACAGCGCGCCTCGACATTCGCCCCGGCGAAGCCGCTCCGGAAACGCCGATGCGGCAAGAGGCCGTCGATGTGCGCTTCAACGTCGCTGACGGCGAAATGCGCTTCATCGAGACGATGTCGCCGATCACGAATGCGCGTGGATCGGCGGTGCTGCGCGGCAACAGTTTCGAAATGACCATTCCCGAAGCGCGGATGAATGGCTTGGCGATCACCAACGGGCGCATCAGCGCGCCGCGGCTGAAGCCGCGCGGCGACTGGCTGACGATCAGCGCGCGCGCCGAGGGCGAAGCGCGTCCGATGATGGAATTGCTGCTGCAAGAGCCGCTCAGTATGCGCGAGCGCCTGCCGGTGGACGTAGCGACGGCGACGGGGCGTGGGCGCGTCGATCTGCGTTTGCAGCGGCCGAATCTGCGCGAAGCGCCGTTTGAGCAATGGCGCTACACGATCGATGGACACCTCGACAATTTCGCTGGCACGATGACAGGCCGTCGCGTGGCGCTCGCCAACGGGCGTCTGCAAATTCGCGGAGATCAGCGCGCGATCAGCGTGTCTGGGCCCATTCGCGCCGGGCAGTCTGACGTCGACGTGCGCTGGACTGAATTCTTGAACCGTCGTGGCCGCGCATCATCGGAGTATCAAATCTCCGGCGATTTCGACGCGCGCGATTTGGAACGGTTGGGTTATTCGATCGCGCGTTACGCGCAGGGCCGCGTCGGTGTCGTGATTTCCGGCGAGGGCCGCGGCTTTGACGTGAACAACGCAAACCTGGAAGTGGATCTGCGCGCAGCGAGCGTCTCCAGCCCGTGGTCCTTCTGGACGAAAAATGCGGGCGAGGCGGCGTCCATACGCCTCGACATGGCGCGCCAAACGGACGGCGCGATGCTGTTCCAGAACATTGATGCACGTGGCGCGGGGCTGGTGGCGCAAGGCAGCGTCCGCGTCGGGCGCGACGAGAGCATTTTGGCGATCGACATGCCGCGCTTGGCGGTTGAAGGCCGCGCCGATGCGCGTGTCGCAGCTTCCCGCGCGGCGGATGGCGGGTTGGACATTCAGGTGCGCGGGGCGTTGTTTGACGCGGCGCCCTTCATGGAAGATTCCGAACCGGTGACGGCGCGGCGTGTGACGGCGGCGCGCGTGGAGCCGCCGGTTCGCGCAAACCTGCAGGTTGATCGCTTGAAGATGCGCGGCGGGGCGACGCTCTCCAACGCGCGCGTGCAGGTGATGACGTATCGCAACGCGCTGGCGATGCTGGTGGCGGAAGGCAATGCGCCAAGCGGGCGGTCGTTCTCTCTGGGCCTCGGGCCGCGGCCAGGCGACCCAAGCGGGCGCATCGCGTTGCGCTCGGACGATGCAGGCTTTGCCGTGCGCGCGCTGACCGGCTCAGAGAACATCGTTGGTGGCACGGCGACGGCGGACGGCGAATGGCGCACCGGCCCACCCTCCACCGCGCGCTTTAACGTGCGGATGCGCAATTTCCAAGTTGTGCGCTTGCCGGCGATGGCGCGGCTGCTTTCCTCGGCAGGGTCGCTCACCGGCATGGTGGAAATGCTGAACGGCGATGGCATCGGCTTTTCCAACATGGAAGCGCAGATGAGCTACGCCAACGACCGGCTGACCTTCGAGGATGGCAGCATGCGTGGGCCGTCGCTTGGGCTCACGGCGTCGGGCAATTACGACATCGAACGCGACAATCTCGACGTCGATGGCGTTGTCGCCCCGTCGTTTGGACTGAACTCGCTTTTGGGCAACGTGCCGCTGGTGGGCAATCTGTTTGTGTCGCGCCAAGGCGAAGGCGTCGTCGGCATGACGTACTCGATCAACGGCGCTGCGGGCGAGCCGCGCGTTGGCGTGAACCCGCTCTCTGCGCTGACGCCAGGTATTTTCCGTCGCATCTTCGAGCCTACGCCACAGCGCGATGCGTCAACCGGCGGCGCCCACTCCGCTCCGCCGGAACCGGCGCCGCTTCCCGTCGAGCCCGAGGCGCCTGCGCCGGAGATCGCGCCGATGCCGGTTGCGCCGACTTTGCAGGAATCGAGTTTCAGCGCGCCGTCAGCGCAGGGCGACACTATGGTGGCTGAGGCGACGCCTTAGCGTCAGCCGAGTTTCAGAAGCGCATGCTTCTTTTTGCCGAATGAAAGCTTGATCGCGCCATCAATGATGTGCTCCGCGGTGAGCGCTGCGTTTTCGTCCGTCACCGGCGCATCATTCACGCGCAGTGCGCCAGCGGCGATGTTGCGCTTGGCTTCGCCGTTCGACGCCACGAGGCCCGCGCGCACGAAGGCGGCGGCGACACGGAGGCCTTGCATGAGTTCATCGCGCGTGACCGGGAAACTCGGCAGATCGTCGCTGCGTGCGCCTTGCTCGAACGTCGCCTGCGCGGCGGCCGCGGCTTTCTCGGCTTCGGCGCGGCCGTGCAAAAGCGCCGTCGCTTCAGTGGCGAGCTTCTTCTTCGCGTCGTTGATCTCGGCGCCCTGCAGCGCTTCGAGTCGGGCGATTTCGTCGAGCGGCAAATCGGTGAAGATTTTAAGGAAGCGGGCGACATCAGCGTCTTCGGTGTTGCGCCAATATTGCCAGTAATCGTAGGGGCCCAGCATATCGGCGTTGAGCCAGACGGCGCCTTGCGCGGTCTTGCCCATCTTGGCGCCGGAGGCGGTGGTGATCAGCGGCTGGGTCAGACCGAAGAGTTCGGCGCCGTCCATGCGGCGACCGAGGTCGACACCGTTGACGATGTTCCCCCACTGATCCGATCCGCCCATTTGCAGACGGCAGCCATAGCGGCGATGCAACTCCACGAAATCGTAGGCTTGCAGGACCATGTAATTGAATTCGATGAAGCTCATCGGCTGCTCGCGCTCGAGGCGGAGCTTCACGCTGTCCATCGTCAGCATGCGGTTCACGCTCATGTGCCGGCCGACATCGCGCAGGAAGTCGATGTAGTTGAGCTTCAAGAGCCATTCGGAATTGTCGACGAGGATGGCGTCGCTCGGTCCATCGCCGAACGTCAGAAATTTTTCAAAGCAACCGCGGATGGAGGCGGCGTTCTTGGCGATCTGCTCTTCGGAAAGAAGTTGGCGCATCTCTTCCTTGCCGGAAGGATCGCCAACGCGCGTCGTGCCGCCACCCAAGAGGACGATCGGCTTGCCGCCGGCGCGCTGCAGTCGACGCAAGAACATGATCTGCGTGAGATTGCCGACATGCAGCGATGGCGCGGTCATGTCGAAGCCAATGTAAGCGGTGACGCCCGCGACCGCGTCCAAAGCCGCGAGGTCCGTGCATTGGTGAAACTGGCCGCGCGCTGTGATGTCGCGCAGGAAGGCTGAGTTGAGCGTCGTCATGGCGGCTGGCCGATAGCATGGGCGCCGCGCGATGTCGAAACGCGCGCCGGCTTAGAACCAGCCCTTTTTCTTTTTCGGCGGCTCAGGTGGCGGCTCGGGCGCGCGCGCGGCCTGGCGCTGGGGTTCCGGCTGACGCGAGGCCTGCGGCGGCGGCGCGGCCTTCGCGGCGGCGGAAGCGGCCTTCGGCGCTGAAGTGTTGGCTTTTGCGTTCGGGGCGCCGGTGGGCTGCGGACCAAGCTTTTCTACGAACCACATCGGAGCATTCCCCCACCAATGCGCCCCAATGGGCGTTCTGGAAGCGCAACTACTCTATCCGAGCGTCGGTTGCCAACGTTTCGGTGCAGCCCGTTATCGCGGAGCGCGTTTAGCCAGGATGCGTTGGAGCGTTCGGCGGTGCATGTTCAGGCGGCGCGCGGTTTCGCTGACATTGTGACCGCAGAGTTCATAAACGCGCTGGATGTGTTCCCAGCGAATGCGATCGGCGCTCATTGGGTTTTCGGGCGGGGCCGGCTTGTCATCCGGCGCGGCGAGGAGCGCCTTGACGATGTCTTCCGGGTCGGCGGGCTTGGCGAGGTAGTCGATTGCGCCGGCCTTCACCGCCGCGACGGCGGTGGCGATGGCGCCGTAGCCGGTGAGCATGACGATGCGGCAATCGGGGCGGTGTTTGGTGAGCAACTCGACGACGGAGAGGCCGGAGCCGTCTTCCAGGCGGAGGTCGAGCACTGCATATGCGGGCGGCGCCTTCGCCGCCATGTCGCTCGCCTCGGCCACGGTCGCGAGCGCCGCGACGTTGAAACCGCGTTGCTCGAACGCACGCGCCAGACGCGTGCGAAAGGCGGCGTCGTCATCGAGCAGCATGAGCGACTTGTCGCCGTCGCGCGGGGCGTTGGTTTCGGTCATCATCAGCTCCCTAGCTGATATAGCTGCGGTTTGCGCGCGATCAAAGCGGCGGCGCTTCGATCTCAGCACGTGGCCAAACAGCGCGGACAATGGCCCCGTGCGCAGGCGGCGTCTTGTTCTTAACCACAAGCTTTGCGCCAGTTCGCTCCAGAAGCGTTTTTGAGATGAAGAAGCCGAGACCTAGGCCGCCGGCGGGGCCGGCGTCGCGTTCGGTGAGATAGGGCTCGCCGAGGCGCGAGAGGATGCCAGGCGCAAAGCCTGGGCCATCGTCGTGGACGTTGACTTCGACTTCGGCGGCGTTCCAACGCAGGTCGACGGTGACGCGCGTTTCAGCAAAGCCTACCGCGTTCTCGATGATGCCGCCGAGCGCGTGAACGATCTCCGGCATACGTCGGATTTCGATAGGGCCGTCGCCATCTGTGTTGATGACGATCTCCGCGCCGAGACCGCGATGAGGCTCCGCCACTTCTTCGATCAGGGCGCGGATGGGCGCGCGCGCGACCATCACATCCGCATTCTCCCCTTTCGCGGAGAGCTGCCCCAAAATCGCGCGGCAACGCTCACTTTGAGAAACCAGCAGCGCGAAATCCTCGACGCGTGGATCGTCGGCAGGGACACTGCGTCCGAGTTCTTTGGCGACCAGATGGATGGTCGCGAGGGGCGTGCCGAGTTCGTGTGCCGCCGCCGCCGCCAAGCCCCCGAGCGCCGACAAGGTTTGTTCGCGCGACAGCACCGCTTGAACGGCGGCGAGGGCGATGTTCAAGCGCTCCTCTTCAGCGGCGACGCGCCATGCATAGACACTGGTGAAGCCAAGACCGACGAGCACGGCGGCGGCGATGCCAGTTTGGTAAAGCGCCGGCAGCTCGAATACGCCATCGACCGGCCAGGGCAGCGGCAAGCGCCAAACGGCGATGACGCCAACGCAAGCGAAGGTGATCGCCGCGAGAATGGCTGTGACGGATGGGCGAAGAATGGTCGCCGACACCGCAACCGGCGCGATAAATAGAAACACGAACGGGTTTTGAAGGCCGCCGGTGAGCGCAAGCAGCGCCGCGAGTTGAACGACGTCGTACGTGAGTTGCGCGGCCGCTTCCCATTCCTTGGCGAGTTCGTTCTGCCGGCCACTGAGCGTGAGCATCACATTGAGCGCGACGCTCACGCCAATGAGCGCGAGTGCTGGGGCGAGCGGGAAATCCACGTCGAGCACGTAGCGGACGAACAGCACAGCGATCGTTTGGCCGAGCACGGCCAGCCAGCGGAGCAGGATCAACGTGCGGATACGCACGCGGCTGGCGCCGGTCCAGAAGGTGGGTATGGGGGCGGGCGAGGGCGCGGTCGAAGTCATGAGCCGTTCCTGCGCCAGTGGGGCGAAGGGCTCAAGGCTGCCAGGAGGTCTGCCTAAGCAACGGCGCGGCGAAACATCTCACGCAGAATGCTATTGCTTCTGCGAAGCGTTCGCAATAAGGCTCATGCGAACGATTTGCAGGGGTACTGGATGGCGGTTTTGCGGGCGCGTGGCGCGGGCAGGCGGCGCAGATTGCGCGGGGCGACGGCGCTGGTGGTGTTGATGGGGCTAGGCGGGCTCGGCGGGGGCGCCGCGTCGGCGGCGGAGGCCGAGGACGGCGCAGCGGGCGAGGGCGACATCGTTGTCACCGCCACGCGAACGGCGAAAGATCAGTTCGAGGTTCCTGCGACCAGCACGGTGATCACGGACGAGGAGATCGAAGCCCACCTCGTCACTGACATCAAGGACTTGATCCGCTTCGAGCCTGGTATTTCGGTGCCGACTTCGCCGTCGCGTTTTGGCGCGGCACTGGCGGCGACGGGTCGCGACGGCAATTCCGGCTTCAACATCCGCGGCATGGGCGGCAACCGCGTGCTGTTCCAGGTTGATGGCGTGCGTTTGCCGGATGGCTTCAGCTTCGGACCCAACGCGTTCGGTCGCGGCGATTATATTGATCTCGACCTGTTGAGTTCGGTGGAGATTGTGCGCGGACCAGCTTCGGCGCTTTACGGCAGCGATGGCCTCGCCGGTGTTGTGAGTTTCATCACCAAGGATCCCAATGATTTCCTATTTGGCGACGAGACGTTTGGGGCGCGTGCGCGGGTTTCATACGCCAGCGTCGATGAGAGCTGGGCGGAGAACCTGACCGGCGCTTGGCGGCTTAACGACCAATGGTCGGTTCTTGCCGCCTACACGCGCCGCGACGGCCACGAGACCGACAACCAGGGCGACAACAACGCATTCGCGATCCCGCCTGCAACCCCTGCGGCGAGCACGCGCACAGCGCCGAATCCGCAAACCTTCGAAAGCAACGCTGTGCTTGGCCGATTGGTGTTTGAGCCAAACGATGCGCACCGTGTCCGCGTCACAGCGGAGTATGGCGATCGTTTTATCTCCACCGATGCGATCTCTGGGCGCACTTCCACTGTCGCGCGTTTGACGGGTGAGGATGAAAGTGAGCGCATGCGCTACGCGCTCGACTATACGTTAGAAAATGAAGGCGGTCTGATCGATAGCGCGTTCGTCGCTGTGTATCAGCAATCAAGCTGGGCTCGACAAATCTCCTACGAAGATCGCTCGCCCGCGGTCGATCGCACACGCGAGACGATATACGACAATGACGTGTGGGGTCTGACGGCTCAGGCTGAGAGCGTGTTCGAGGGGGCGATCCAGAACCGCTTTGTGTATGGCGTCGATCATTCGGTGACGACGTCTGGCGCGATCCGCGGCGGCACGGTGCCGACGCCGCCGGCGGTGTTCCCGGAGCGTCCGTTTCCGGAGACCGAGTTCACGCGTACGGGCGTGTTCTTGGTGGACGAGATCAGCTTGATGGATGGCGCGGTGACGCTGTTCCCTGGCGTGCGCCACGATTCCTACGACATCAGTCCGAACCGCGACGCGCTCTACGTGTTCCCGCTATTCGAACAAGACGGCACGCACCTGTCACCTAAGTTCGGCATCGTCGCGTGGCCGACAGAACATGTCGGTGCGTTCTTCAACTACGCTGAAGGATTCAAGTCTCCGGCGCCGACCGAAGTGAACAATTTCATTGAGAACTTGGCGCTCGCGTCGCTGACCCCGCCGCAGGCATACACCTCGATCCCGAACACCAATCTTGGGCCTGAGACAAGTCAGGGCTTCGAGGCGGGCGTTCGCGGCCGCGACTGGCGCATGTTCAATGGCCTGTGGGATTTGAGCGTCGCCGCGTTCGCTGTGTTTTACGACGACTTCATCTCGCAGCAGATCACCGGCGGCAACGGCACGGCGCTGACGCCGTTCACATATCAGTTCGTCAACCTCAACCAAGTCGACATCAGCGGAGTTGAGGCGCGCGCCTCGGCCAATTGGCAAAGCGGCGTTGGCTTGAACCTGGCGATGGCGTGGGCGGAAGGCGATCAGACCGTTTCCGGCGTCGAAAGCGCACTCCAATCAACTGACCCGTTCACGTTGGTCGCCGGTATTTCCTACAACGAACCGTCCGGCCGATATGGCGGCGAACTTTCGGTGACCTGGACGGTTGAGAAAGATGCGAACGAAGTGACTGCGGGAACGGTGAACCCTGATGGTTTCACAATTTTCGACCTGACAAGTTATGTGAACGTGAGCGAGGCGGCGACGCTTCGCGTCGGCGTGTTCAACATCACCGACGAGACCTATTCCTGGTGGAACGATGTGCGCGGCTTAAGCGCTGCATCGACCACGCTCGACGCTTACACGCAGCCAGGCCGCAATGTCTCAGCATCGATCAGCTACCGCTTTTAAGGAGCCAAGATGAGCATTTCTCTTACACGCCGCGCTTCTCTGTTGGCGTTCGCGGGCGCGGGCGTCGCTGTTTCAACGCCGGCTCTCGCGCAGGGGCGCGGTGCGATCGAGCGCGATCGCCAGGCGATTCTGGCGATGGCGGGCGATTATCGCGTGCGCTTCAACTTCGATGAAACCACTGCCTACGTGACCGGCTACGAGCCGCTCGAACCCAAACGCAGCGGCGGCTACGAGAGCGTTCGTGTGATCGCCGACGATGGCGAGTTCATTCAACTCCAGCACATGCTCGTGGCGGAACATGAAGGCCAGAACTTCGTCATCAAGCATTGGCGCCAGGATTGGACGTACCAACCGCGCAATGTGCTTGTGTACGAGCGTTTGAACTATTGGGGGCTTCGCAGCGTCTCGTCAGCCGAGCGTCGTAGCGCGTGGTCGCAAACAGTTTGGCAGACGGATGACTCACCGCGTTATGGCGGCGTGGGCCGTTGGGATCATGCGAACGGACGTAACGTGTGGACGAGTGGCGCGACGTTGCGGCCGCTCGCGCGCCGCGATGCGATCCGCAACCCGCCGTACAATCGCTATTCGTGCGTCAATCGTCATGCGCTGACGCCAACCGGCTGGGTGCATGAGCAGGACAACGACAAGATCGGCGAGCGCGACGGGCAGACCGTGACGTTCGTCCATGAGGACGGCTTCAACACCTACGATCACTTCAACGAATATCCGGTCGCGGCCGCGGACGCCTATTGGGCCGACACCAGCGCCTATTGGGCGAGCGTCCGCACCGATTGGGATAACGCCATCGCGCGCGGCCGCGGCGTCTATGTCGAAGAAGAGGCGCAGAACGGCGCGGTGACGGGGCCGACATTGATGGGTCTGGCGAGCCGTATTCATGACGGTGAAATTCAAACCCCCGCGGCGATCACTGAAGCGCGTGCTGCGATTGCGAACGCGACATCGCGCGGCGTCTAAACGTGCGGCAAAGCGCCCGATGCGGCGTTGCGCGGAATTGTTCTGACGCGGCGAGGGCGTATCGGTTTGGGTATGACGCCCTCACCAACACCAAGTGAATCGCCGCGCCGCCATTTGACGGGCGCCGTGGTTCCAGCGATCGCCGCCGCCGCTTTGGCGGGGCTCGGCGCGATGTATCTGGTGAGCCGTCAGCCTACGGACATTGCGACGCCGGCCGGCTGCATTCTCGAACACGCTGATGCACTCGGCGGGCCGATCGATCTTGTCGACACGCATGGTACGCGCATGACGCAGGCCGATTTCGCTGGGCAGCCGGCGCTTGTGTATTTCGGGTTCACGCACTGCCCAGATATCTGCCCGACGACGATGTACACGCTGAACGATGCACTCGAACTGCCCGAGGGCTACGACGTGCAGCCGATCCTTATCAGCGTGGATCCTGCGCGCGATACGCCTGCGGTGATGGGCGCTTACGTAGAAACCGAGGGGTTCCCAGAAGGCTTGATTGGTCTGACTGGAAGCGAAGCGCAGGTGGCCGCGGCGGCGCGGGCGTTTCAGGCAAGCGCTTCACGCGGCGCGGCGAGCGCGGACGGCGGCTACAGCGTCAACCACACCTCGTTCCTGTATGTGCTGGATGGCAATTGGCGCACGGTGGCGGCAATGCCGACGCACAAGCCGGTCGATGCGGGCGCCGGCGGACCGGCTCTCGTCCCGGTAGAGCCGGCCGAACTTCAGGCCTGTATCGTGGCTGGCCTCGACCGGCGCGCTGAGCCAGCTGCTCAACCCTGACGCGCAACGCTTGCGGCGCGCCGTTAATAATAGCTAACGTTACTCACGGTATGCTTCGCGGCGGCTGGGACAGTCTGGGCCGTGCGACTGCGACTTTTGGGGGCGGCAGGCCGTTCGGTCTAGCCGATTTGGTAGGCGCCGCAGCGCAACAGAACTCGCCTAAATAGCGGCTTAGCTTGTTGGAAAGCCGGATCGGGCAGAGTGTCCGGGGTCTGTTGCGACGCAGCATGGATTGCAGGTTTGAATGCTCTATTCGCTTTATGAGCTGAGCCACTGGTCGGTCGCGCCGTTCCGCATGGCGGCAATGATGCAGTCCAGCATGTTGCGCTCCCCGCTGAACCCCGCCGCCGACACGGATATCGCACGCGCGGCTGCTGCTGCCTCTGACTTGTTCGAGGCCGTGACCCGCCGCTACCGCAAGCCGGGCTGGGATTTGCCGACGACGACCGTCAATGGGGTTGAGGTTGACGTCAGCATTGAAAAGGCATGGTCGGCTCCGTGGTGCGACATGCTCCACTTTGCCCGCGACGGCGAGGCGCTGAGGAAAGCGCGCGGTGAGCGGAGCGATCCGACGGTTTTGATCGTCGCGCCGATGTCAGGCCATTACGCGACGTTGCTGCGCGGCACAGTGGAAGCGTTTCTGCCAGAGCACGAAGTTTACGTCACTGACTGGGCTGACGCGCGCATGGTGCCGGTAACGTCCGGCCGCTTCGACATGAACGACTACATTTCCTATGTGCGCGACATGATCCGCGCGCTGGGGCCGGAGACGCATGTGGTCGCGGTGTGTCAGCCGGGTCCGTTGGTGTTGGCGGCGATCGCCTTGATGGCCGAAGCCGACGACCCCTGCACGCCAGCGACGATGACGTTCATGGGATCGCCCATCGATGCGCGCAAATCACCGACTGCGCCGAACTTGCTCGCCGAGCAACGTTCGATCGAGTGGTTCCAAAAGAACATGATCCACACGGTGCCGGCGATTTATCCCGGCGCGTTCCGGCGCGTGTATCCGGGCTTCGTGCAGCTCGCGAGCTTCATGGGCATGAACCTGTCGCGGCACGTCGATGCGCATCACGAATATTTCCAGAACCTCGTAAAGGGCGACGGCGAAAGCACGCATAAGCACCGCGAGTTCTACGACGAATATCTCGCGGTGATGGACCTCTCGGAAGAGTTCTACATTCAGACGCTGCGCGAAGTGTTTCAGGAATATTCACTCGCCAACGGGACCCTGATGCACGAGGGCCAATTGGTGCGCCCCGAGGCGATCACCAAAACCGCGTTGCTCACTGTCGAAGGCGAAAACGACGACATTTCCGGCATCGGCCAGACGCAAGCGGCGCACGACATCTGCTCGAACATTCCTGAGCGCATGCGCCAAGATTACATCCAGCCCGGCGTTGGCCATTACGGCGTGTTCAACGGCAAGCGGTTCAAAACCGAAATCTATCCGCGCATGCGCGAGTTCATGCGGTCGTTCCAGAGTGCTGCGTCACGCGCGGGCGGCAAGAGACGGCTGAAAGTCGTCGGCGATTGAGCGGTTGACGCGATCATTTGCTTCACGCAACGAAGTAATGTGAGTTTCCTTTCCACATGCGTGAGCCGTTGTGCGGACGCGTTCGCTTGGGTGTTAACCCCGCGCGTGGGACGCTCGCGCATGCGCTTCGATTCGCGTGCGAAGGCCGCGCCAACTCAGACTGAAGTCGAAACGATCGACGGCCGCCGCGTCGCGGTGAAGCTCGTCGTCAATCCGCGCGCGCGGCACGTGTCGGTGCGCATCGATGCGACGCGCCGCGAAGCCATCGCCACTGCGCCGACGCAGCGCCATCTAAAACATGCGATCCAGTTTGCCTCTGAGCGCGCAGGCTGGATCGCGCACGAACTGGCGCGTTTGCCGACGGACGTGCGCTTGCAGCCTGGCGCTGCGATGCCGCTGCGCGGCGTTTCTCATACGCTGGCCTATGAGCATGGCCGGACGCCGCCACGGATCGAGGCTGGTGAAACGCCGCGCTTGGTGGCGCCGGCGCCTGATCCGGCCTTGTTTGAAGCGCGGCTGATGCGCTTTTTGAAAGCGCAGGCGCGCGAGGACCTTGAAGCGCGTGTCGCGGTTCATGCGGCGAAGCTGGGCGTGAAGCCCGCGCGCTTGCAGGTGAAGGAATTGCGCTCGCGCTGGGGTTCGTGCTCGTCAGATGGCGTGCTGGCGTTCTCCTGGCGCGTCATCATGGCGCCGCCCTTTGTGCTCGATTATCTGGCCGCGCACGAGGTTGCGCATCTGGTTGAGATGAACCATTCGCGCCGGTTCTGGGCGTTGGTGGCGAAATGTATGCCGGATTATGAGCGCGGGCGTGCGTGGCTCAACACGCATGGCCTTTCGCTGCACGCTGTCGCCCCACAGCGTTAGCCCGCGTAGGCGGCGCGGAGCGCGGCGACGCCCAACCAGATGAACGAGATCAACTGAACGAATTGCATCAATGCACGGGCGCGTGTGGCGTTGGCGCCGCGTGAACTGATGTGGATGATCGATTGCAGCACCCGCGCGCTCAAGCAGGACCAGCCGATGAGGATCGTCGGCGAGGGCGCGTCGGTCCAAAGCGCCGCCATGTAAACGATGGCGAACACCGGCAGGTTTTCGATGGTGTTCATGTGCGCGCGCGAAATGGCGTCGAGCTGTTCGGTGTCGCCATAGGGCTTGAAGGTTTCGACCGAACGCTTGTCGCGCGACATCACACCCGCGCGCGACACACCGAGGAACAACACCACCACGATCGCCCACAGCGCATAGAAGATCAGCGGCGCGAGTGCATCGTTGGAAAAGGACGGCACGTTAGCCCTCTGGTCCGAAATCGAGCGAGCGGTCCTCGTCGTCTTCGGGATTTGCTGGCGTGGCGCCGATAGCGACGCCGATTGGCGCGCCGACGTCGACCGTGCTTGGTGTTGCCGCAGCGACGACGCCGGTGCCGTAATCGTCTGGCCCGGGCATATCGAGTGATCGCGCGGGGACGGTACGCAAGGCGACATTCGCGTAACGCGCCCAGATCTCCGCCGGCAGCGAGCCGCCGGTGACGCGCGCCGTTTCAGTGTAATTGTCGTTGCCGACCCAAACGCCGGCGGCGAAGCCCGGCGTGAAGCCGACAAACCAGGCGTCGCGATAATCGTTGCCGGTGCCGGTTTTGCCGCCGATCTCGCGGCCCGAGATGCGCGCGGCGGTGCCGGTGCCGGAGTTCACGACGCGAGCCATCATATAGTTCATGTAGCGGCGCGGGCGTTCCTCAATCAGCAGATTGCGATTGGCGGGGCGGAAGGACCACATGGATTCGCCGTTGTTGGCGCGGCGAATGCGGGTGATGCCGTGAGCCTCCACGGCACGGCCGTCATTGGCCATCACCGCGTAAGCCTGCGTCATCTCCATCAACGTGATCTCCTGCGCGCCGAGCGCCAGCGAGTGATAATTGCTGAGCGGCGAGCGCACGCCGAGGCGGCGCGCGACGTCGATCACGTTTTGGCCGCCGACTTCGTTGGCGACGCGGATAGCCACCATGTTGTAGGAGGCAGCGAAGGCGCGCGCGAGCTCACTGGGGCCGTGATACTCATCCTCGTAATTGCCGGGCGACCAATCAGGCTGGCCTTCGATGTGGATGGTGATGGGCGCGTCCTCGCGGACCGTCCACGGCGTGAAGCCATTTTCCATCGCCGCGAGATAGATGAAGAACTTGAACGATGAGCCGGGTTGGCGACGCGCTTGGGTCACGCGGTTGAATTGGCTGACGTCATAATCGCGCCCGCCGACCATGGTGCGCACGCCGCCATCGGCATCGACGCCGATGAGTGCGGCCTGGCCGACACGGCGGCTTTCGCCTTGCGCCGCGAGGACCGCCTCTACCGCTTCCGAGCCGGCGCGCTGGGCGGCGATATCGAGCGTGGTTTCGATGATGAAGTCGTCGCGCTCTTGGCCGATCACTTCGTTGAGGATCGGGTCGATCCAGTCACGGTAATAGCCGAGGATACCGGCCGGGTTGCGGCGCGACACCAGCAATTCTTCCTGCAGCGCAGCCTGGCGTTCGGTGTCGCTGATGAAACCCTCGGCGACCATTTCCGTCAGCACGATCTCTGCGCGTTCGCGCGCGGCGCTCATATCCTGGCGCGCGGGGTTCATGCGTGAGGGGGCTTTGACGAGCCCTGCGAGCATGGCCGATTGCAGCAAGGTGAGTTCGCGCGCCGGGCGGTCGAAATAGCGCTCCGCCGCAGCCTCGATGCCGTACGCCCCGGCGCCGAAATAGACGCGGCTCAAGTAGAGCGCGAGGATTTCGTCTTTGGTGAAGCGGCCCTCAAGCCAGACCGCCATGGCGATCTCTTGAAACTTACGCCGCCACGAGCGTTCATTGGTGAGGAACAGGTTCTTCGCCAATTGCTGCGTGATGGTGGAGCCGCCTTGCACGACGCGGCCGGAGCGAATGTTTTCCGCTGCGGCGCGCATCATGCCGCCGACATCGACGCCGAGGTGATCGTAGAAGCGGCGATCTTCGATGGCGATGAACGCTTCGCCGACATAAGGCGGCAGCGAAGCGAGATCTACGGGCGGTGCATTCTGCGCGCCTTCGCGCAGAATGACGTGGCCGTTGCGGTCGAGGAAGGTGATCGACTGGCCGTTGCGCGCTTCCCAGAGATCGTCCGTCGAGGGCATGCCCCAGGTGACGAAGACGAAAAAGCCGAGCACGAGTGCGACGAACCCACCGGCAAGCCAGCCGCCCCAGATCGCGGTTTCGCGCACGTTGCGCGGCGGCTTGATGTGGCTGGCGCGGCGCGCGACTTCGGTGGCGACCGCTTGTGTGTGGCCGAGCGCTTTGCTGACGTGTGGCTTGGCTTGTTCGCTCAGCTTATCCCAACGGGCTCTGAGCTGACCTTTGAACGACACGTCCGGTTCGGGCGGCGGTTCATCGGGATCGCCGGCGGCGCGGAAATAATTGTTCGGCAGATCGCTGGGCGGGGCGGGAGTGAGCGCGGCGATCGGTGGCGCTGCGAACTCGGGTTCAGGCTCTTCCGGCTCATGCTCCGGCAGAGGTTCGTCCTCAGGCTCGGGCGGGAACTCCGCGGCCAGCTCAGGCTCTTGCAGCGGTGCGGGTTCTGGCGAGGACGCTGCTTCGCTGGCGGCAATCGTCGGCGCAAACGTTTCAGGCTCGGGCTCGGATGGCGCTGGGTCGTCTGCCGGAGGCGGCGCCATGGCGGCGAGCGCGGGGGGCTCAGGCTCTGGCTCTGGCTCTGGCTCTGGCTCTGGCTCTGGCTCTGGCTCTGGCTCTGGCTCTGGCTCTGGCTCTGGCTCAAGCTCAGGCTCTGGCGTGTAAGCCGGCGCGGCCTCATCGACGTTTGGCGTGACGCGTTCGCCTTCGAAGACGTCGGCGGTGTCGTCGTCCGAATTTTGCGGTTCGGCCAGGAGCGGTTCGATCGAGTCCGGGTCTTGGGGCGCGGCTTCGCTCTCGGCGGCGAAGGTTTGCGCGGGTTCAGCGGGCGTTTCGTGCAGCGGCTCGTGCGCGGGCTCACCGTATGTGGGCGGCGCAGGCTCGGCGGCGGCAATGTCCGCGGGCTGTTCGAGCGCTTCATCGGGCGCGAGATAGACGGGCTCCGGCGCCGGAGGCGTTTCCGGTGGCGGCACGGGTTCGGGCGCATGGATTTCGTCGGGTGGGAGATCACCGGGCAGAATGCGCCGGACGCTCCATTCCTCGCTTTGTGTCTCAGCCGCGTCGCGCTCCACCGTATCGTCTGGCGTTGCGGCGTGCGCGTCCGCATGCGCTGGCGGCGTATCGCCGTCAGCGGTCTCCGGCGCGTCCTTCTCTGGCGCGCCCGGCGGAGGTTCGTCCTCCGGCCGGTCCGGATCGTTCTCGTCAGCCACCCCGGTACATCCTTCCGCGCTGCTCTAGCGCGATTCTCCGCCATACCTCGCGCTGCCATGGCAGCGGCGGTAAGGCGTGAAGCGCGCGACGCGCCAACCCCCGGGATCCCTCGCAATAACCATATTGCGCTGCGCCGGCTGCCGCGGCAACTCCCCCGGCGTCACCGGTTTTTGTTGCGATCAGAGGCGCCCATCGCCATATTTCAAATTGCTTCGCGGGCGCCGCGCCCGCGTTAAGGAGGTTTTCGATGAACGAATCCCTGGGTCGTACCCGCTCGATACCGGTCGAGCGCGACGACGCGGTTATGGATCCGGGTCTGCGCCGCTTCATGCTTGGCGTGTACATGAAAATGGGCCTGGGTCTGGTGTGGTCGGCTGTGCTGGCCTACGCCGTCGGCACCATTCCGGCGGTGACGCAATTTACGCTCACGGCGCCGATGCTTTACGTCGTGCAATGGGGCCCGCTGGTTTTGTTGCTGGGCTCTAGCTTCATTATGCGCAACGCCTCGCCGACGGCGTCGGGCATCCTCTATTGGGCCGTTGTCACGCTGATGGGCGCTGGACTGGGCGTCTGGGTGTTCCTGGCCGCCAATGCCGTGAGTGCGCAAACCGTGGGCGGCCAATCGATCACGGTGACGTTTGAAGCGATGGCGAAGGCGTTCCTGATCACGGCGGCAGCGTTCGGCGGCCTGTCGTTGTTCGGCTACACCACCAAACGCAACTTGAGCGGCCTGCATTCGATGCTGATCATGGCGACGTTCGGCCTGGTGATTATCGGCGCTTTGAACTTCTTCCTGTTCAAGTCCGGCACGATGGAACTCATCATGCAGGTGGCGTCGTTGCTGATTTTCTCATTGCTGGTGGCCACACAGACCAACCAGTTGCGCGAGAGTTATTTCTATCTGGCCAATGACCAACGCGGCCAGGCGGTGATGACGAATTTCGGGGCGTTGAACCTCTACATTTCGTTCATCGCCATTTTCCAGACCTTGCTGAGCTTCATGTCGCGAGACTAGCGCTCAGAAGTTATCGTGGACGCGAACGCCCGGCTTCGGCCGGGCGTTTTGCGTTTCAGTCGCCCACCACGCGCATGCGCCTGGGTTCGAGCACGTCGAGAACGCGGGCGAGGTCGTGGCCGCGCTTGAGGATTTGCCCGCCCATGGCGATGACGCTCCAAGCGCCCTGTTTGCGTGCGTTCTCCGGGCGTTTCTCGATCTGATAGAGCGGCGCCTCGCTGGAGCGGCGATAGACGCTGAACACGGCGCGGTCGGGCAGGGCGTCCATGGCGTAATCACGCCATTCGCCGGCAGCCACCATGCGTCCGTAAAAGCGTAGCAATCGGTCGAGTTCAGCGCGTTCGAAGAAGATGGTGCGCCGTCCTGTGCTCATGCAATTCGCCTATCGCCCTGTGCATATGTGTATAGGTCTGGCGTGTGAGTTTGGAAGCATTCGGCTTTTCCGACAAATACCCTTGGGGATAAGTTTTCGGCGCACATTAACATTGCGTCGGAGTCGGCTTTCAGCCCGATTTTGTACTTGCGAATGCCTCAATCGGGCGCGACCCTAGCATCGTGGTCGACCGGAGAAAGGCACGGATCCAGTATCCATCAGCCCCCCCAGCCCCCTGGGTCCGCGCTTCGGTCGACCACACTCTCATCCAAACAGCCCGCGCGATGCGCGGGTTTTTTGTTGCCTGCGACACGCAGAAAAAGCCGTAAAATCAATCGGAATTGGCGGACTTGAGACGTGCGTTGCGTGCTCTAGCGCACCGCGTCTGTGATCTCCAACAACGCCCATCGTGACGCCTCGTCGGCTCGTCGCAGCGATTCACGAAGTGGCAAGAAACGCGCGAATCGCCATCGCCTTGATTCGGGCGTCCGCGCCGATTTAGGCGGTGGCGTTTTGGCTGAAACGGCTCTAAGAGCGGCGCTCATTTTCGAGGGGCCTCATGCTTTTGCAGGTCGACGGGCTGCGCAAGACGTTCGGTCGGCGCACGGCGGTGGACAATGTCGGTTTTTCGCTCGATGTGGGCGAGATTGTCGGCTTCCTCGGCCCCAATGGCGCCGGCAAAACCACCACGATGCGGATGATCGCTGGCTATCTGGAGCCCGACGACGGCGCTGCCAAAGTGTTCAACATCGATGTCGCCCAGGATCGCCGGCGCGCGCAGGAGCGCGTTGGGTACCTGCCCGAAGGCGCGCCGCTTTACGGTGAGATGACACCGTGGACGTTCTTGCGTTTCGTTGGCGAAGCGCGTGGCATGAGCAAAGAGGCCGCGCGCCACGCGGTGCGCCGGGCAGCGCAGGACGCGCGCTTGGGCGACAGCATCGATCAGCCGATTGAGACGCTTTCTAAGGGCTATCGCCGTCGCGTCGGCCTGGCGGCGGCGCTGCTGCACGATCCCTTGCTGCTCATTCTCGATGAGCCGACCGATGGTCTCGATCCAAACCAGCGTGCTGCGGTGCGCGATTTGATCAAGCGGCTTGGCGAGGAGCGCGGGCTCATCATCTCAACCCACAGCCTGGAAGAGGTGGAAGCGGTGTGCACGCGCGCGATCCTAATCGATAAGGGCCGCATCATCGTCGACAAGACGCCCGCGGCCTTGGCCGAGGAGTTTGGCAGCTTGGAAAAAGCGTTCCGAACGCTCACTGGCGGGGAGGAACGCGCGTGAAGAAGCGGCCTGGCCTTGCCAGCATGCTCGCCATCTATCGGCGCGAGCTGCTTTCCTACGTAACGACTCCGACGGCGTACGTGTTCGTCGCTGTGTTCCTTTTCGCCATCGGACTTTTCACGTTCCAAGTCGGCGGCTTCTTTGACGCGCGCCGCGCGGAACTCAGTGCGTTCTTTGCGTTTCATCCGTGGATTTTCATGGTGTTTCTGCCGGCAGTCGCCATGCGCCTCTGGTCGGAAGAGGCGCGATCGGGCGCGATTGAGCTCCTCCTGACTTTGCCCGCGCCGACATGGTCGCTCGTACTTGGCAAGTTCCTGGCGGCGTGGACGGTGGCGGCCGTTGCGCTGCTGCTGACGATCCCGCTCTGGATCACGGTCAATGTGCTCGGCAACGCCGACAATGCTGCGATCTTCACGGGCTATCTTGCGAGCTTGCTCATGGCGGGCGCGTATCTGGCGATCGGCTCGATGATGTCGGCGCTGACGCCGGCGCAGGTGGTGGCGTTCGTGCTGGCTGTGCTGGTGGCGTTCGTGTTGACCGCGCTTGGTCTGCCTCTGGTGAGCGATTTCTTCTCCGGCGTCGTGGGTGGGCCGGCGGCTGAAGCGATCTCGCGCTTCTCATTGCTGCATCATTTCGACGCCGCTCAACGCGGCGTCGTTGAGTTCCGGTCGGTGTTCTATTTCGTCTCGCTGATCGCCTTGTGCCTCGGGCTCAATGCGCTTGCGGTTGACGCACGGCGGGGAGGCTAAGATGAGCGGACGTCGTTTCGCGCTTTTCGCTGCGGCCGCCTTTCTCGTCATGTTCGTGGCGACGAACCTCATTGCCAACACGTGGTTTCGCACTTGGCGGCTCGATCTCACGCAGAACCAACTTTACTCCCTGAGCGAGGGCACCGAGCGCACGCTTGACGGCCTGCACGAGCCGGTGGAGCTGCGGTTTTATTTTTCTCGTGACGCCGCGTCTACGTTCCCCGCCGTGCAGACGTATGGCGCGCGCGTACGTGAAATGCTGCAGACGTTCCAGGCGCGTTCGAACGGGCGCGTGCGCTTCGTTGAAGTGAACGTGGAGCCGTTCTCCGAGGAGGAGGATGCTGCTGTCGAAGCAGGTATCGAAGCGCGGCAAGTGATCGAAGGCGCCGATCCGATTTACATGGGGTTGGCTGGCGCCAATGCGATCGATGATCAGGTCGCGATCTCGTTTCTCGACCCCAGCCGCGAGCCGTTCTTGGAGTACGAGATCACGCGGCTGATCTACGAACTAGAAAACCCTGACCTCGCGCGCGTGGCGCTGATTACGTCTTTGCCGCTTGATCCGGCGCTTTCGGGTGGTGGCGCGTTCGGGGCGCAGCCGTCGATGTTTGAGACCGAACTCGGCCGTCTGATGAATGTGGAGAAGCTGCCGCCGACCTTCACATCCATTCCCGACGGCGTGGATGTTCTGGCGATCATTCATCCAGGGCCGCTCTCGCCCACGCAGCTTTACGCGATTGACCAATTCATTATGCATCATGGCCGGGCCTTCATTGCGCTCGACCCCGCATCGATGGTGGCGCAGCGCAGCGCCGGCGGCATGGACCCGTTCTCGGCGATGATGGGTGGAGCGCCGACGTCATCCAACCTTGAGCCGCTGCTGGAGCGCTGGGGTTTGGCGATGACGCGCGAGGTCGTGCTCGATCTCGACGGCGCGTTGCCGGTGCAGGCGCAGGACCCGCAAACGGGACAGCCGATGAACGCGCCGCAACCTTTGTTCTTCCGTGTGCCGCCGGCGCAGCGCGACAGCGAGGACATGCTGACCGCATGGTTGCCGCGCGACATGAATTTCGGTCTTGCGGGCGCGCTGACGTGGAGCGAGCGCGAGGGCGTCACGGTGACGCCGCTTGCGAGCACGAGCGGGCGCACACGGCGCATCGCCGCGGAGCGCGCGTTGATGCAGCCTTCGCCGTTTGAGTTGCTGCAGGACTGGCCCGCGGGCGGTCGCATAGAGACGGTGGCGCTGCGGCTTTCGGGCACGCTGGAGACCGCCTATCCCGATGGCGCGCCGGCGATTGAGCCTGTTGCGCCCGCTGAAGGCGATGCGCCAACGCCAGCGGCTGCGCCACAGGGTGAAACGCTCGCGCGTTCAGCCACGCCGGCCGAACTGGTGATCGTGGCGGACGCGGATTTTCTCGACGATGCGTTCTATGTGGCGTCGAATGGCGCGCCGGCCGCAGATAATGGCGCGTTCGCGTTGAACGCCATCGACATCCTCTCTGGTTCGGATGCGCTGGTGTCGTTGCGGTCGCGGGCGCCTTCAGAGCGTCGCATGGAACTCGTCGATGCGATGGAGCGCGATGCGCAACGCCGCATAGAGAGCCGCCAGCAGGAATTGGAAGCGGAATTGGCCGAGACCGAACAGCGTCTGGCCGACCTGCAAACCCGCGGGCGAGGGTCTGGATTTTTCTCCGGCGATCTTGGCGCTGAACTGACGGCGGAAGAGCGTGTCGAGATCGAGCGCTTTCGCGAGCAAGTGGTGAACGTGCGCGGCGAGTTGCGTTCGGTGAGCCGCGAACTGCGTGGCGATATCGACCAGTTGGAAACTTTGATCGTGTTCATCAATGTTTGGCTCGCGCCTATCCTTGTGGCGGGGGCGGGGCTTTATCTGTTCTGGCGCCGACAGCGGCGCACGCGGAGGGCGCGGCGATGACCACCGAACTCGCTGAACGCCGCAAGAACCGCGCGGTCGGGCTGTTCTTGTTGGCTGGTGCGCTCGCGGTGGTGGCGGCGATCACGGCAGCGATCGACATGCGCGCGTCGCGACCCAACACGGCAAGCGGGCCGGTGATTGCGGGGCTGGCCGAAAGCATCGGCCGCGCGCAGCGCATCATCGTGACAAGCACAGAAGCCAGCTATCGCATCGAGCGCACGCAACGCGGCTGGGCGATGCAGGATCGTGGCAACTATCCTGTGAACGCCGCTGCTTTGGCGCGCCTGACAGAGGGATTGCAGAGCCTTCAATATGTTCGCCGCATGACCGGCGATCCGACCAAGCATGAGCGCCTGGGCGTGGGCGACCCGCGCGAGGGCGGGCGTGGCGTGCTGGTGCAGGTTGAAGACGGCGCGCGTGCGCTGCTTGTGGATGTGATCCTGGGTGTTGAGCCGAACGGCAGCCTCTACGTGCGCCGCACCGGCCAGGACCAAGTGTGGTCCGCGCGCGGGGAATTGCCGCCGCTGCGCAGCGTTGCGTCATGGCTTGAACTGCGGCCGCTCTCGCTTGACCCAGCGAGCTTGGCGCGGGTGGAAGTCGTGCCGTCCGTTGGACGCCCGTACACCCTGGCGCGCGAAGCGCAGGGGCAAGACTTCCAAATTGTGCTGCCGGCACGCTTGGCGGCGGTGGCGCAATCGAGTGTCAACGCTGTGGGAGAACGTATCACGGCGCTCGCGCCGACGGATGTGATGGAGGCGCCGGCCATCCAAGGTGCGCCGCGCGCACGCGTGCGCGTCATCACGTTCGATGGCGTGCTCATCGACGGCGAACTTATCGATAGCGATGGCAAGACGTGGCTGAAGCTCGTGGCGCGCGCGCAAACGCCGGAGCAGGAGCCGGCGGCGCTTGAGGTGAACAATCGCGCTGCGGCGTGGGCGTTCGCACTGAGCGGTATCGATGTGGACACGCTGGTGGCGCCGCTGAGCACTCTTGTGCCTGGCGCTGCGCCGGCGCCACCTCCACCGCCGCCGCAATAATGATCAGCGTCGGGCGCGCCGCGTTGACGCCGCGCCCAGGATCGGTCCGCCGTTCGGCGCTTGGACGATGACTACGCACTCGGGCGTGCAGCGTGGCTGCTCGTAATACGCCGAAGCGCCGCTCCAACCCCCGACGCGAGTGATGCGGCGGACGAGGTTGTAGTGCCAGAGGGTGCGCCGATCATTCTCGCCGGCAAGCACGTTGACGGCGACGGGGCCGGGTTCAAAAGCGATGAACCACACGTCCGCCTCGCCAGCGCTTGTGCCCGCGCCGACGACGGCGCGGATGCTGCTATTGCGCAAGCGCTGGATCGAAACACTTGGTGCGCCGGCGGCGCGTGCGGTTGCGCGCACTTGGTCCAAGGTGGCCCGCGCGACGTCCCAATCGGTGGCGCTCACTTGGCGCTGGCCGGCGATCACCAATTGCGGCGTCGAGCGTCGTCCACGTAGCGCATCGGCATAGGCGCGCTGACGTTGGGCATATTCAGGTTCGGCGAAAGTATCCGCCCAGCCCAGATAGTCCCAGTAGTCCACCGAGAAGGTGAGGGCGAGTATGTCGTCCTCGCGCGAAAGCGTGCCCAGGAAGCGGTTGGCGCGCGCACAATGCCAGCAGCCTTGGCTGGTGTAGAGTTCAACCACGATGGGCGCGCGCACGGGGGCCGTCTGCGCATACGCATGCCCGGGCGCGAGAGCGCTCAACGCCGCCCAGACGAGCAGGGCGGCGGCGAGGAGGCGAGCCTTCATGGCTGGAAACATGGAGGCCCGCCGCCCGCCATTCGAATCAAACCCCCGTTATGGCGGGATTGATTGCAGTCAGGACCGCGCCAATCCCCGCAGAACATAGTGAAGAATGCCGCCATTGCGGAAATATTCCACCTCGTTCTCGGTATCGATCCGGCAGCAGACCTCGACTTCCTCCACTGCCCCGCCAGTGCGGCATATTTTGAGGGCGACGTTCTGCCGGGGGCCAAGCGCGGCGACGTTATCGATGGAGACCGTCTCTGCGCCGGTGAGGTTGAGCCCTTTCCAGGATTGGCCGTCGAGAAATTGCAGCGGGATCACGCCCATGCCGATCAGGTTTGAGCGGTGGATTCGCTCGAAGCTCTCGGCCACCACGGCGCGGACGCCAAGGAGCTTAGTGCCTTTGGCGGCCCAATCGCGGGAGGAGCCGGTGCCGTATTCCTTGCCCGCGAAGACGATGAGGTCACGGCCTTCCTTCTGGTAGCGCATGGAGGCGTCGTAGATGGCCATGCGTTCGCCGGATGGATGGTGAACCGTTAAGCCGCCTTCGATGACATTGCCCGCATCGTCCGTGACCATGGCGTTTTTGATGCGGATGTTGGCGAAGGTGCCGCGCATCATGACTTCGTGGTTGCCGCGGCGCGCGCCGTAGGAATTGAATTCCTCGAACGGCACATTGTGTTGCGAGAGGTACAAGCCTGCGGGCGAGGTTTTCTTGATCGAGCCGGCGGGGCTGATGTGGTCGGTGGTGATCGAGTCGCCGAACAACGCCAGCACGTGCGCGCCGCGCACATCCGTGAGCGGCGTCGGCGTCATGCTCATGCCATCAAAATAAGGCGGGTTGGCCACGTAAGTGGATTTCGTGTCCCACTCATAGGTGCGACCCGTGCCGGCCTGAATGGCCTGCCAGTGTTTGTCGCCTTCGAAAACGTTGGCGTAGCGATCCTCGAACATCTTTTGCGTGACCGCATTGCGTACGGCGGCTTCGACGTCAGCATTGGTGGGCCAGATGTCCTTGAGGAAGACGGGTTGGCCGTCCTTGCCCGTGCCGAGCGGTTCGGTTTCGAGGTTCTTGTAGACGCTGCCGGCCAGTGCGTAGGCGACGACCAGTGGCGGTGAGGCGAGATAGTTCGCGCGCACATCTTGGTTCACGCGACCTTCGAAGTTGCGGTTTCCTGAGAGCACGGAGGCGACGACGATGTCGTTCTCCGTGACGCTGGCGGAAATCGCCGGCGGCAGTGGGCCAGAATTGCCGATGCAGGTCGTGCAGCCATAGCCGACGAGGTTGAAGCCAAGTTGGTCGAGATATTTATCGAGCCCGGCTTTCGCGAGATAATCGGTGACCACTTGCGAGCCAGGCGCGAGCGAGGTTTTCACCCAGGGCTTTGTCGTGAGGCCCTTGGCGACGGCGTTCTTCGCGACGAGGCCGGCGGCGATCAACACTGATGGGTTTGAGGTGTTGGTGCACGAGGTGATGGCCGCGATCACGACGTCTCCGTGGCCGAGGTCATGCTTTGCGCCGTTTACCGGCGCGCGCATGTTCAACTCGCCGCCTTTGCGGAATTCGTTGGTCATCGTCTCGGTGAAACCGCGGCCCACGCCGCCAAGGGCGACACGATCCTGCGGGCGCTTCGGACCGGCCAGGGAGGGCACGACGTCAGACAGGTTGAGTTCGAGCGTGTCTGTAAACTCCGGCTCGACGCCGCCCCACATGCCTTGGGTCTTGCAATAGGTTTCCACGAGCGCGACGCGATCGGCGTTGCGGCCGGTGGCGGTGAGATAGTCGATGGTCTTTTGATCGACCGGGAAGAAGCCGCAGGTCGCACCGTATTCCGGGGCCATGTTGGCGATGGTGGCGCGGTCTTCGACGGAGAGGAGGCCGAGGCCCGGCCCGTAAAACTCCACGAACTTGCCCACCACGCCCTTCTTGCGCAGCATTTGCGTGACGGTGAGCACGAGGTCGGTCGCGGTCGCGCCCTCGGGCAGCTTGCCGTTGAGTTTGAAGCCGATCACTTCTGGGATCAGCATCGAAATCGATTGGCCGAGCATCGCCGCTTCCGCCTCGATGCCGCCCACGCCCCAGCCGAGCACGCCGATGCCGTTGATCATGGTGGTGTGGCTGTCGGTGCCAACGACCGAGTCCGGATAGGCGAAGGTTTCGCCGTTCTCGTCACGCGTCCAAACCGATTGGCCGAGATATTCGAGGTTCACCTGGTGGCAGATACCGGTGCCCGGCGGGACGACGCGGAAATTTTGGAAGGCCTGCTGGCCCCAGCGCAGGAAGATGTAGCGCTCGAAATTGCGCTCATATTCAATCTCGACGTTCTGCTTGAAGGCGCTGGAGGTGGCGAAGTGATCGACCATTACTGAGTGGTCGATGACGAGATCGACGGGCACCAACGGATTGATGCGCTCAGGATCGGCGCCAAGCTTCGCGGCGGCGTCGCGCATGGCCGCGAGATCGACCACCGCCGGCACGCCGGTGAAATCCTGCATCAGCACGCGCGCGGGGCTGAAGGCGATCTCAACTTCGTTCTTGCCCTTGTTGATGAGCCACGAGGTCATGGCCAGGATGTCGGCCTTCTTCACCGCGACGCCGTCTTCGGTACGCAGCAAATTCTCGACCAAAACCTTCAGCGACACAGGCAGGCGCGAGATATCGCCCAGGCCGTTCGCCGACGCGGCGTTGAGATCAAAGTATGTGTAGCTCTTGCCGCCGACATTGAGCGTGCGGCGGGCGTTGAATGAGTTCAGAGATGGCATGGTTGTGCATCCGGCTTGAGTAGCGACAGAGATGCAAACGCGTTGGGGAGCGCCCCAAATCCGGAATCAAACCGGGCGCGCGGCAAGGCTTATTTAGCGCCGATTTGTGAACGCGCAATTGATCGGGGAAAGAGAAAGCGGCTTGTTGCGATGGTTTCGCAACAAGCCGCGATTTTGGCGTCTATTGAGGCGGTGTCGCCGGCTCCGCCGGTTTCGGATCGCGGTTGAAGAAGCGCCCCCCGCGGCGTCGGCGCCAGCGCAGCACCAGCCAAACAATCGGAACCACAACGACTGCAAGTGGGATGAGACCGGCGATGATGGTGACGATCGCGGCAAAGCCGGCGACGACGATGCCGAGGAAGTTGGCGAATGCCTCACCCAGCGGCCGGAACGTGTCGCTGCGCAGCGGGCGCGATGTGGATTGGTAGCTCAAGGTGAGCTCGGACATTGAAACGCGCGTGCGCATCACAGCGAGCGCCGATTGCACCGCGTCAATCTCGCCCTGAACCCGCGCCAGTTCGCGTTCGACTTCAAGCAGGTCGGACAAACGCCCAGGACGGCTTTCAAGCAGGCGCTGCAAGCGATCACGCAGCGCGGTTTGCGCACGCAGACGCGCTTCGGTATCGACGATAGCGCGGGTAAGGTCTTCGCTGTTGGTGGCTTCTTGCAGGATCTTGCCGCCGGCGGCGTCGGCCTCGGCCTCGAGGCCGTTGCGGAAGGTACGCAGCCAATTGGGCTCGGCCCGAAGCGAAACGTAGCCGTTCATGCTGCTTTCGGGGTCGCCGCTGACGTTGGAGCCGACGAGTTGGCAGAGCCGTGGGCCCGCGGCCTGGCAGTTGGCGACGTGGCGGGCGACGGTGTCGGCAAGCACGCCAGCCGGAAGCTCAAGACCGATTTGGTAGGAATAGGCAAGGAACAGAATTGGGGAGTTCGTTCCGCCGCGGGGCTGATCGGGCGTCGGCGTGACGCTGGACCCGGTTTCGCCGCCGCGACTTACGTCAGCGTCGGCCGGCGCTGTCGTGGGGGCCGGCGGAGGCGGGGGAGGCGCCATTGGCGCTGGGGCCTCCTGCGCGGCTTCCTCACGGGTCACGCTGGCGTAACCATCCGCGCCGCCCATCGGACCGCCCGCGTTTTCAACCTGATCGGCTTGGCCGCAGGCGACCAGCAAAGCGGCCAAAGCCAGGCCGGCAAAAATCCGTCGCATCATTCCCTCCCTACCGCCCGCAAACAGAACGTCGCCTTGGCGGATGGCGCAACCCTTCTTAGAACCGGGGCGGGATTATGAGCGCCGACGGACCTTTCCAAGAAACGCCACGGGTGCGGGTCGAGGCGCTTGCCATCGCGCGCGGCGGACGCGTGCTGTTTGACGGGCTGAGCTTTGAGGCCGCGCCAAGCGCGTTGGTGGAGATCGTCGGGCCGAATGGCGCGGGAAAAACCAGTCTTTTACGGGCGATCGCCGGTTTTTTGCGTCCGCACGCGGGGCGCATCGTGCTCGACGGCGCAAGCGAGTCCGCTTTGGCGCAGCACTTCGTGGCGCACCAAAACGGCTTGAAGCCCTCAATCAGCGTGCGCGCACATTTGCGTTATTGGGCGGGATTGTTGGGCGGCGCGGGCGATGAGCGCGCGGCGTTGGAGCGCGTTGGTCTGGCGCGCGCAGCAGATTTGCCGGCGCGTGTGTTGAGCCAAGGGCAGGCGCGGCGCTTGGCGTTGTCGCGCTTGCTGCTGGCGCGGCGGCCGGTGTGGCTGCTCGACGAACCAGCGGCGGCGCTCGACGCGGCGGGGCGTGCGCTGCTTTCGGATTTGATCGAGGCGCACCGGGCGCAGGGTGGCGTTGTGTTGGCGGCGGTGCATGAGCCGCTTGTGCCGACGCCGAGTGCGCGCGTCGAGGTCGGCGCATGAGCGCTTTGTCCGCGACATTCAAACGCGATCTCGCGCTCGCATGGAGCGCCGGTGGCGGGGCGCTGGCGCCGGTCGGCTATTTCTTCGGCGCGACGACGCTCGTGCCGTTGGCCATGGGCGCCGAACGCGCACTGCTTGCGGCGGCTGGTCCGCCGCTTGTGTGGATCGCGGCGGCGCTGGCGATTTTGGCGATGCTGGAGCGGCTGTTTCAGGCCGATATCGAGGATGGATCGTTGGAGCAGATGCTGCTCTCGCCGGCTTCGCTTGAGATGATCGTTCTGGTGAAGGGCGCGGCGCTTTGGGTGGCGGTGGGGTTGCCGCTTGCTTTGGCCAGCGCGCCGGCAGCCATCGCGCTGCAAGCACCGCTGCATTTGATCCCAGCGATCGTGGCGAGTGTGGCGCTCGGCAGCGCGGCGTTCATCGGCATGGGGTTAGTGGGCGCGGCCATCGCGGCGGGCGTAAAGCGCGCCGGCGTTTTGATCGCTCTTATCGTGCTGCCGTTCTTTGCGCCGCCTATCATCTTTGGCGCCGCAGTCGCGGCTGGCGCCGGGTTTGGCGGGCCATTTCTGATTTTGGCGGGCTGTGCCGCCGCATCCATCGCAATCGGGCCAATCGCGGCGGCTGCGGCGTTGCGTCTGCACGCGGAATAGGCAGGTGTCGGGTAGCGTGGAGCCATGATCTCAACCTTCGCCAACCCAGCGCGCTTCATGGCGTTTTCCGCGTGGGCGACGCCGATTTTCGGCGCGCTCGCGGCTGTGCTGTTCGTGGTCGGCCTGCCGTGGGCGTTTCAGTTTTCGCCAGCGGATTATCAGCAGGGCGAGACGGTGCGGATCATGTACGTGCATGTGCCGGCTGCGTGGATGTCGTTGATCGCCTACGCGACGATGGGCGGCGCTAGCTTTGTGAGCCTGGTTTGGCGCCACGCTTTGGCGGACGTCGCGGCGCGCGCGGCGGCGCCGATTGGCGCGACGTTCGCGGCTATATGCCTGATCACCGGCTCCATCTGGGGCGCGCCGACGTGGGGCACCTGGTGGGAGTGGGATGGACGGCTCACGTCCATGCTGGTGCTGTTCTTGATCTATCTCGGCTACATCGCGCTTTGGACGGCGGTAGACGACGAGGAGAAAGCCGGGCGCTTCGCGGCGATCCTGTGCCTGGTTGGTTTGATCAACCTGCCGATCATAAAGTTCTCCGTAGATTGGTGGTCGACGTTGCATCAGCGCTCGATCTTTCAAGGTTCGTCGATGTCGGTTGATCCCTCGATGGTGGGGCCGCTGATGACGATGTTCGGCGCATACGCGGCCCTGTTCGCGGCCTTGCTGCTAGTGTCCATGCGCGCGGCGATTAATCGTCGCCGCGTGGAAGCGCAACGTCTGCGGAGCGCGCAATGATCGATTCTGATGTGTCGGCTTATGTGAACGGAGCTTACGCGGTCGCGCTGAGCTTTCTGGCCGTTTTGACCATCGCGGTGGTTTTGCGCGGTCTACATTGGGCCAAGCGCGCCAGAGAGTTGGAGCGCAAGCCATGAGCCGGTGGGGCCAATGGCTGCCGCTCGCGGTGTTGGGGCTAATCGTGGTGCTGAGCGCGTTCGTGCTGCTGCGCGGCGGTGAGCGCCAGACCGTTTCCGAGGGGCGCATTGGGCGCCCGCAGCCGGCTTATGAACTTCAACGTCTTGGCGGCGGCGCGCCGGTGACGAGCGCCGATTTCGCCGGGCGTGCGCACGTGATCAATCTTTTCGCCTCTTGGTGTACGCCGTGTCGTGCCGAGCATCCGGTGCTTTCGCAACTGGCCGAGAGCGGAGTGACCATCGTCGGCGTGGCTTACAAGGACGAGGCGGACGACGCGCAGGGGTTTCTGACCGACCTCGGCAATCCGTTCGCGGCGACGGCCCTCGATCCGGAGGGACGTTTCGGGTTGGAGCTTGGCATGGCGGGCGTGCCGGAGACCTTCGTGATTGGCCCCGATGGCGCTATCCGCGCCGTGCACCGCGGGCCGCTAACGCAGGACGACGTTGAGCGCGTGATCTTGCCGGCGCTAGCGCGGCCTTAGGCGCGCTCTTTTCCTTTTGTCTTCTCGGGCTTCGGTTCGGCTTGCTGGCGCTTTTTGTCGGCCTTTTTGTCTTCCTTGCGCGTCGCGCGTTCGCCTTTGTCGGCGAGCTCGGCCAGCAGAGCGAGCGTGGATTGGAAGGCGCGACGCTTGTTCTTCGGAAGCGAGTCTAGGATGGCCGCGTCGGCGGCGCGCGCGTGTTTGGTGGCGCTCGAGAGCATTTGCTGGCCCGCGGCAGCTAAATCCACAGCATGGGCGCGCCCATCCGACGGGGAAGCTGTGCGGGTGATAAGCCCGCGCTTCTCCATGCGGGTCACCATATCGGCGAGGGTCGAGCGATCGATGCCGGTGGCGCGCACGAGATCGGTTTGGCTTAAGCCAGGATGCTCGTGAATGGCTGCAAGCACAGCGAACTGCCGTAACGTGACGCCGTCATCGCCAACAAGAAAGCTGAAGCGATCCGAGGCAAGTTGCTGCGCCCGATGCAGCAAATGGCTCGTAGACCGCGCCAAGCGGAATGCGTCGGCCTCAGCTTGGTCCGACATACGTCGCGCCATATTGATTGCTTGCCCCACACACCGCACGCGGTTTTAGCGCGCGTTCATGACGGTTCAATCGCGAGAGCACCATGATCGAAACGTGGTTCCCCACGTGGGCGAATTTGAGACGGAGTGCTCTCGAGAGCAGCTCGCGCACAGTTACTTTACAGTGTCATTTGTTTCCGGCGGCTGGTGTTTCAACACAAGCGGCGTATTTGCGATCGCGAAGGCGATCACCAGCGGGAACACAAGCCATAGACGTGAGCTCAGCCAGAAATCGAAATCTTGGGTGCGCCGGATTACCTCGTTGAGGATCGCCATGAATACGAAGAACGCGCCCCAGCGCAACGCGAGGACGTTCCAAATCCGATCGGGCAGCGTGAAGGCGTGGCCGAACAGCAGCTTCCAGATGTTGAGTTTGAACAGCATCGAACCGAAGATCGCAGCCGCATAAAACCCATAGACGAATGTCGGCTTCATCTGAATGAAGCGCTGGTCATGCAGCGCGAGCGTGAGGCCGCCAAACGCCGTCACCAGCACGCCCGTTACAATCAGAACGGGTGGCACGCTGCCGCGCGTGATGCGGCAATAGATGATCGTCGCGATCGTCGCGACGATGAAAATGCCGGTCGAGATGTAGACCGCTTCCTCCGCCATGGACGGAATGCGGTTCAGCACGTTGTAGGCAATGACGAAAACGGCGATCGGGCCGAGGTCGATCAGCAATTGGTTAGTGCCGCTGCGAACGGATTTGGCTGGCGGCGAAGCGGGCGTCTCGGTCATGGCCCCTGATACGCCAGGGCCGCCCCGCTAGACCAGTCGAAACGGCATGGACAAGCCGCGCCGCGCTGGGTCAGATCGCAAGCGACAGATTTGGGAGGGGTGTCATGCGCTTCATGTGGACGGCGTTGGCTTTTTTAGCGGTGGCGTGTGCGAGCCCGGCGACTGAGCAGGCGGCGCAAACCGATACGACGACGCCTCCGCCGGCGCTGGCTGACATTCTGGCGCAATCGCCAGCATCAGACTGGCGGGCGATCGATCCGAACAACACGATTTACATGGAGCTGCCGCGCGGGCGGGTGATCATCGAACTTGCGCCCAGCTTCGCGCCGAACCATGTGGCCAACATTCGCGCCTTGGCCCGGGCGAATTATTATGACGGCGGCGGCATTTTGCGCTCGCAGGACAATTACGTCGTGCAATGGGGGCGGCCGGACGAGGATCCAAAGCCGCTCGGGGCTGGGTTGGAGTCGGTGGCGGGCGAGATCGCGCGTCCGCGCGCTTCGCTTCCGTTCACGCCCTTCGCCGATCCCGATACTTACGCCGACGAAGTTGGCTTCTCCGACGGCTTCCCCGCCGCGCGCAATCGCCAAGAAACGTGGATGACGCATTGCTACGGCATCGTTGGTTCGGCGCGCGGCGATGGCCTGAATTCCGGCAACGCCGGCCAACTTTATGTCGTCAACGGCCAGGCGCCGCGCCATCTCGATCGCAACATCACGCTGGTGGGGCGCGTTGTGCAGGGGATGGAGCTTTTGTCATCGACGCAACGCGGCACGGAAGCGCTAGGCTTTTACGCCACCGCCGCTGAGCGCACGCTGATCCGCTCGATTCGTGTTGCGTCTGACGTGCCGGCGGCGGAGCGCACAAATCTCGAAACGCTGCGCACCGACAGCGCGACATGGGCGCGCGTCGTGGACTCGCGCCGCACCCGCCGCGAAAGCTTCTTCGCCAATGCGCCGACAGGCCGGCTGAATATCTGCAACATCGCCGCGCCTGTGCGCGCGGTGACCCGTTAGTCGCCAGCGCCGACCAGCGCGCGCGCAAACACATCGGCATTGAACGGCTGGAGGTCTTCCGCTTTTTCACCGACGCCGACGAAATGGATCGGGATCGCGTGGCGTTCGGCCAGCGCGATCAGCACGCCGCCTTTGGCGGTGCCGTCGAGTTTCGTCATCACCAGCCCGGTGATATCGGCGACGGCGCGGAAGCTCTCGGTTTGGCTGAGGGCGTTCTGGCCGACGGTGGCGTCAAGCACCAGCAACGTCTCGTGCGGGGCGTCCTCGTCGATCTTGCGCATGACGCGGATAATCTTGGCGAGCTCGGCCATCAGCTCGGTCTTGTTTTGCAGGCGCCCGGCCGTGTCGATCAAGGCGACGTCGGCGTTCGTTTCCTTCGCGCGCTTCACTGCCTCGAAGGCGATGCCGGCGGCGTCGGCGCCTTGCTTGGACGCGATGAACTCAGCGCCTGCGCGTTGCGCCCAGGTCTGCAATTGTTCGATGGCAGCGGCGCGGAAGGTGTCGGCGGCGCCGATGACGACTTTTGCGCCGCTGTCGGTGAGCAGCTTCGCCAGCTTACCGATGGTCGTGGTTTTGCCGGAACCATTGACGCCGATCACCAGCACGACGCGCGGCTTCGGCCCGCTGTTGAGGTCGAGCGCGGCTTCGCGCGGGCGCAGGATGTCGGCGATTTCACCGGCGAGGAATTTGCGTGCTTCATCGACGCCGAGTTCTTTGTCGAAGCGCTCTTTCTCAAGTGCTGCGGCGATGCGCTGCGCGGCGGCGGGGCCCATGTCGGAGGCGATGAGCGCTTCTTCGAGCGCGTCGATGGCGGCGCGGTCGAGCTTCTGCTTGGTGAAGATGGCGCCGACGCCGTCTGCCAGCTTGGACGAGGATTTCGCTAAGCCCTCGAACAGCCGCGCGACGCCGGATTTCTCCTCCTTCGCCGCGGCCTCTTTGTCCTTCTTGCCGAACAATCCCCAAATCATGCGGCCACGCCAATCAGATGCGCGCCGTCATGCGCGGTGAAGCGAAGTTTGATCCCACTCCCCCTCCCGATCGCGCTGCGATCGGGATTCTCTGATGGCCGGGTTGCGGAGCAAACCGGTGGGGGAGGGGGTAGGGGGTGGGGTGAAGCGCCAGCGTTTGCCGTTGCGTGCGTCGCGCCAAGACTTTCAGGCTTCGGAGGTTCACCCCACCCCCCGGCCCCCTCCTTTTGAGAGGAGGGGGAGAAGAGCACGCCCGTAAAATCCGGCAGACGCGCGAAGCCATCCTTCTCCACCAGCGCGTCAGCCTCGCGGCCGACCCAGCGGGCGAGGTGCTTCTGTAGCGCCGCACCGCCCGCTTCGCGCAGGCGCGCGGCGCGGTGCTTGATCAAAGCGCGATCAAGTTGTGGCATGCGCGCGGCGGGCGTGCCTTCGCGCGGACTGAACGGGAAAGCATGCACGAAGGCGAGATCGCATTCCTCGATCAGCGCCAATGTGTTCGCGAAGTGCGCGTCGGTTTCGGTGGGGAAGCCGGCGATGAGATCGGCGCCAAGGGCGATCTCTGGGCGGGCGGATTTCACACGTTGGCACAACTCAATCGCTTGCGCGCGCGCGTGGCGGCGCTTCATGCGCTTCAGGATGAGATCGTCGCCGTGCTGCAGCGAGAGATGCAAATACGGCGCGACGCGTTTCTCGGTGGTCACAAGATCGAACAAAGCTGCATCCATCTCCACCGCGTCGATGGAGGAGAGGCGAAGCGTCTTGAGGTCCGGCACGAGCTTCAAAATGCGCGCGACGAGATTGCCGAGCGCGGGTTGCCCCGGAAGATCGGCGCCCCAGGAGGTGAGATCGACGCCGGTGAGAACTATCTCCTGATAGCCGTTGTCCACGAGGCGGCGCACTTGCGCGACCACATCGCCGGCCGCCGCCGAACGCGAATTTCCGCGTCCGTAGGGGATGATGCAAAACGTGCAGCGATGGTCGCAACCGTTCTGCACTTGCACATGCGCGCGGGTGCGTTCTGCATAGCCATCGATCAGATGCGGCGCGGTTTCGCGCACGGCCATGATGTCGGCGACACGCACGCGTTCTTCGCTGCGCGCGAGGCCGGAAGCTGTCATCTTTTCGGAATTGCCGATGACGCGACTTACTTCCGGCATCGCCGCGAAGCTGTGAGGGTCGATCTGCGCGGCGCAGCCGGTGACGATGATTTCAGCGTCCGGCCGTTCGCGGCGCGCGCGACGGATGGCTTGGCGGGCTTGGCGCACCGCTTCGTTGGTGACGGCGCAGGTGTTGAAGATCAAAGCGTTTGAGAGCGACGCTTCGCCGGCGAGCGCGCGCATCGCTTCGCTCTCATAGGCATTGAGCCTGCAGCCGAACGTCACGATCTCGACGTCTGAACTTGAGGATTTGGCGGGCGCGTTCATCTGATCTGGGTGAGGTGCGCGTGCCGGGCGCGGAGGTCAAGCGCGGGGCCTCTGAAATGAAAAAGGCCCGCGAGCGATCGCGGGCCTTTTGATTGGCTTTTGCCGGACGATTACTCGGCGGCCGGCGCTTCGATTTCTGCGCCGACGAAATCGTCCTCGCGCGCGCCACCGGCGCGTTCAGCGATGCGGGCCGACTTGCCGCGGCGATCACGCAGGTAATAGAGCTTCGCGCGGCGAACGGCGCCGCGACGGACGACGTCGATCGAGTCCAGCGTTGGGGCGTAGAGCGGGAACACGCGTTCCACACCTTCGCCGAAGCTGATCTTGCGGACGGTGAAATTGGCGTTGAGGCCGGCGCCCGAACGGGCGATGCAGACGCCTTCGTAAGCCTGGACGCGCTCACGGTCGCCTTCCTTGATCTTCACGTTCACGCGCAGCGTGTCGCCCGGGTCGAAGGACGGGATGGTTTTGCCAGCGGTGACGCGGGCGATTTCTTCTTGTTGGAGCGTCTGGATCAGGTTCATCGGAGCACACGGGGAACGCGCGGCCAAAGGCCGGCGTCTCCAAAGGAAACGACAGGAAAGGGGGGCGTATAAGGGAGCCGGGCGGGCTTGTCGAGGGCCTCGCCCTGGTTTTACCCGCCGGGATTGCCCGTGGAGGCGCAGCCGACGAAGGTCAGCGGCGTGGCGTTCGGACGCAGAATCCGCATCAGCGGCAGCCCCCCAGACGCACCGATCTGGACCGGTATGGTCGCGCCCGCGGAGTCGGTGAGATCGACCCGCCCTTGAGCGCGGTCGGTTATCGCGAATTGACCAGGGCCTGGGGTGATGAATCCAAGTTCGGCGTTCGGGAAGAAGTAGGCTTCCCCGATGTCAGCGCTGTTGACGATCACGAACCCGCGTGAGGCGCGGATGGAGTTGAGCGCCGGCGAACTGAGATCCTCGGGCACCACTTCGCTCACAGCGTTCATCTCTTCGTTTGCGCCGACGCAAGCCGCCTCGGCGGTGGCGCGCTGTTGGCCGGGCTGGGATGGGGGCAGAGGCCGCCAAATGGCGCCGAGCATCCGCGCGACCTGCGCCATCTCATTTTGCGGCGGCGGGGTCTGGGCGGCGGCCGGAAACGCTGCAGTGAGGGCAAGGGCGAAAATCAGACTGCGCACGAGAATACTCCGAGCTTTATTTGCGGTCGCGTTTGGCGAGCAAATCGGGCCGTCTTTGGGCAGTTATGCGCTGGCGCTCGGCCTGGCGCCAAACGGCGACCTTGGAATGATCGCCGGACGTCAGCACCTCTGGGATTGAACGGCCCTCCCATTCGCGCGGCCGGGTGTAATGCGGGTGTTCGAGCAGGCCGTCGCTGAAGCTTTCCTCGACGATGGAGGCCTCGTTTCCGAGCACACCTGGAATGAGTCGGACGCAGGCTTCGAGCAGCACGAGCGCGGCGGCCTCGCCGCCGGCCAATACGGCGCCCCCCACAGCGACTTCACGCATGTTGCGGGCTTCGATGACGCGTTCATCAAGGGCTTCAAAGCGGCCGCAGAAAAGGATGAGGCCGGGGCCGGCCGCCCACTCTCGCGCCATGGATTGGTTCAGCTGATCGCCGCGCGGCGAAAGATAGATCAGCGGGCGATCGTTGCGTGGAATGCTGTCGATCGCAGTGGCGGCGACGTCGGCGCGCAACACCATACCGGCGCCGCCGCCAGCAGGGGTGTCGTCCACGTTCTTGTGCGGGCCTTGGCCGAAATCGCGCAGGTTCAAGGTTTCAAGCGACCATGCGCCCTCGCGCAACGCCTTGCCAATCAGCGAGACGCCAAGCGTGCCCGGGAATGCTTCCGGGAAAAGCGTGATGATGCTTGCGGCGAACATCGCCGCGCGATCACTTGCCGACCGCTTCGGGGGCCGGCGGGTCGAGAACGACGCGTTTGCCGGTGAGATCGACCAGCGGCGCGGTGTCCTTGGTGAACGTGATGCGTTGGTTCGGGCCGCCGTTTTGCGGGCGATACTCGAGAATATCGCCAGCGCCGAAATTCCAAACCGCCACGATCTCGCCCAGCACGCCGCCGTCCACGCTTTCGGCGCGGCAGCCTAGCAGATCGACGATATAGAATTCGTCTTCCGCCGGGGCCGGCAGATTGGCGCGCGGGACGTAAAGGCGCGTGCCCTTCAGCTTCTCGGCTTCTTCGCGGCTTTTCACTTCCGGCGCGGTGATGGCGACGCCATCCTTCAACTCGCGCCAGGACTTCGGCTTCAACAGCACTTTGCCTTCGGCTGTGTGGAGCGGGCCGTAGGCGATCACGCCTTGCTTCTCGGCGGTGAACGCGCGCAAACGCACTTCACCTTTTACGCCGAACGCGCCAGCGACAGCACCGACGAGCACCATTCCTTTCGCGCTTGATGACTTGCCTTTAAACGCCGGCACCGCCTGTTCGTCTCCGATGATTTCCGGTTGCGTCGCGGATGGCTTAGGCGCGGAAAGCGGCTTCGGCGGGGCGACGGGGCGGGTGATCGGGCGCGCGCCGTTCAGCACCGGACGGGTGATGATCGGCGCGGTCTTAGTGGTGACTGGCGCCACCAAAGGCTTTGGCGGCGGTACGGGTTTAGGAGGCGCCTTCGGCGCAGCCTTGGCTTTTGGCTCTGGCGCGGCCTTGGCTTCCGGCTTCTTGGGCTCGGGCTTTTTCGGCTCAGGCTTGGCCGCTGGCTCGGCTTTCGCCTTAGCCTTGGGCTCGGGCTTCGCCTTCGGTTCGGGCTTCGCAGCTGCCTTCGGTGCGGGCTTGGCTCCAACCTTCGGCTCAGTCTTGGCTTTGGCTTCGGGCTTGGCCGCTTCGGCCTTCGCCGGTTTTGCTGCGCCCTTGGCTACCACCTTCGGCGCGGGCTCCGGCTTCGCCGCAGGCTTTTTGGCCTCCACCTTTGCCTTCGGCTCAACCGGCTTAGGCGCAGGCTTGGCGACCGGCGCGGCTTTCGCCGCCGCCTTGCCGGGCGGCTTCGCCTCGGCGCCCTTCGCTACCGGTTTAGGCGCTGGAGCCGCCTTGGCGGACTTCGCCTCTGCCGCCTTTGGCGCGGCCGGGCGCGCTTCCGCTTTGGCCGGCGGACGCTGGTCCCGGCGCGCCGCCGGGGCGGGCGCGGGGGCAGGCTTGGAGGCCACGGTCTTAGCTGCGGCTTTGACTGCGGGCTTCGCCGCTGGCTTTGCCGAAGTCTTTGACGGAACGGTCTTTTTGGTGGTGGGCAAGGGTTTTCCTTATGCCTCTGGAGCTGCCTCGGCCGGGGCGTTGGCGGCGGCGCGCGCTTCTGCGCGTTCCGTCATCTTCTTGCCCGGCTGGGCCTTGTTCGGGTTGCTGCGGGCCTCGCGCTTTTGCACGCCAGCCTGGTCAAGGAAGCGGGCCACGCGGTCAGTCGGTTGCGCGCCCTTCTTCATCCAGTCTTGGATCCGCTCAAGCTTGAGAACGACACGGTTCGGGTCGTCTGACTTCAATATAGGATTGTAGGTGCCAACCTTCTCGATGAATCGCCCATCACGAGGGCTACGGCTGTCCGCGACAACGATGGAGTAGAATGGACGCTTTTTGGCGCCGCCGCGGGCGAGACGGATTTTCAGGGACATTTCTTACTTTCTCCTTTGAACTCTTAGTCTTTTTTCTGGCTTCCGGGAAGCCCTGGCAGGCCGGGAAGGCCAGTTGGGCTGCCTTGATTTGGTAAACCTGGAATACCGCCACCCATTTGCCGGAGCATTTCAGGGCTCGGCATGCGGCTACCGCCAGGCATCATGCCCGCGAGGCCGGCGGGGAGTTTCCCCTTACCCATGGCTTTTGCCATGTCAGCCATGTTGCGGTGCATCTTGATGAGCTTGTTGACCTCCGACACCTCAACGCCGGAACCTTTGGCGATGCGGGCGCGTCGGCGACCGTTGATGAGGTCTGGCTTTTTGCGCTCGGCGGCGGTCATCGAGCGAATGATGCCGACCTGGCGGCGCAGCTGGCGGTCATCCATGGCTGCTTCGTTGATCTGGCCTTTGAGCTTCTGGACGCCGGGCAGCATGCCCATGACGCCCTTCAGGCCGCCGATCTGCATCAGCTGATTGAGCTGACCGGCCATGTCGTCGAAATCGAACGCGCCCTTGGCCATTTTCTTGGCCATCTTCTCGGCTTGCTCGCGGTCGACATTCGCGGCGGCTTTCTCGACGAGGCCGACGATGTCGCCTTGGCCAAGGATGCGCCCAGCGACGCGACGGGCGTCGAACGGCTCAAGCGCGTCGGTGCGTTCGCCGACGCCGAGGAACTTAATTGGCAGGCCGGTGACAGCGCGCATCGAGAGCGCCGCGCCGCCACGGCCGTCGCCGTCAGCGCGGGTGAGCACGAGGCCTGTCAGCGGCAAGCGCTCGTGGAAGCGCCGCGCGGTCTCGACGGCGTCCTGGCCGGTAAGGCTATCGGCGACGAGCAGGATCTCGCCGGGCTTGGCGATTTTCGCGATCTCGGCGGCTTCGCCCATCATCTCATCGTCGAGCGTGGTGCGGCCGGCCGTATCAAGAATGAGAACGTCGTGGCCGCCGATGCGCGCGGATGTCAGCGCGCGCTTGGCGATGTCGGCGGGCTTTTGGCCGGCTAGGATCGGCAGCACATCGACGCCGATGGTTTTCCCAAGCGTAGCAAGCTGTTCCATCGCCGCTGGGCGGTAGACGTCGAGCGACGCCATCAAGACGCGCTTTTTGTCAGTCTTCGTCAGGCGATTTGCGAGTTTCGCGGCTGTGGTAGTTTTGCCTGAGCCTTGCAGGCCCGCCATCATGATGACGTTGGGCGGCTCGCCATCGATACGCAGGGTTTCGGGCGGGCCGTCGCCGCCCAGCGTCTCGACCAAAGTGTCGTAGACGATCTTCACGACCTGTTGGCCGGGCTTCACCGCCTTGATGACGGCTTCGCCGACGGCGGCGGCCTTTACCTTGGTGATGAAGTCCTTCACCACCGGGAGCGCGACATCGGCCTCAAGCAACGCAACGCGCACTTCGCGGAGCGCGGCTTCGACGTCGGCCTCATTCAGCGCGCCACGGCCGGTGAGCCGGTCGAAGACGCCGCCAAGTCGTTCTGTCAGGGCCTCAAACATCGTCACTCCAAACGCCAATGCACAAATGCCCCGCCGGACGATCACGTCGGGCGGGGTGCCTCGCCAGCCTCCTGTGCTCAGATGGGTGAGCGCGTGTGCCGGTCAAAGCGCGCTTTGAATTGGCGCGTTGGGCGGGGTTCTAGTGTGCAGAGGCGAAAGCGTCAAACGCTGAAGCGGGCGCCGGGCGCCGCATTGCTCGCGTTTGCGAGCGGCAATCCTGACAAACGAGTAAGCTCGCTCGGTTTCGCTTGACGATTGTAATGCCTCAGGCAGCAATTGTGGCGCAAACGGGGCCGCAAGGGGCCTGGTGGGCTGTCACAAAGCAACAAGGGAGACGTTGATGACGAAGTCATCTGCGAAAGCGCGTTTTTGCGCGCTGCGCGCCACTGCGTCCGTACTCGCCATTACTATGGCGGCCGCTTTTGGATCCAACGCGAATGCGCAATCGGCGTCGCAATACAGCAACGCGCTCGACTCTCACAATTCCATCGTCACCAATCACACCGTGCCCCCAGGGCCCGGAAATCCGGCGACGGGCGCGAATTTCGCGAACTCGCCTGAGGTACTTGATCCGGCTGGGTCCATCACCGGCGTTGGCCAACAGATCGCCTTTGTACAAACCGGCCCGACCACCGCGGGGCTCGGCCTCTGCACCGGCACGCTGATCAATCCACGCACGGTGATCACGGCGGCGCACTGCCTCTACACGCGTCCGGCGGACCAATATGGGAGCGACACAGGCAGCGGCGGCGGACTGACCGGCCCGCTGGCGACTGCTCTCGGCGCCACAAGCGGCGTTCCGCTTAGCTTCGGCTTCGGCTCGACCAATCGCTGCCTCGGCGTCGCTGTGAACGGCTGCGCGGCCGGCACGGGAGCGTATGAAGTTTGGCGCGACAGCGGCTTCTCAACCAACGTGGCGCTGTCGATCTATAACGCAAACCAGGTCTGGTATAATCGCGGCGCGCAGCCCGTCGCGCTTGGCGGCGGCGGCGAATTCGGCAACGGCGACATCGCGCTCGTCACGCTCGACACCCACGTTCAAGATATCCCAACCTGGACGCTGTTGTTCTCACCACTCGATGGTTCAACGCATACGACGATGGTTGGATATGGCGGCGCGGGTGTTGGGACGTCCGGCATCGGCTCGCTCGCTGGCATAGATTATCGCCGCCGCTCCGCGGAGAACATGATCGACGCGCTGATGAGCCCGTACGATTTCGTGTCGAGCCCCGCGATCAATGGCCCAGGCACGACGACTTTCGCGAACCTCACGCATGCAATGTATTGGTTCGACTTCGACGATCCGAACCATGATCCGAACAATCTGCCGGCGAATTTCTTCCTCAACACCTCGCCGGTGCGCAACAACGGCTATTATGATTTCAACGGACTTGGCGGTTCGGCGCTGCCGCACGAAGCAACGACGGCTGGCGGCGATTCCGGCGGGCCCTTGGTTGTTGACGAGCGTTGGGATCGACCAGTTGTCGCCGGCGTGCTCACAGGCGGTTTCTCGTTTAACGGCGGCATCGGCACGTACGGGGAGTTCAGCGTTTACCCGCCGCTCTTCCTGTTCTGGCAAGAGATCGTGCTGAACAACCCCTACGTTTATGCATCGGCCCGCGCCGGCATTCGTGATTGGATGGATCCGAACCATTGGGTCCAGGACATGGATCCCAACTATGCGATCATCGGCGCCGACGGCGAGTTGCTGAACGGCGTGCCTGACACGCTGCAAGGCGGCGCGGATGGGCCGGTCGGCAAGTTCGGCACAGTCTGCTTCCTTGAGCAAAGCTGCCAAGACGTTGTCGGGCCTGGAAATCCAACGGGTACCGGCGAGATGATCGTCACCGCCGGCGGGCCTGGTTCACGGAATTTCGTTCCGAACAATGTCGAGCCGCTGAACAGCGCTGATCCAGCGTTGCATCGGCGCGCGCGTTATTATGACGTGACGCTCGATGCGATTGGCGAGACGCGGTTGAACAGCGCTGTAACGATCGATCGTTTGACGGTCGATGGATTGCTGACATCCCTCGACGTGCGCTCGGGCGGTACGCTGAACGTGCTGACCGACTTCACCATGGGCCGCGGATTCCTGAACGTAGACGGCCGGATCAATTCCGGCGAAGCGCTCATCATCCAAGGGCTGTTGACTGGTCGGGGCACGTTCAATCCGACGTATCTGACCTCGGTAGATGGCGCGATCGCGCCCGGCGGCGTCTTGGGTGTGGGTACGCTCACCGTTCAAGGCGATGTCGTGTTGGCCTCGGGCAACGAATTGTTGATCGAGCTTGGCCGCTCGACCAATGATGTGTTGCGTGTGACCGCCGACCCCGCGCAAGCGACCACGGGCATCATCAATCTTGGTGGCGATGTATGGTTCACGCCATCGAGTGCCGGTGGTGGGCCGCGGCATGGTAATTCGTATACGTTCATAACCGCCGCTGGCGGCGTAACGGATACGTTTGACGCCGTGAACGGATTCCTGGGCATTCTGCGTCCTCAGGTGACTTACGCTGCGACGTCAGTTTCAGTGAAGCTGAAGGCGGGCAGTTTCCTCGATGCGCTCTTCCACGCACCTGGGCTCGCGCCTTTGGCTCTCGCGCTCGATGAGATTCGCGAGAACCATTACGCATCGCTCTACGGGCTCTACGGTGAAATCGATTTGATGAACCCGTCGCAGCTCATGGGTGCGTTCAACGCGTTGCAACCAACGTCGCTTCTGGATGCGCGCGGTTTGATGGCGATGCAGGATGGCGGCTTCGCGACCACGCTGCAGAACCGTCTGGCGTTGATGTCGCGTTCCCAAGACGGGCCGATCGGGCTGTCGGTTATGGGCGCACCGAACGACGTCTTCGCGTTTAGCGGCGATAGCGGCATCAGCGCAGCGGGCGATCTCGCGTTCGGATCGGCGTTCGCGCAAACGCGCACAGTAACGAACCTGCCCAACGGCATGACGGGCTTCTTCAGCGGTGGTTACGACGAGGATCGGGTCTCGGCGGTGTCCGGGCGTGCGGCGCTCAATGCTGACGATGCGATGCGCACGTGGTCTATGGCCGGCGGCGTCGAGCAGAATTTTGGTGATTTCACACTCGGTGTGGCGGCGTCCTACGGGCGCGGTCACGCGCTGCAGACCGAGGCCGGCGCGCGCGCTGAAAACGATCTGGCGCAATCGGCAGTGTACGGTGTCTATCGCTTTGACGATGGCCTGTACCTTTCCGGCCTCGTCGGCGTGGGCACCAGCCGCACAACGACGGAGCGGCGCTTCATGGCGGGCACGCTGGACTATCATATGCAGGGCGAGACCAATGGCTCGATCGCGCTTGCGTCGCTGGAAGGCGGCGTGAATTTCGATCTGGCGCAGGGCCTCGTGCTGACGCCGCGTGTCTCAATTCAGCAGACGCAAATGCGCATGGACGGCTTCACCGAGGCCGGCGGCGGCGAGACGGCGTTGGCGTTCGACGAGCAGGTCTATAACCGGCTCGAAGCGCGCTTTGGCGTAAGTCTGGCTGGTGATTTCAGCTTGGCCGCTGGCTGGCGATTTGCGCCGAACATTGACGTGTCGGCTGTGTCGAACCTCGCAGGCGATGAGGATGGCGTGTGGGCGCGGTTCGCGGCCGTAGACGACATTCCGTTCTACTTGCCGGGCCAAGCGCGCGACGATCTTTGGGGTGAAGTGACGGCGGGCCTTGCGCTGAGCCGCGACCAAACCTCAATCGCGTTGCGTCTCGAACAGAGCGTCGAGCGTCAAGAATTGTATGACGACCGCGTCGTCGCGCGGTTCGCGCAACGCTTCTAACACTTTCGCGCAGCACCCTTCGCCGCGCTTCCGGTTCTACCGGGAGCGCGGCGCTTTATTTTAGGCGCCGCGCGACCTCGTCGCCGATCGCGAGCGATGATGTCAGGCCGGGGCTTTCGATGCCGAAGAGGCAAATAAGATTGGCGATGCTGTCGTCGATGACGAAATCGCGTTGCGGTTCGCCGGCGCCGTGGAGTTTGGGGCGAATGCCTGAATAGTCCGGAGTCAACGCACCATCGGGCAAGGCTGGCCAGAAGCGGCGCACGGTTTTGTAAAAGCTTGCCGCGCGGTTGGCGTCGACGCGATAATCCTCTGTCTCAACGAATTCGAGATCGGGGCCGAAGCGGGCGACGCCGCCGAGGTCGCGCCGATAATGCGTGCCGAGCGCGCCCGGTATCGGCGGTGGGTAGATCAAACGTTCGAAGGGCGCCTTCACACCGCTCAGCGCGAAATAGTGGCCTTTGCCAAAGTGCAGCGTGGGAATGCGCGCCGCGGGGAAGTTCTCGATTGCGCCGGCGCAGCTTTGAGCACCGAGGCCAGCGGCGATGATCAGTCGCTGGGTTGTGAAGCGGGAGGGCTCCGCGCCGCCGATGCGGATTGAGTACCCTTCCGGGACCGGCGAGGCGCCGAGGAACGGCGTCCCGAGCGCGATGGCGCCGCCATGCGCTTCAATCTCGCCTTGCAGGGCGAGCATGTAGCCGTGCGCATCAAGGATGCCGCTTTCCACGGATTCAAGCGCAGCGACACAAGCGAGGTGAGGCTCCAGCGCGTCGGCCTCGGCGCCGCTTAGCCAGCGTATGCCTTCGACGCCATTGATCTCGCCTTGGCGCGCAAGCCCTTCAAGCGCGGAGATCTCCCCTTCCGCCGTGGCGACAATGAGTTTGCCGCAGCGCTGGTGCGCCACGTTGTGGCTCTTGAGGAAGGCGTAGAGCGCGCGCCGTCCCTCGACGCAAAGGCGGGCTTTGAGCGAGCCTGTCGGATAGTGCAGGCCGGCGTGGATCACTTCCGAGTTACGCGCGGACACGCCGGAACCGATCAGCGTTTCCTTTTCGATGACGACAACCGATTGGCCACGGCGCGCCAAGGCATAACCGCAGGCAAGGCCAACGGCGCCCGCGCCGACAATCGTGGCGTCGAAGTCGCTCATCGGTACCGGTCGATCATTGCGGAACTCCAACGTGGTTTCGGGAGCGTAAACGAAGCGCGTGACGGCGAGGAGGTTAATTCAATGGCAACAGAGAATCCTTAGAAGCCGAGCAGGGGCGAGGATTTCCGCAATGGGCATTTTGCAACTGCAAGACCCGGCGATGTTGAGCGCAGCGCGCAGCCGTGTGAGCGGCACAACATTCCGATTGTGGCAGGGCGCGTTATTCGCCTGCGGCGCCGCTTTGGTGCTTGATTCCTTCTCGGCCGGCGCGGGCTGGTTCCTGGCGCTCAGCTTGTCGATGGGCTTCGACTACATGCTGGGCAAAAGCTACATCGATGCGCGCTCCGCGCGTGACCGTCAGGCTGGCGGCGTGATGTTTATCTGGGGCTGCACATTCACGCTGCTCATCTTCGCGGGCATGGCGGTGGTCACGGCTGCGGCCGGCGGCCCGTCGGGGCGTGTGTTCAGCGTTTTGATGGCGGTGTCATCGCTGGTCGGGGTGGTGCTGTCGCACTATCGCGCACGGGCGTTCATGCTCATCACAGTTGCGCCTGCGGCGTTGTGTTTGGTGGCCGCGCCTCTGATCCCGGATCAAGCGAGCCCTGCGCCTGCATGGCAGGGCGCTGTGGGCGTCGCCTGCGGGATCTTCGCGTTCATGCTATATCTCGGGCGAGCGGCGCTGACGAACAGCCAATTGCTTTCAGGGTTGGAGGCCGCCACGAAGGCGGCGCGAGAGCGCCAAATCGAGGCGGAAACCAAAGCAGCCGACGCCGACGCGGCTAACCGCGCCAAGTCTGAATTCCTCACCACGATGACGCATGAGTTGCGCACGCCCCTCAACGCCGTGATCGGCTACGCAGAAATCATCGCCGAGGACATGGAAGCTGAGAGTCGCGCGGGGCCGGCGCAGGACGCAAACCGCATCGCAAGCTCGGCGCGCCATCTGCTCGGCCTGATCGACCAGATATTGCAACTATCGATGCTGGAAACTGGGCGCGCGGAACTGGAGATCGTTGAGTTCAACGTGCGTCACCTGATCGAGGATGCCTCCGCGGCGATCGCGGTTTCAGCCAAGGAGCACGGCAACCGGCTGGCCACACGCGTTGCGGCGGATGTCGGCATGGCGCGAACCGACCGCGGCAAGCTTTCGCTGTGCATCGGCCACCTGCTCTCCAACGCCGCGAAGTTCACGCAGGGCGGTTTGATCGCCGTGTCGGTGGAACGCGAAACCGTTGATGGCCGCGAGTGGATGAAGATCGCGGTGTCGGACACCGGTGTGGGCATGAAGCCTGAGCAGGTCGCGCGGGCATTCCAGGCTTTCACGCAACTCGACGGCACCAACACACGCGCCCATGGCGGTATGGGGCTTGGCCTTTCCTTCACCCAGCGCACCGCGCAATTGCTAGGCGGCAGCGTCAGCGCCGAAAGCGAGATTGGCAAAGGCTCAACCTTCACGCTCCGCCTGCCGATGCGCCTTGGCGATGTGCAGGCGAGCGAGGGTGAAAAGTTGCTGCGGAAACTTGGGGCCGCGGCGTAGGGGCGGTTGAAGTCAGCATAGAGGGCGTCGATATAAGGCGGGCGTAAGCATAGAGGCGTTCGTGGACGAAGCCCGTGTACCCGCGTCGGCGATGCCGACGCTTCGGCAATTGCAATTCCTGCTGGCGCTCCGGGCCGAGGGAAGTTTTGTGGCCGCCGCTGAAGCGGTGGGCGTGACGCAGCCGACTTTGTCGGCAGGGGTCAAAGAACTCGAAAACGGTCTGGGTGTGGTGCTGGTGGAGCGCGGCCGGGCGGGCGCGATGCTGACGCCGGCGGGCGAGGAAGCGGCGGAGCGCGCGGCGCGGGCGCTGAGCGAAGTTGAGGAGTTGGTGCGCAATGTGCGCGCCGACGGCCTGCCGTTTTCCGGCGTGTTTCGTCTCGGCGCCATTCCAACGATCGCGCCCTTCTTGCTGCCGCGCGTGTTGCCTCATCTGAAGAAGCGTTTCCCACGATTGCGGCTGCAAATTCGCGAGGACCTGACGACACGCCTGATCGAAGCGTTGCGCGCGCGGACTTTGGACGCGGCCGTGATCGCGTTGCCGTACAATGCGGCGGGGATCGCGTCGGCGCCGGTCGCGGAAGATGAGTTTCTGCTGCTGTGCCCAGGTGACCATCCTCTGGCCAAGCGCAACGATCTGGCGCCTGAGCATTTGCGCGATGAAGACGTGTTGTTGCTGGAGGATGGACATTGCCTGCGCGAGCACACGCTTTCTGTGTGCCGCGCGGCGCCAGGCCGACGCTCAACTGATGTGAGCGCGACGAGCCTCCACACTTTGGTGCAGATGGTCGCCGGCGGCATGGGCGTGACGTTGCTACCCAAGATCGCTGCTGAGGCCGGCGCGGCGGCCGGCGCGGATGTCGCCATTCGGCCTTTTGCCGAGCCGGTGATCGGGCGCTCGCTTGGGGTGGTATGGCGCGAGGGCGGTCCGCGTGAAGCGGAGGCGCGAATGCTGGCCGAGGAGTTGCGTTCGGCGCTGGTTTAGGAGGTCGGCCAGTCTGGTTTCGAGAGCTGCTTGGCCAGATGCGGCAGCCGGATCACAAACCAAAGCGCCGCCCAGATGTTGCCGAGCACGAAAACCGGCGCCGCCCATAAAGCGGCGATGATCCACGATCGCTCCGTCAGGAAGACGAGCACCGCGAAGAGCAGAAAACCGATATAGAGATCGACCAGTGAAACGATGCCCCAGGGCAATGTGGTGACGACCGCGAATTGATCGAGGAAACTGCCGTGCAGCTCGTGCGCGGAAAGCGCCGCCCAGAGCACCAGGCCCAGAAGCGCCAGGCCGATGATGCCGATGGCCGCCCGCAACACGTTCATGGAGGTTCTCCCCTTTTGTGGGGCCGGCGCGGCGCTCCGGCGCGTGTCCCTCGGCGCTTGTCCCTTCGCGGGGCGGCAAAATCAAGCCGGCAGCACGGTTCGGCTGCGGCCGGAAGAATAGAGCTTTTGTCTCGCGGCTGGCCCGGCTAAGCGAGGCGGATGCAGCGTTATCTCACCCTCCTCGTACTCCTCGGCCTCATCCTAGGCATTGGCGTCGGCTATGTACTGCATGAGCAGCAGCCGCCAGAGAGCTGGGCGGGCATCGCCTCCAACTTCAAGATCGTCACCGATTTGTTCCTGCGGCTGATCAAGATGATCATCGCGCCGCTGGTGCTTTCGACATTGGTGGTGGGCATCGCGCATATGGGGGGCACGGGCTCGCTTGGCCGTGTAGGCGTGCGGACGCTGCTTTGGTTTTTGACCGCCTCGGTCATCTCGCTCGTCCTGGGCTTGGTGGTCGTGCACCTCACGCAACCCGGCGTCGGGCTTTCGCTGCCGATCCCCGAGGGCCAGACTGCGCCGCAAGGCTCGGCGCTCAACCTGCGCGACTTCGTCATCCACTTGGTGCCGACGTCGATCTTCGACGCGATGGCGACTAATTCACTGCTGCAGATCGTCGTGTTCTCGCTGTTCTTCGGCGTGGCGCTCGCCGCTTTGGGCGATCAAGCAAAGCCCGTCACGGATTTGGCTGAGCGCGTGTCACACGTGATGCTGCGCGTGACCGGCTACGTGATGAACTTCGCGCCACTGGCGGTGTTCGCCGCGATCGCGGCGACGGTTACTGAAAACGGGCTCGATATTCTCGTCACCTACGGCAAGTTCATTGGCTACTTTTACTTGGGCCTTGGCATCTTGTGGGCGTTCCTGATCGCCGCCGGCTTGCTGATCATCGGTGGACGCGTGCTCAACCTGATCGGGCTTGTGCGAGAGCCGATCCTGCTGGCGTTCTCAACCGCTAGCTCGGAGGCCGCTTATCCGCGCACATTTGAAGCGCTGCAGAAGTTCGGCATTTCCCGGCGCATTGCCGGCTTCGTGCTGCCGCTCGGGTATTCGTTCAACCTTGACGGTTCGATGATGTATTGCACCTTCGCGGTGATTTTCATCGCCCAGGTGTACGGCATCGAACTCAGCGTGGCGCAGCAGGTGACGATGCTGTTGCTGCTGATGGTGACCTCGAAAGGCATGGCGGGCGTGCCGCGTGCGTCGCTTGTGGTGATCGCCGCGACCCTGACGCAGTTCAACATGCCGGAGGCGGGCCTGCTGTTGATCCTGGGCGTTGACCACTTCCTCGACATGGGCCGCAGTGCGACGAACGTTGTCGGTAATTCGATTGCCACGGCGGTTGTCGCCAAGTGGGAAAAGGAACTCGGGCCAGAGCGCGACATCGCCCCGATCGGCGCCGCGGCCGCTCCGCCGCTCGAGGATCAGGGCGACACCGAGATCGGGCGCTAGTCCATCAGACGCTGCATCAAATAGGTGTATTCAAGCGCACGCCGACGTGCGCCCTCGTTGAGGTTTGCCGCGGCCGCGTGTCCGCCATCTGTGTTTTCGTAATAGAGCACGGGCATGCCGAGCTCCTGCATGCGCGCCACGTATTTGCGGGCGTGGCCGGGATGCACGCGGTCGTCCTTGGTTGACGTGAGCACGAATGGCGTGGGGAAATCGTCACGCGCGCGTAGATTTTGGTAGGGCGACATCGTGCGGAGATAGCGCCGCTCCTCCGGCACGGCGGGCGAGCCGTACTCGTCCACCCATGATGCGCCAGCGAGCAATTGATCGTAGCGCATCATATCGAGCAGCGGCACCTGCACGACAGCCGCGTTGACCATCTCTGGATGCTGATTGAGCATCACGCCCATGAGCAAGCCTCCGTTCGATCCTCCCATTATGCCGAGGCGTCGTGGTGAGGTGATGCCGCGCGCGATAAGGTCCTGCTCGACGGCATAGAAATCATCGAACACGACTTGGCGATTGGTTTTGAGGCCAGCTTGGTGCCAAGCGGGTCCGAATTCGCCGCCGCCTCGGATGTTTGCAAGGACGTACGTGCCGCCGTTCTGCAGCCACATGCGGCCGATATAGCCGGAATAGATTGGCGTCTCCGAAACCTGGAAGCCGCCGTACGCATACAGCAGGGTTGGATTCTGGCCGTCTAAAGGGCGCTCGCGCGGTCGTACAACGAAGTATGGCACGCGCGTGCCATCGCGGCTTACAGCCTCGTATTGCTCCGACACATAGGGCGATGCATCAAATTGTGCAGGCAGTGATGAGATCGCGCGTGCGCGTGTAGCGCGCTCGTCAAGCGCGTAAAGGGTTTGCGGGGTTAAGAAGTCCTCGAACACAGCGAAAGCGTGGGATTGGGTGGGCGAGCTGCCCGCGAATTTCACCGCGCCATTCGCCGGCAGATCGATCTGACTCTCGATCCAAGCGCGGCCGTCATAGGCGAGGCGCAAGATGCGTCCGCGTACGTTTTCCGTTGCGGCGACGAGGATGGCGTCACGCGTGAACGTCACTTCTTCGATGGATTGGCGCTGCCCAGGGGCGAACAATAAGTGCGCGCGCGGCGCTTCGGCCGCAGTGTCATCAAGCGGATAGGCGGCCAATGCGCCTTGCGGCAGGCCGCGCCACGCCTCCTGAAGCGTGAAAATCAGCTGGCCTTTGTGCAAGCCTTGGATGGTGGCGCGCGCCGGCAGGTTGATGCGTTGCGGCGTTACGCCGTCGAGGCGATAATTCTCGCCTTCGAAATAGGTGCGGTAGCGAACGGCGGCCGCCAGACGCGTGCCATCGGTGTCTTCCAGCTCCGCCGCGTACACGCCCACGTCTGTCGCCTCTCCGCGCATGACTTCAATGGCGGACTCCAGCGGCGTGCCGCGAGACCAGCGCTTCAACACGAACGGGTAGCCGGATTCCGTGAGCGTGCCCGGCCCCCAATCGGTGCCGACGATCAGCGTGTCGACATCGATCCAAGTCAAACCAGATTTCGCTTCCGGCAGCGTGAAGCCGCCTTGCACGAACTGACGCGTCGCGGTGTCGAACTCGCGCCACGTGGTGGCGTCCTTGCCGCCATCGGAGAGCGAGACCATGCAGCGCGTCGTGCCTTCAAGGCAATCCACACCTTTGTAAACCCAGTTAGCGCTCTCGGCCGCTGCGAGGGCGTCGATGTCGAGCAGGGTCTCCCATTGCGGGCGCCCGGCTGCATAGGCCGTCAGCGGCGATCGGCGCCAAACGCCGCGGACATGGGTTTCGTCCTGCCAGAAATTGTAGAGGAAGCCGTCGCGCACCGCGCCGAGCGCCAAACGATCACGGCTGTTGGCGATTGCCAATGCGTCGGTGTGCAGCTGGGCAAAGCGGGGGTCGTTCTCAAGCTGAGGAAGGGTGCGCGCATTTTGCTCGCGCACCCATGCAAGCGCGCGCTCGCCCTCGACCTCCTCGAGCCACAGAAAGGGGTCGTTACGTTCGAAGAGGGAGGTCACGGAATTCATGGTGCTGCACGAACCGAGAACGGCCGCGGCGAAGCCCGCAGCCAGGTAAATCGACGATCGGTGCATTTGGGGTCCCTCACGACGGCAGCCAAGCAGAAGCGGGGCGGCGCGCCAAGGGTCTGTTGGTCGCATCCAGGGAGCGCGGTTCGTGCATCACCGTTAAGACGCACGAGAGAGGGAATCGCATGCGCGTACTTGCAGGGTTGCTGGTGTTGGCGGCGCTTACGGCATGCGTAAGCGCGCCGCGCGATGTGACGCTCGAAACATCGCAAGGTTCCGTGAATTACCGCATCGACGGCGGGCGCGCCCGCGATTGGGGGCTGAACCCGGCGCTCAATCCGGATGTCCTTGAGGCTGGCATGGCCGAGGGCGCCCGCGCCGACGTGTGCTTTGTGAGCGAGCGCGATGAGCAGTGCTTCAACGTTGGCGTAGGAGAGAGCCGCGATTTCGTCATTTCGCGTGATGGTGTCGCGCACAACACCCGCATCACCGGCGTGGTGCGTGTGCCAGCGGCGGTGTTCAGCCCGGAATATCAGGCGGCGCATCGCGGGCGCACCTTGATCCTCATTCCGGAAACATATGAGCTTTTCAACATCGCGGTGGCGTTGACGGAGTATGCGACGGCCAACCCCGGCCTCGTGATGGGGGACGATTATCTGGAGCGCGTACGTGCGCACTTCGCGCCGTGGCGCGATCACCAGTTCGTCCGCGATGTGAACGCCGCCATCACCGCCGACCAGATGTCGTACTTTACGTTGAAGATGAACGCGTATGCGTTTGAGTTTGACGGGGCGGGCCGCATCGTGCGCAGCCCCGTGTACGACCGCATGGGGTGGGGCGAGGCCAGCAATTCTTTGCTGCCGTTTATGCCTGCAATGCAGGCTTTCGCGGATGAGAGCGGGTTTCGCGCGTTCTTCGCGGCAAATCAGCCGCTCTACCAACGCCAAATCGCCTACATGCGTGACGAAGTAGACATCGCCGGCATGAATACGTGGCTGCGCCGGGAGTTTCCGAGCGTTGCGCCGTATGATGGCGTGAAGATTATTTTCTCGCCGCTCGTGGGCTACAACCAATCATTGTTGACGTTGGACGAGAATGGCTATCGCGAGTTACAGCCGCACGTGAACTATCCCTACAACGTTCCGGATGGTTTGACGGCGGCGGGCGCGGGCATTGTTCGCGGGCGCATCTTGTTCACGGAGCTCAATCACGGGTTCATCAACCCGACGGCGGATCGATACGCGGGCGCGATTGATGCGGCGATCGCGGCGCGCGAGCCGTGGGCCGATGACACCAAGCCCGCGCGCACATATCCGAACGATTACGCGCTCTTCAACGAGTACATGAATTGGGGGCTCGTGAGCCTCTATGAGCTCGACTATTTGAGCGAGGCGGATCGGGCGATCGCCCGGCCTGCCGTCGAGCGCGCCTTGGTGGACCGGCGCGGGTTCCGAAAATTTGAGGCGTTCAACGCGTTCCTGCTGGATTTGTACGCCAACCGGGCGCCCGGTGAGACGCTGGAAACGCTCTATCCGCGCATCATCGCCTGGTTCGCGGCTGAAACCGCCGCCCAAAGGGCGGTCCCCGACGCGCCGGGCTAGCTGGGCTAGGCGTAGCGAAGGCCCGCGAACCCGCTTACATAGGCGGCGATGCGCTACTTCAAAATGAACGGCACCGGCAACGATTTTGTGATCATCGACGCGCGCTCGCGCGGGTCGATGCCGCTGAGCGCCGCCCAGGTCAAAGCGATCGCAGACCGCAAAAGCGGCGTTGGCTGCGACCAGGTTATCGCGATCGAGCGCTCCATCCGGGGCGACGCCTTCATGCGCATCTGGAATCAAGACGGCGGAGAGGTAACCGCGTGCGGAAACGCTACCCGGTGCGTCGCGTGGATGCTGATGGAGGAAGGCGGCGCCAATTCGCGCCGCATCGAAACCGGCGCGGGTATGCTTTACGCTGAGCGAGCCGGAAACGGACTCATAACAGTGGACATGGGCTCGCCGCTGTTGCGCTGGGAAGAAATTCCGGTGGCGCGTGCGATGGATACGGCGCGGCTGGACTTTAGCATCGACGGTTTGAGCGGGCCGGGCGGCGTGAACATGGGCAATCCGCACGCGGTGTTTTTCGTCGATGATGTCAGCGCCGTGCCGATCGAAAGCATTGGCCCAAAAGTTGAGCACGATCCGCTGTTTCCGCAGCGCGTGAATGTCGGCTTCGCGGAGGTTCGCTCCGCTGAACGGATCCGGCTGCGCGTGTGGGAGCGCGGCGTTGGGCTGACCAAGGCCTGCGGCACCGGCGCCTGTGCGGCCGTGGTCGCCGCCCACCGTCAAGGGCGGACCGGGCGCAACGTGGAGATCATCGCCGACGGTGGATCACTTCAGATTGAATGGCGCGCCGGCGATGACCGGGTTTTGATGACGGGGCCGGTAGAACTCGAAGGCACGGGGGACCTGCCCGCTTGAGAGCATTGATCGCCTGTTTCCTGCTCGCGGCCTGCGCCACGAGCCCGCCTGAGCCGCCGCCCGAGCGGGTGCACGGCTGCTGGATCGCGCGCGGCGACGAGGTGACGACGACTTTCCGCTGGCTCCCAAACCGCGAGGTAGCCGGCCGGATGGAGGGCGTCGCCATGCAATATGGACGCGGCGCGCCGCGCCAAGGAGGGCGCTACGCGGTGGAAACCGGTCCGCAGGGCGAATGGCAGTTCTGTCAGCTCGACGCCGACGGGCCGGGCGGCAATGTCTGTTGGCGTGTGGCGCAAAGCGGCGGCGGTTCGCTCGACGGCGGGCGCGCGTTCATCGATCAACATGAAGAGCGCTTGCGCATCAGCGTCGTGACGGATTTGGGCGAGCGCCTGATTTTTGACGGTCGCCGGGACGGGTGCGATTGATCAGCGGTTTCGACCACGTCGTAATCGCTGTGCGCGATCTTGCGGCGGGCGTTGCGGCGTATGAAACTTTGCTTGGGCGTGGCGTGTCGCACCGCACGGAGCAGGATGGCGTCGCGACGGCGTTGATCGCCACGAACAATCTCAGCGTTGAACTGATGGCCCCGTCGGGCGATAGCGAGGGCGCGCGGCGCCTGCGCGTGGCGCTTGAGAGTGGCGATGGGCTGAAGAGCCTGGTGTTCGCCACGCGCGATCTGAGCGCGCTGCATCGGCGCGCTGAGCGGGTTGGTCTGGCGCCCGAGGCGATCGCGCAGCGCGACGGCTATGCAAGCTTCCGGTTCGCGACGCACTGCACACACGGGGTGCGATTGTTCGCGCTGCAACGGGATGACATGCCCGCGCCGGCAAATGCACGTGACGACGGCGTCAGTGGCCTGGATCACATCGTCGTTCGCACCGCCGATCCAGAACGCGCTGCCGCGCTCTACGGTGCGCGACTTGGGCTCGACATGCGGCTCGATCGTGAAATCGCGGGACGACGGCTGATGTTCTTTCGCTGCGGCGATGCAGTGGTTGAGATCATTCAACAGTCCGATGCTGCGGCGGATTCTTTGTGGGGTTTATCCTGGCGCATCGCAAACGCCGACGCAGCGCGCGAGCGTCTGGTGGCGGCAGGCGTGGATGTTTCGGAAGTGCGCACGGGCATGAAACCGGGCACACGGGTGTTCAGCGTGCGAAACCAAACCTGCGGTGTGCCGACCTTGATGATCGAGACGTCAAAACGTGTGGGGTAAGCGCAAGCATTTTCTCGATCCGGAGGTCGAGGAATGGCACGCCGAGTGCTGGCGGTGGTTGTTGCGTAATCTCGGGGGCCAAGACGATCTGCGTTCGCGCGATCTAGTGCTGCCTACCGGCGCGTTTTTTCCAAAGATGGAAGAGCAAGGGCACGCCCGCGCTGAGCGTGTGTTTGGGCGGGTCAAAGATTTGATGGGGCTTGGCCATTGGGCTTGTACTTTGGTGGAGCAGCCACAAAACAACGCGCAGGTTGGTGAGTTTCTGTTCGTTCGCGCCGAGCGGCCGGCGGCTGGTACGTTCCGCGCATCGGATGGCGAAGTGATCATCACCTACGATCCAGCGTTGCTGCAGCGGCCGAATAATCTGATCGCGACCTTCGCGCACGAACTGTCGCACTATTTGTTGGCGACGATTGACGAGTTGCCGCCGGGAGCGGATGTCGAGGAGGGCCTGCACGAACTCGCGACGGAGTTGGCTGTCGCCTACCACGGGTTCGGAATCATCGCCGCGAACGGCGCGTTTGATTTTCAGCAGCACCAGGATTTCGGGCGTCAGGGCTGGTCGGGCGGCTCGTGGGGATACTTCAGTGAGGATGCGTGGGTGTTTGCGCTCGCCGTGTTCCTGGGGCTGCGCGAGCTGGACGCCGCCGCGCCTCGCGCCGCGCTCAAACCGCATCTTGCACGTAAACTCGACGCCGCACGGAAGCGCTTGACCGATGATCCGCAATTCCTGGCGGGGATTGTCGCCAATCCTTGATTGATCCATGCCAGATCGAAAGGCATGCTCGCCCCGATCTTAGAGGGGGATCATCATGGCCGAATCTTTGGACGCGACATTTTTCGCCTTTCGCAAACGCGAACAGAGCGGTGTGCTCACGCGCGCGGCGGTCGCGTTTGTGATCGTCGGAGCGGCTTTGGTGGCCGCTTTCATGTTCGCGATGTGGGGCTCGATCAGCACGGTGATGGGCTGGTACGCCCAAATGCTGAGCGCCGCGACGCAGAACCCGAGCGCGGCGCCTATGATCGCTCCGCCCGCGGCGCTGTTCACGCTTGGCCCAGCTTACCTCCTGTTTATTTTCGCGTTCTTCGTACTGCTTGCGGCGTTTGAAGCGGCGTGCCTGCGCTGGATGGTGCGCGGCGAGGCGGGCGGCGGCTTCATGGGCTTAAGCTTGGGCGCTGATACGTGGCGCGTTTATGCGACGTATTGGGTGTGGTTCTTCTCTTTCATCGCCGGCTATCTCGGCCTCATCCTGATGGCGATTTTCCTTGGCGGAATTGGCGGCGCCATGGGCGGTGAAAGCGCCGCGGGCGGCACGATCATGATCGTGATGTTGGCGTGCGCAGCGTACTTGCTTGCTTGGCTTTATGTTTCAGTGCGATTGGCGCCAGCGGCGGCGACTTCCATCGGGCGTGGGCGCTTCTCGTTCTTCAAAGCATGGAGCGTCACCAGCGGCCGCTTCTGGGCGATCTTCGGCGCTTTCCTATTGTTGGCGGTGATCTACATCGTCGCCGGCACAATCCTGTCGACCATCATGTTTTCCGTCGTGATGGCCGGCGCCTTTTCGAATCTAGATCCGACCATGGCCGCGACCAACCCGGATGCATTTTTGCAAGCTTATTTCACCGGCATCATGAGCCTGTTCTCGAACCCAACCACCATCGCGGTGTTTGTGGTGTTCCAGTTGATCAGCTGGGCGCTCTACGTCGTGTTCTACATCCTGTTTTACGGCGTGAACGCGCGCGCCGTAGAGGCAGCGCTTGCTGAGGGTAAGATCGAGCGCGCGTCAGCCTGACGCGCGCTTTTTGCCGGCTTTGCGAGCGGCGGCCGCTGGTGGGCTTGCGGCGGCCGCTGCGTTCTTCGGCGGCAAGCGTTCTTGATGCCGCTTGAGCGCTTCGGCGAGATATTTGCCGGTCCAGCTCGCTTTCACCTTGGCGACGTCTTCGGGCGTGCCTTGCGCCACGACCTTACCGCCGCCATCGCCGCCTTCCGGCCCCATGTCGATCACCCAATCGGCGGTTTTGATGACATCGAGATTGTGTTCGATGACGAGAACGCTGTTGCCGTTGTCGACAAGCTCGTGAAGCACTTCGAGCAGCTTGTTCACGTCTTCGAAGTGCAGGCCGGTGGTGGGTTCGTCGAGAATGTAAAGCGTGCGCCCGGTGGCTCGCTTTGACAGTTCCTTTGACAGCTTCACGCGTTGCGCTTCGCCGCCGGAAAGCGTTGTTGCTTGCTGGCCGACGTGCACATAGCCGAGGCCGACGCGTTTCAGCGTCTCCATCTTGTCGCGAATGCTGGGCACGGCGTGGAAGAGATTGCCGGCTTCTTCCACCGTCATGTCGAGCACGTCGGAGATCGATTTGCCGCGATAGAGGATTTCGAGCGTTTCGCGATTGTAGCGTTTGCCTTTGCAGGTATCGCAGGTCACGTACACGTCCGGCAGGAAGTGCATCTCGATCTTGATAACGCCGTCGCCCTGGCACGCTTCGCAGCGCCCGCCTTTGACGTTGAACGAGAAGCGGCCGGGGCCATAGCCGCGCGCTTTCGCTTCCGGCAGGCCCGCGAACCAATCGCGGATCGGTGTGAAGGCCCCGGTGTAAGTGGCGGGGTTTGAACGCGGCGTGCGGCCGATGGGCGATTGGTCGATGTCGATGATCTTGTCGATGTGTTCGAGGCCTTCGATCGCATCGTGTTCGGCCGGCACATCGCCCGCGCCGTGCCACTGCCGCGCGATAGCTTTGTAAAGCGTCTCGATCACGAGCGTGGATTTGCCACCGCCGCTGACGCCGGTGACGCAGGTGAACGTGCCGAGGGGAATATCGACATCTACGTTCTGCAGATTGTTGCCGCGCGCGCCTTTGACGCTGACCATGCGCTTCTTATCGGTCCAGCGCCGCTTCTCCGGCACCTCAATCCGGCGTGTGCCGGTGAGATAAGCGCCGGTGAGGCTTTCCTTGGACTTCTCGATCTGCGCCGGCGTGCCTTGGGCGATCACGTGGCCGCCATGGATGCCCGCGGCCGGTCCCATGTCGATCACGTAATCGGCAGTCATGATCGCTTCTTCGTCGTGTTCAACGACGAGGACGGAATTACCCAGATCGCGGAGGTGTCGAAGCGTTTCGAGCAAGCGTGAATTGTCGCGCTGGTGCAGGCCGATGCTGGGCTCGTCGAGCACGTAAAGAACGCCGGTGAGGCCCGAGCCGATTTGCGACGCCAGTCGAATGCGTTGGCTTTCACCGCCGCTCAGCGTGCCGGACGCGCGGCCCAGCGAAAGATAGTCGAGCCCCACGTCCACGAGGAAGCGCAGGCGATCGTTGATCTCTTTCAGGATGCGCACCGCGATTTCGCGCTGTTTGGGATTGAGCTGATCGTTCAGCGCGCCGAACCAATCGCGCGCAGCGCGGATCGACAGCGTCGAGGATTGGGCGATGTCTTGGCCCGCCACCTTTACCGCGAGCGCTTCCGGCTTCAGGCGGCGGCCCTCGCATACCGGACACGGCGCGGAGGATTGGTAGCGCTCAAGATCCTCACGCACCCAGGCGCTATCGGTCTCCTTCCAGCGGCGTTCGAGGTTCGGCAACACGCCTTCGAAATTCTTTTTCGTCTCGTAGCGGCGCACGCCATCGTCATAGACGAAGCGAATTTCGTCCTTGGTGCCGTTCAAGATCGCGTTGCGCAGGTCGGCGGCGAGCTTCTTCCACGGCGTCTTGATGTTGGCCTTGTAGTGTTTGGCCAGGCATTCAAGCGTCTGCGCGTAAAGCGGCGACGGCCCTTTAGCCCATGGGGCCACGGCCCCTTCTTCAAGCGTCTTGCCGGTATCTGGGATCACAAGCGCGGCGTCGAACTTAAGCTGCTCGCCCAAGCCGTCGCACGCGGGGCAGGCGCCGGCAGGGTTGTTGAACGAAAAGAGGCGCGGTTCGATTTCCGGGATCGTGAAGCCGGAGACGGGACAAGCGAACTTCTGGCTGAAGATTAGGCGTTCTGCAGTCTTGGTCTTGTTCTTCAGCGATGCTTTGCCGGTCGCGGCTTCATCACTTTTACTGTCAGCGAATTCCGCGAAAGCGATGCCGTCGGCGAGCTTCAAAGCTTGTTCGAGCGAATCCGCGAGGCGCGTCTCGATGCCGGCTTTTACAGCGATGCGATCGACGACGACATCGATATCGTGCTTGAACTTCTTATCGAGCGTCGGCGGTTCGCTGAGTTCGTAGAACTCACCGTCGATCTTCGCGCGCTGGTAGCCCTTCTTCAGGAGCTCCGCCATTTCCTTTTTGTATTCGCCTTTGCGATCGCGGGCGATCGGCGCGAGCAGATAGAGCCGTGTGCCCTGCGGCAGCGCCATGATGCGGTCCACCATCTCGCTGATCTGCATCGCGGCGATCGGTTGGCCGGTCGCGGGCGAATACGGAATGCCGACGCGCGCCCACAGGAGACGCATGTAATCGTAGATTTCGGTGACCGTGCCGACCGTGGAGCGCGGATTGCGCGACGTGGTTTTCTGTTCGATGGCAATCGCCGGCGACAGGCCTTCGATCGAGTCCACGTCCGGCTTTTGCATCAATTCGAGAAACTGACGCGCGTAGGCCGAAAGCGATTCCACGTAGCGGCGCTGGCCTTCGGCGTAGATCGTGTCGAACGCGAGCGAGCTTTTGCCGCTTCCGCTGAGGCCGGTGATCACCACCAGTTCGTTGCGCGGAATGTCGACGCTGACGCCCTTGAGATTATGTTCGCGGGCGCCGCGCACGCGAATATGGGTGAGCGCGTCTCTCATGCGGGCAGGCCGAAGGCGATCGAGGTCATGGAGATGCCCGGAAAATAATGGCGGTTGAAAAGGTGCGCGCGTTCGCCGTCGCCTTTGGCTGCGAGCGCATAGAAGATCGGAAAGAAGTGCTCCCAATCGGGCGCGGCCGATGAGGCGTCAGGTTGCTGCGCGTAGCGTAAAATGGCGGCGTGATCGTCGTCCGCTCTCGACGCGATCAATGTGTCGTAGCCTTCCACCCAAGGCTCGGGCGTCGGCGTACGAAAGAACGCGGGAAGGTTGTGCACGATGTTGCCGCTGCCGAGGATCAACACGTTGTCGTCGCGCAATTCCGCCAGCGCCCGGCCGATCGCGTAATGCTCCTCGGGGCCGCGCCGTGCGTCCAGGCTCACCTGAAGCACGGGAATGTCGGCGTTGGGATACATATGCTTCAGCACGCTCCAGGTCCCATGATCCAAGCCCCAACTCTCGTCGGTACGTGCACCAAAGGCGGACAGTTTGCCGGCGATCTCCGCCGCGAGCTCTGGATCACCTGGCGCCGGGTATTGCTGTGCGAACAATTCCGGTGGAAAGCCGCGGCCGAAATCGTGGATCGTCTGGGGCCGCGCGTTCGACGTCACGCGGACGCCGTCCGTCACCCAATGCGCAGACACCACCACGATCGCGCGGGGCTTTGGAAAGCGCGCAGCGAGGTCGGCCCAGCCGCGCGAAGAGGGCGTGTCTTCGATGGCGTTCATGGGCGAGCCATGGCCGATGAACAGGGCTGGCGCTTTGGTCATGGCGTCACTTTGAGCTTTCTGCGCAACGATCCCACGCCCTTATCCAAGGGATGGCAGGAGCGCTATCGGGGAGATTGCCCCTAGATAGGGTCAGCTGCCCGGTTTTGCCGTAAGCCGAAGGGCCGATCGCCTGCGATTTCATGCGCGCCGCCCTCCCTGCCGGGCTCCCGCCGCTTTAACCTTGATGGCAGGCCTGATTCGTGAGAACATAGTAAGAACAAAGTTCCGCCGCGTCTATCCGGCAAAGCGGGCGTCTTGGGTTTGGTTTTAGTGCGCAGGAAACGGAGGCCGTTATGGCTGGCAGCGTGAACAAGGTGATTTTGATCGGCAATCTCGGCAAGGACCCGGAGGTGCGCCGTCTGAATTCCGGCGAGCCGGTGGTCAACCTCCGCATCGCGACCTCCGAGAATTGGCGCGACAAGCAATCGGGCGAACGCCGCGAGAAGACCGAGTGGCACAACGTGGTGATCTTCAACGAGAACATTGCCAAGGTTGCTGAGCAATATTTGAAGAAGGGCTCGACGGTTTACATCGAAGGCCAATTGCAAACGCGCAAATGGACAGATCAATCCGGCGCCGAGAAGTACACGACCGAGGTTGTGCTGCAGAAGTTCCGCGGCGAACTGACGATGCTCGGCGGCAAGGGCGATGGCGGTGGCCGGTCGTACGATGATGAAGGCGGGGGCGGGTCGTTTTCATCGAAGCAAGGCGCCAAGCGCGTAAGCGACGGCCCGCGCGAAAGCTTCAACCAGGACCTCGACGACGAAATTCCGTTCTGAGCGATCGTCGCCACAAACGGCAACATGAAGTGAAACGCGCGCCGCTTGCTGAGCGGCGCGCGTTTGCTTTAGGCCAAGCAGCGTGACCAGCTCCCGCGCGTTCGCGCCGCTCGACTTCATGCAGCTGCTGCTGATTGCGCTCATTTGGGGCGTGAACAACGTCGCCGCGAAGGTGGCGTTGGAGGACATGCCGCCGCTGTTTGCAGTGTCGATGCGGTTTTTGTTGGTTTTCCTGGTGCTGGGCTGGCGCATCCGGCCTGTGCCATTGGAGAAGGCGTGGTTGTTCGTGGCGATGCTCGCGTGCGTCGGCCCGATCCACTTCGGCGTTCAATATATCGGCCTCTCTCTGGCGCGAGACCTCGCGCCGATGATTGTGGCGATGCAGCTTTGGGCGCCCGCATCGGTTCTGTTCGCGATGCTGTTGCTGAAGGAACGCGCCGGCGGGCTGCGGGTCGCGGGCGTGGCGACCGCGTTTCTCGGCACGGCGGCGCTGGCGTTTGATCCGATTGTGTTCGCGCAGGGCGGCGCGTTGTTTATGGTTGCGTGCGCCGCGTGCTCATACGGCCTCGGCACGGTGTTGGTGCGGCTCATGGGTCCAAGCGTGGACGCGTGGGCGATGCAAGCATGGCTGGCGCTCGCTTCGGCGCCGGTATTGCTGTTCGGTTCGGTGCTCTTCGAGGGCGATCCGGTCCGCAACGCGACGGAAGCTTCCTGGCTATCATGGGCATGCGTGGGTTTTGGCGCGCTGTTGTCGGGCGTTCTAGCCAACGCGCTGATGTTCCGTCTCGTGCAGCGCTACGAAGTGTCACGAACCACACCCTATCTGCTCAGCACGCCGGTGATTTCGTTTGCGCTGGCGGCGTTCGTACTCGGGGACGTCATTACGTGGCGGCTGATCCTCGGTGCGGCGCTGACAATGTCGGGTGTGTTGCTCGTCGCTTTAGCCGAACGGCGCTTCAAGGCGATGGCGTGAACGCCCATATGAGCGCGATGATCCCATTCTCGGTCCTCGATCTCGCCCCGGTCGTTGAAGGCGGGAACGTCCGTCAGGCGCTCCAGAACAGCCGCGATTTGGCGCAAGCGGCCGAGCGGTTGGGTTACAATCGGTTTTGGCTCGCCGAGCACCACAACATGCCAGGGATCGCCAGTGCGGCGACGGCGCTGACGATTGCGAACGCGGCTGAGGCGACAAAGACCATCCGTGTCGGCGCGGGCGGGATCATGTTGCCCAACCACGCGCCGATGCTGATCGCTGAACAATTCGGCACGCTGGAAGCGCTCTATCCGGGCCGCATTGATCTCGGGCTCGGCCGTGCGCCCGGCGGCGATATGGCGACGGCGCGGGCGCTGCGGCGCACTCTGGTTGGCGGCGAGGATCGGTTTCCGCAGGACGTGCTGGAGTTGATGGCGTTGCTGGGGCCGAGCGCGCACGGGCAATCGGTGCGGGCGGTTCCGGGCGAGAACACAAACATACCGCTGTGGATTTTGGGTTCGTCGCTGTTCGGCGCGCAATTGGCGGCCGCGCTCGGATTGCCGTTTGCGTTCGCTTCACACTTCGCCCCGGCGCAAATGATGGACGCGATCGCGATCTACCGCGCGCGCTTCAAGCCGTCGGAGCAGCTTGAGGCGCCATACGTCATGCTGGGCTTCAATGTATTTGCGGCGCCGAGCGATGAGGAAGCGCGGTTCCTCTCCACATCGATGATGCAATCCTTCGTCAGCTTGCGACGTGGCGCGCCAGGCAAGCTTCAGCCGCCGCGTGAGGGCTACGAGCAAACTTTGAGTGAAGCCGAACGGGCGCAGATTGCGTTCGTGCGTGAGTGTTCGGCTGTTGGCTCACCTGACACGGTGAGGCAGGCTATCGCCGCGTTCCTGAAGCGCACTGGAGCCGATGAGTTGATCATCGCTTCGCATATTTACGATCATGCGGCGCGTGTGCGGTCGTACGAGATTGTCGCCGAGGTGCGCGCTTCGCTCTAGCTGAGGATGTCGACGCTTGCGAGCGTTTCACCGGCGCTGACGAGGCGGCTGCCGCCGACGGCGTAGAGCGCATCTCCGCGGGTGATGAAGCCGTGCCCATGTCGCGGCGTTGGCAAAGTCGTGAAGGTCGTCCAGCGGGCGCCGTCATATTCGTAGAGCGTGTCGCCGACGGAGGGTGGCTGAAAAATCTCGCCGCCGCCCGCCACCAATTTCCCGCGCCAGACCGTTGCGGCGATGCCGCCGCGCGCTTCGGGAAATGCCACGCCCTCTCGCCATTGGCCGGTCCGGGTGTCGTAGATGTGGTGCGCAGGGGTTTGCCCGCCGGCGACGGTGCGGCCGGAAACGATGTGAAGTTCGTCGCCCAATACGGCGCCGGCGTGCGAGTTGCGCGCCATCGGCAGCGGCGCCGCACGCTCCCACGCGGTCGCGCCGGGGCGCAGGATGAAGTGATCGTCGACATCGATTTGGTCATTCCATTCGCTGTTGGCGGCAGCGCGCGGCGACCGGCCGCCGATCAAATGGATGTTCTCGCCGTGAACCAGGGGCATGCCCTCGGCGATGGGCTTCGGGGGTGGCGGGTCTTCAACCCACTGCCCGCTATCGAGCCGTAGCACCCGCGTCGTGTTGATCCATTGCGTGCGCGATGCGCCGCCGAGGAAGCCGCCGATGGCGTAGAGATGAGCGCCGACCGCCGCCAATTGCACGTGATGCGACGGAGTGGGCAGGCGTGGTGCGTCGGTCCACATGTTGTTCGCTGGATTGAGCGCAATCACGCGTTCCGTGGCGCCGCGCGTCTCGGAGGAAAAGCCACCGGCGATACAAATGTGATCCTGGAAGAGCGCTGGATAGATTTCCTGCACGGCATACGGGCTGGCCGGCCCTTGCCGCCAAGCGGTGGCGCTCGCGGGCGGCGTTGGCGGCGCCGCCGCTACCTGCGACGAGGGAGCTTGGCACGCGCCCACGAACGGCACGACGGCGGATGCGGCAAAGGCGCGACGGGTCAGCTTGATCATGCGTGATGCTAGCGCGACCGGCGCGCCAGCGTCCGTGCTGATCGTCGCAATTTCACGGCAGATTGGTCACGGCCGCGCAGGCGATGCGCGCACCCGCGCCGCCAATCGGCTGGCTGGTTTGATCGTCCGCCGAGGCATGAATCACGAGCGCCGTTCCATCCCCGTCCAACAGGTTTGCGCGGCCATCCGCGCTCGTGAGCGTGATGGCGTCGGAATAGAACTCGGCCGCGAATGGACCGGCCGGCGCTGAAAAGAGATTGGGCAAGTCACCTGCGTCCGGGCCGGCAGGGTTCATCAGCCCGTGTTGCACACGCTCGCCGTGACCGAGATGGTCTCCGGAAGCCCGGAAACCTTCTGCGAAATCGCTGCAATTGCCGACATTATGCAGATGCAAGCCGTGCCAGCCAGGCGGTAGCGCACCCGCCTGAAACTCAAGCCGGATCATCACCCCGCGCGGCGCCTCTAGAAACTGCGCCTGACCGATCGGACGTCCGTCAGCGGCGACGATCCAAGCTGTTTTTGGCGGCTGCGGCGTGAATGCGGGTAAGTCTGGATCGCTTGCGCACGCGGCGAGGGCGAGGAGGGAGGCGAGGGCGCTGAAACCGGTTCGGAGCATGGTCGCTCCATGAACTTCGGAGATGGCGGATTTAAGCCCAATCAAATGCTTGTTTTGCCTGTGGAAAACAGCGCGTTTTGGTCGCGCCTGCTCGGTTTGCGATAGCCCCGCGCGAATGTTAGGTTTTGGTGGAATCGCGGGCGGGTTTTTCCGCCCATTTCCGCAGTCTTTTCCTGCACCTTTAGAAGCAAAGCCGGCGATCCGTGTCAGACACGTCAGATCCCGCCGAGAACGGCGGTCCAGTACTTCCGAAGGGCGTCTCGCCCGTCACCATCGAGGACGAGCTGAAGCGCTCGTACCTCGACTATGCGATGAGCGTGATCGTCTCGCGCGCGCTGCCAGACGTGCGCGACGGCTTGAAGCCGGTGCACCGGCGCATCCTGTTCGGCATGGATGAAGCGGGCAACACCCACGACAAGAGTTATCGCAAGAGCGCCAACACAGTTGGCGAAGTCATGGGCCGCTATCACCCCCACGGCGATCTCGCGATCTACATGTCGCTGGTGCGCATGGCGCAGGATTTTGCGATGAGCGTCACGCTCATCGACGGCCAGGGCAATTTCGGCTCGATCGACGGCGATATGCCGGCGGCGATGCGCTACACGGAAAGCCGATTGGCCAAGGTGTCTCGCGCGCTGCTGGACGACATCGACGAGGACACGGTCGATTTCGTGGACAATTACGATGGCTCCCGACGTGAGCCGTCGGTGTTGCCGGCGCGGTTTCCGAACCTGCTTGTGAACGGCGCTGGCGGCATCGCTGTCGGCATGGCGACCAATATTCCGCCGCACAATCCGACCGAAGTGATCAACGCTGCGATCACTCTGATCGACAAGCCGGAAACGACCGATCTCGAGTTGCTTGAGATCGTGCCTGGGCCAGATTTTCCAACCGGTGGCGAAATTCTAGGCCGCGGCGGCGCGCGCATGGCGCTGCTGACGGGACGCGGCTCGGTTGTGATCCGCGCCAAGCATCACACCGAGACGATCCGCGGGCGCGAGGCGCTGGTGTTCACTGAAATTCCCTATCAGGTGAACAAATCCGAGATGGTCGAACGTATCGGCGAGCAGGTGCGCGAGAAGCGCATCGAAGGCATCGCCGAGGTGCGCGATGAGTCGAACCGCCTCGGCATCCGCTTGGTGATCGAACTCAAGCGCGACGCCGTGCTCGATGTCGTGCTGAACCAGCTCTATCGCTATTCGCAATTGCAGACATCGTTCGGCGTGAACATGTTGGCGCTCAACGCCGGCAAGCCTGAGCAGCTAAACCTGCGTCAGATGCTGACGGCGTTTCTAACGTTCCGCGAGCAAGTGGTTACACGCCGGACGAAATTCCGCTTGGCCAAGGCGCGCAAGCGCGGCCATGAAACCGTCGGCCTCGCGATTGCGGTCGCCAACATCGACGAAGTGATCCGCACGATTCGCGAAAGCCCCGATCCCGCGACCGCGCGCGAACGCCTGCAGACGCGCGATTGGCCGGCGATGGACATGCTGCCGCTGATCGAGCTCATCGCCGACCCGCGTACGGTTGTGAGCGATGGAAACACCGTGCGCTTGTCGGACGAACAAGCCCGGGCGATTTTGGCGCTGCAACTCTCGCGCCTCACCGGCCTGGGCCGTGACGATATCGCCAAAGCCGCGAACGAGATCGCCGAAGAGATCAAGGAATTGCTCTCAATCTTGGCGAGCCGTGAGCGCATCCTTTCGATTGTGCGCAACGAGATGCTCGAAGTGCGCGACGCGTTTGGCGTTGACCGCCGCACGACATTCTCGGAAGCCGATGGCGATATTGACGACGAAGCGCTGATCCCGCGCGAGGATATGGTCGTGACCGTGACGCACGGCGGCTACGTGAAGCGCACGCCCTTGGCGGCATATCGCACGCAACGCCGCGGCGGCAAAGGCCGCGCCGGCATGCAGACGAAGGACGAAGACGTCGTTACCCGCCTGTTCGTGGCCAATACGCACACGCCGATCCTGTTCTTCTCGTCGGCCGGCATGGTCTACAAAATGAAAGTGTGGCGTTTGCCTGCTGGCGACCCCCGCACCAAGGGCCGCGCGCTTGTGAACCTGCTGCCGCTCGGGCCGGAAGAAAGCATCACTTCGGTGATGGCGCTGCCGGAAGATGAGGGCGATTGGGATAAGCTCGACGTCATGTTCGCCACGCGCTCAGGCAGCGTGCGGCGCAACAAGCTCAGCGATTTCGTGCAAGTGAACCGCAACGGCAAGATCGCCATGAAGCCTGATGAGGGCGATGGCATCATCGACGTCCAGATTTGCTCGGCCGACGATGACGTGTTGCTGACGACCAAGAACGCCATGTGCATTCGCTTCCCAGTCACGGATGTGCGTGTGTTCAAGGGGCGCGATTCCACTGGCAATCGAGGCATCAAGCTGGACGATGGCGACAGCGTGATCGGCATGGGCGTCCTGAAGCACGTCGAGATCAGTTCCGCGGAAGCGCGCGCCTATTTCAAATGGGACGCGCAGGATCGTGGCGACGTTGAAGCGAGCGCCGACGAAGCGGACGAGGCGCCGAGCACCGAGAGTGCGGAAGTGCCGTTTGAACGTCTCACCTGGCTCAAGACGCAGGAGCAATTCATCCTGACTGTGACCTCGGGCGGGCTTGGCAAGCGGGCATCGTCTTACGAGTACCGGGTGACGGGCCGTGGCGGCAAAGGTCTGATCGCGCATCGCCTCACGGGTGAGGCGCGCCTCACCGCTTCATTCCCTGTTCATGAGGACGAGGAATTATTGTTGGTCACGGACAAGGGTCAGCTCATCCGCACCGGTATCGATCAGATCCGGATCGCTGGACGCGCGACCCAAGGCGTGATCCTGATCGACGTTGGCGAGGACGAACACGTCGTCGCCGCCGAGCGGTTGGAAGCGTTGGGCGGGGAGACCGCCAGCGAGGAATAGGCGAGCGGGGGGTGCCAGACGATGACCAAGAGCCAGCTCCGCGTGGGCCTCTACCCAGGGACGTTCGATCCGGTCACCAACGGCCATGTCGATATTATCAAGCGCTCGTGCAAACTGGTCGATCGGCTGGTGGTGGGCGTCGCCATCAACGAGGACAAGGGCCCGCTGTTCACATTGGAAGAGCGGGTGGACATGGTCGAGCAGGAATGCGCGCGGTTGGGCGTTGCGACGGAGATCGTCGTCCGTCCTTTCGACACATTGCTGATGAAGTTCGCGGAGGAACAGGGCGCGGGCATCATCGTGCGTGGGCTGCGGGCGGTGTCGGATTTTGATTATGAGTTCGCCATGGCGGGCATGAACCAGAACCTTAATGCTGATATCGAAACGGTTTTTCTGATGGCGGACCCCACCCACCAGGCGGTGGCTTCGCGACTGGTGAAAGAGATCGCGCGACTGCAAGGAAGTGTCGCGCGCTTTGTGCCTCCGGAAGTAGAACGGCGTCTGAAGGCGAAACTCGGGGTGTCTTGAGATGCGGTTTGGAGCTTTAGCGGCCGCGGCGGTGGTCGCGTTGGCGTTGGGCGGGGCTGCGCCCGAAGCGTCGGCGCAACGCGCGCCGGACCCAACCAATTGGCGTCAGCTCGATCCAGAGAACACGCTCTACATCGACACGGTGCATGGCCGTATCGTGATTGAGATGTACCCCGAGGTGGCGCCGCGCCATATCGAGCGGCTGAAGGCTCTGACGCGCGCGGGCTTCTATGATGGCGTTCTGTTTCACCGGGTGGTGGACGACTTCATGGCGCAGACCGGTGATCCGCTTGGCACTGGCGAGGGCGCATCGAGCCTGCCGGACCTGCGCGAGGAATTCACGTTCCGCCGCGGCGCGGACATGCCATTCGTGGAGGCCGCCGTTCAGAACCGCGCCAGGCTCGGGTTCTACAAAACGTTGCCGATCGAGACACAGCCCGACACGCAAATGCTTGTCACCGCCGATGGCAGGGTGGCGTCGAATGCGATCCATTGTCAGGGCGTCGTATCGATGGCGCGGGCCGGGCGCGACCAGCGCGGCACGGATCAGGTTAACAGCGCCAACAGCCAGTTCTTCATCATGCGCCAAACCAATACCGCTTTGGACAAGACCTATTCGATCTGGGGTCGTGTCGTGTGGGGCATGCCGGCTGTGATGGCGCTCGCCATCGGCAATCCGCCGCCAAACCCGGACCGTATGCTCGCCGCCCGCATCGCCGCGGATTTGCCGGAGAGCGAGCGTGCGCCCATTTACGTCCTGCGCACCGACGGACCAGATTTCCGTGAGTTGATCGACGATACACGCCGCGAGCGTGGCGCCGACTTCTCGGTGTGCGATGTGCAAATTCCAGCGCGGGTGCCGCGCGACGAACAAAGAGAGAGACGCTGGTGGTCGATAATTCCTTTCATACCCTGAACCTGAAGCTCGACACGGGCGACGTGACGATCAAGTTCCGCCCGGACCTTGCGCCGAACCACGTTCAGCGTATCGGCGAACTCGCCAACGAAGGTTTCTACGATGGCGTGCCGTTCCACCGCGTGATCGCCGGCTTCATGGCGCAGGGTGGTGACGGCGGAAATCGCAACGGCACCGGCGGTTCCTCTAAGCCGAACCTGAAGCAGGAATTCTCGAAAGAGCCCCACGTTCGTGGCGTTTGCTCCATGGCGCGCACCAGCGATCCGAACTCGGCCAACAGCCAGTTCTTTATCTGCTTCGGCGATACGGGCTTCCTCGATGGCCAGTACACGGTTTGGGGCGAAGTGATCGAAGGCATGGAAAATGTCGACGCGCTGCCGAAGGGCGAGCCGCCGCGCACGCCGGGCGTGATCGTGAGCGCCAAAGCTACGTAGGCGGCTCGTGGGCGCGCCTCTTCTCCAACGCTGGCGGTCGCTAGCGGGAGATGGCGCCGATACGCTTGGCGAAGCGCTGATTGGCGCGTGGAGCGCGCCGCAGCGGCATTATCACGGAACGGGCCATCTCCTTTGGCTTCTGGATGAAGCTGATCGGCGCGCTGCGCTGATCAGCGATGCGCGTTTCGTGGGCTACGCGATCTGGTTTCACGACGCCATCTACCAGCCGGGCGAGCCCGACAACGAATTACGCAGCGCAGCCTGGGCGCGCGATGCGATTTCGCATGAGCCTGATCTGGCCGCGCGGGTCGCGCACGTTGTCGAGATGACGAAGAAGCATCACGAGGGCGAAGCCGCCGGCGACGCGGCGCTGTTTCTCGACATGGACATCGCCATTCTGGGCGCGCCCTGGGAGCAATATTGCGCCTACGCCGCGGGCGTTCGGCGTGAGTTCGGAGACTATCCGGACGGCGCGTTCGCGGCGGGACGTTGGGGTTGGCTTGAAAAGCAACTGGCGCACGAACGCACGTTTCGCACTGACGTCTACCAAGCAGAGTTGGGCGAAACGGCGCGCGCGAACATGCGCTGGGAGCTTGAAGAAATGCGCCGGGGACGGATGGTGAAGGGCTAGTGGCCTGCGCCAGCGTCGCGCGGCGGCGCGCCTGGCTCGCAACTCGCGACGGGCGTCGGTGGGAAGACATTGGTTTCGGCGATCCAGCATTCATCAAACACTGAGCAGTAGCAGGCACGCATTTGAATGCGACCGGTTTGGCGGGCCATATCCACGGCAGTCCAAAGCTCGTGATTGATCTCACTGCGCGTCCAGCGCATTGGGGCGACCTCTTCGTTCGAGGCTAGGAAAATCTGCGACGCGGGTGAGGTGAGATCGTAGCCAACCGCTGCGAGCCGATCGCCGCCGGAGCGGGCAACCGCGGCCTCGAACTCCTCGGAACAACATGCCTCAATGATGCCGTACGTCATGTTCCGCTCGCGCGAGATTGGGCGCCCATCGATGATCACATCGAAGCTATGGATACGGGCGGGCCCGGTGCCCACATTGCTGACTCCAAACACAAGTTCCGCGACGCGTTCGTCATTGGAGTTGCCGGAGCCTAGTTGGAGAAACGGCCAGGAATTCGCGTGAACGAGACGCTCCATCGTCTGGCTCGTGTGTTGGGCGACAAAAATGGACAGCACCGACATAAACAGGGCCAGCAACGCGACCACTACATCCAGCCAGCGATGCCCCGTTTTTCTTGGTTCCGGCGGTTCGATGCCTTCCAGCGCCATGTGCTCCCCCAAAGCGGTTTCTGCTGCTAGGGATGCGCCAGCGGGCGGCGGCGGATGCGGTCGTTCGTCGATGAAATGAGACGGAATGCGCGTTGATCTGTTCGATTTCGAGCTGCCGGAAGAGCGCATCGCTTTGCGTCCCGCGCGGCCACGCGACAGCGCACGGTTGCTGCACGTCGGCGCGGATGGCGCGCTGACCGATCGCATCGTGCGCGACGCGCCGGCTTTGTTCGAGCCTGGCGATGTCATCATTTTCAACGACACGCGTGTGATCCCGGCGCGGCTCAATGGCGTGCGCACGCGCGGCGAAAATTCGGTGCGCGTGGAGGTGACGCTGCACCAGCGCGTCTCAAGCTCGACCTGGATCGCGTTCGCGCGGCCTGGGAAGCGTTTGAAGGAAGGGGATCGCATTCGTTTTGGTGAGGCGAGCGAAGGCAACGTGTGCATGCTTGGTGCGCTCGACGCGACGGTGACTGCGAAGGCGGAAACCGGCGAAGTGACGCTCGCGTTCGATCTCGCTGGCGCGGACCTTGACGCGGCGATCGCGATGCATGGGATCATGCCGTTGCCGCCTTATATCGCCAGTAAGCGCGCCGAGGACGATCAGGATCGCGCCGATTACCAGACCTTGTTCGCCGCACGCGACGGCGCGGTCGCTGCGCCGACGGCGGGCCTGCATTTCACGGAAGAACTGATCGCCGCACTTGATGCGCGCGGCGTTGAGCGCCACCGCGTCACGCTCCATGTCGGGGCCGGAACGTTCCTGCCGGTAAAGGCGGACGACACCGCCGAGCACCATATGCACGGCGAATGGCGGGAAATCCCTGTGGAAACGGCTGAAGCGGTAAATCGCGCCAAATCTGAGGGACGACGGATCATCGCCATCGGCACCACCGCGCTCAGAAGCCTTGAATCAGCGGCGGATTCCGATGGGCGGCTGCAGCCCTTAACGGGCCCGACCGACATCTTCATCACCCCAGGCTACCGGTTCAAAATCGTCGATCGGCTTTGGACAAATTTCCACCTTCCGCGCTCGACTCTGTTCATGTTGGTCTCTGCTTTCGCCGGGCTTGCCCGGATGAGGGCGGCTTATGCGCACGCGATCCGTGGGGGCTATCGCTTCTATTCATACGGCGACGCGTGTCTGATCGAACGGAACCCAGAAGAGGGAGATGGAACATGAGCGCTGTGCGGATCACCTTTCAACGCGACGACGATGCGAATGAAGGGATGCACATCGACATCGTGCTGAATGGCGCGCAGGTCAAAAAGGGCACGGACTATTTCGGCGTTTGGTACGACAAGACCGAAGGCACGCAATGCCCGTTCATTCTCAACGGCTCAGGCCAGCTCGATTACGGCCCAGGCTATGAGGACGAAGACCAATATTACGAAACCAATCTGCTGACGTCGAACCTGACGGCGGGATCGCCCGTGACGGTGACGTTCGAGGACGAGACGATCGGCTACAAGATCGCCAGCATCACGCCGCTCGCGTGATTGATGGCGTTTCCCTTTCACGTTTCCGCCGCCAGCGGCGCGGCGCGCACCGGCGTTCTTGAGACGTCGCGCGGGCCAATCCGTACGCCGGCTTTCATGCCGGTGGGCACGGCGGGAACGGTCAAGGGACTAAGCGTCGATCAGGTACGCCAAGCAGGAACAGACATCCTGCTTGGCAACACCTACCACCTTATGCTTCGCCCTGGTGGCGAACGTCTAGCCCGCCTCGGCGGGCTTCATTCTTTCATGCATTGGAATGGCCCGATCCTCACCGATAGCGGCGGCTATCAAGTGATGTCGCTCTCGCAATTGCGGACGCTCGACGAAGAAGGCGTGACCTTTAAGAGCCACATAGACGGTTCGATGCACCGGCTCACGCCTGAGCGGGCGATGGAAATCCAGGCCGACCAGATCGGCGCCGACATTGTCATGCAACTGGACGAATGCCCGGCGCTGCCGGCGCCGGAAGCCGACGTGCGCAAGGCGATGGAGCTTTCGCTGCGCTGGGCGGAACGCTGCAAGCGCGCGTTCGGCGCGCGCGAGAAGCAGAATCTGTTCGCGATCGTGCAGGGCGGCGTGAACGAGCGTTTGCGCGAGCAATCGGCGGCGTCTTTGGTCGCGGAGGGCTTTGACGGTTATGCGATCGGCGGGCTTGCGGTGGGCGAAAGCCACGAGGAAATGCTCGCCGTGCTCGATTATACCGCGCCGATCCTTCCAACCACGCGGCCACGCTATCTGATGGGCGTCGGCAAGCCGATCGATATCGTGGAGGCTGTGGCGCGCGGGATCGACATGTTCGATTGCGTGCTGCCGACGCGCTCAGGGCGTCACGGCCAAGCCTGGGGCGATGCGGGGCCAATCACCATCACCAATGCGCGCTTCGCGGAGGATTTAACGCCGCTCGACGCGTCGCTCGATTGCCCGGCGAGCCGCGACTATTCGAAGGCGTACCTGCACCATCTGTTCAAAGCCGGCGAACTGCTCGGCCAAGTGCTGCTCTCCTGGTACAACGTTGCGTACTACCAAGGCTTGATGGCGCGCATCCGCACGGCGATCGCGGAAGACCGTTACGCGGATTTCGTCGCGAACTTTAAAGCCGGCATGGCGCGGCGCGACGCCTAGTTCGCCGGCGGTTGCCCGTTCGGCGTCAGCCACCAGGGATACGGCCCCGGTTCATACGGCTCCGCGTACGCAAAATAGCGTTCCAGCGCGTCATAGGCAGCGCCGTGGTAGATCGTCGCGTGCGTCTCGCTCGTGCGGCGATCAACCCACGTGAGCGCAAGGCCCGCCGGGGCATGTTCGCGCAACGCCAGCAGCAGCGTGTCCATCGCACTCTGCATCGTGCCGCCTTCGTCACCCATGGTGAGGTAGAGCCGATGCGGCGTTGCATCGTGGCGCGCAAGCAAACGGGGCGCAGCGGCCGCGAGGCGCTCTCCATCCCACCACACGCTGGGGCTGGCGGCGACGTAATCGTCAAACAGGTTCGGCGCCTTGAGGTAGGTGTCGACGACAAACAGCCCCGCGAGCGATTCACCGATCAACACGCGCTGATCGTCGGTGCGATAGCGCGCTTCGATAAAGGGGATCACTTCATCGGCGATGTAATTGCGAAAACGCTCGGCTTGGCCCGACGTTGGAAAGCCTCGTACGAACCGCGGATCGGTTGGCGTCGGCGTGAGTTCGCTGGTGCGCACCTTCGTGCCGATGCCCACGACGATCATCTCTCGGTACGCGCCGTTGATCGTGGCCAACTGCGCAAGGCCGCTAATGTGGTGGAAGTCCTGATCGCGCGCGCCGTCGATCAGATAGAGTACCGGATAGCGCCGATCGCCCTCGGCATAGCTCGGCGGAACCCACACATTGATCTCGCGCGCCTCTCCCATGACCGTCGATGAAAACTCAAAGGTCTCGCCGATGACGACAGGCGCCGGCGAGGGCTGAGCGGAAGCAACGGAGATCGGAAGAAGCGTCAAGGCCAAAGGGAAAAGCAGGCGGATCATGACAAGACTCCGTCGTGAACCAGGCTCGATGCGCGCTCGTCGCCCGGAAACGTCAATTGGTCGGCTGTGCTGAGTTTCATTTCCAGAATGTGTCAACGCCCGCAACATTGCAGCAACGCGCGCTGGATACCGCTCGATCCATTGGAGGATCAGATGATGAATAAGCTGGCGTTCGCATTCACGGTAGGACTTTATTGCGCGTTTATCGCTCCACCGCCTGTGGCGATGGCGCAAGAAGCCGGCCACGCGTCGATCGCCCAGGGGCGCGTCCACGCGTTTTTTGCGGCGCTATCGGGCGGCGATGCGGTCGCGTTCGAAGCCGCAGCTCAAGCCAATTATTCGCCCGCCTTGTTGGCGCGCCGCGACGCTGCGCAACGGGCGGAGTTCTTTCAGCGCATTTATGGTGACTTCGGCGCCTTACAACTGAGGAACGCAACCAACGAGGGCGAGAACATGCGTGTAGAGGTGACCGGCGCGAGCGGGACAAGCGGCGTCTTCACGTTCACCTTCGACGGAACCCCTCAACAGAAAATCGAAGCAATCCGCGTTGAGGCGGGCGGGCACTGAAATGAAAAACGTACTCAGTGTCATCGCACTTGGCGCCGCGCTTGTGGCGTGCGCCACGCCAGGCGAGCACGCTGCGCCTGCATCCACCCAGGAGGCGGCCGATGTTCGCGAGGTCCGCGTGCGCGCGATCGTGGCGGCTTTGGCGAGTGGCGATGCGGCGCAATACGAGCGCGTGTCTCGCGAGCACTACGCTGAGGCTTTGTTCGCGCGCAGGACGCCGGAGGAGAGGGCAAACTTCGTGCGAATGGTCGCAAGCGATTTCGGTGCGATGCGCGTTACGCAAGTCAGTGAGGGCAACGGCGTGCTCACCGCCAATGTCGTTGGTGACAGCGGCGCGATGTCGGGTGCGCTCGTGTTCACCTTTGACGACACGGCGGAACGCCGCATTGCGCGCGTTGACATGCAAGCGGAGGCTGGCGGCGGAGCGATTCATGGAGGGCCAGGCGCGCGCGGGCCAAACGTGCCGCCGCCGCCGATTGATGCGAGCATGTCCGCCGACGTGATGGGCGCAGCGTTGGAGAGCTGGCTCGCACCGTTTGCGCGGCAGGAGGATTTTGCCGGTGTTGTGATGGTCGCGCGCAACGGCGCTCCGTTTGTCACGCGCGCCTATGGATTGGCAAACCGAGAGCAGAACCAAGCCGCGAACGCGGCGACTGCCTACAATGTCGCGTCGATAGGCAAGAAGTTCACGCAGACCGCAATTGCGCGGCTGATCCAGGAAGGCCGCTTGTCGCGTACATCGACGATCGGTGAACTTCTGCCTGATTACCCGAACTCCGAAGCGCATGCCGCTACGATCGAGCAGCTTGTGAACATGCGTGGCGGGATATCCGATTTCTTTGGCGCCCAGTTCGATGCTCTGCCAAAGGCGCGCTTCAATTCGAACCATGCCTACTACGAATACGTTTCCGGCTTGCCGCAGCGCTTCGCGCCCGGCGCGCGCAATGAGTATTGCAATGGCTGTTACATCGTGATGGGCGAGATCATCGAGCGCCTGTCGGGTATGCGCTACGAAGACTACATTCAACGCGTGGTGTTCGCGCCCGCAGGAATGACTCGAACAGGATACTTCAACTCAACCAATTTGCCGTCGAACACAGCACGGCCATACATGCGCACGGCGGGCCCTGGCAGCCCGTATGAGAACACGCTCGATCATCATGGAGTTACCGGCAGCGGCGCTGGCGGCGTCTACTCCACGGTTGGAGACTTGCTCGCCTTCGACAACGCCTTGCGCGACGGGCGATTGCTGAATGCAGAGCTGACCGCGTGGGTCCTTGGCGGGACCGCCAGCGCCGGACGCAACACGACATCGCTCGGAATTGCCGGCGGTGGCGGTGGGGCGAGCAACATCTTGGTGTCCGACGGCGAATGGGCCGTGATCGTGACGGGCAACGTGCCGGAACTGCCGGAGCGGATCGGCCAAGCGCTGGCGCGTCAGCTCAGCTAACCGCGAGAGCGCGATTGCGCCGAGGGCGGCGGCAGCGGAACGGCGTTCGGGCAACCCAACGCTGCGCCATAGCCGCGCAGAAAAGTGCGGCGCTGTTGGCCATTGGCGAACGCACGCAGTGCATCGCGCTCCGCCCGGCTTGCCCCGGAAAGGCGACGCACCCACGAGCGGAACGGGATCAGGTCCTGTGCGGTGCCTTGGATCGCGTCAATGGTTTGTTCCTCGGCGAAATCGCCGCTGCGATCCCAGATGTTGCGCGACGGACCGGGTTGGAAGCTCTCCGGACCAAGGATGGCGTCGAGTTGCCCAATCTCAGTCGCAAGCGCCGAGCACCCCGGCGCGAGTGTGGCCGTCGCATAGGGATATTGTAGATTGCGCAGCATCAGCGGGATGTCTTGACGAACGAGGCCTAGATCTCGGAAAGGCGTTTGGGCGGCCTCCACAGCGCCCCGGCGCGTGTCGGCGGTACGGCCGGACGAGCACGCTGCGATCGTTCCCACCAAGACAACCGCGATCAGCTCGCGCCAATAGCGCATGGCCAGCACTCCATCCTTATGCCCGGTACGGCTATACAGGGCCGACAATCGCCCGCCAATGCGGCGACGGCGTGGACAACAATTCCAAACGAGGCCAATCGCTTAGCTGATGTTGCCGGTCGAGGAGGTTCTGCCTGAATTGTTGGCCGCGCTGGAGGCGCGGGCCGAGGCCGTGCTCGTGGCCCCGCCGGGCGCGGGCAAAACGACGCGCGTGCCGCCTGCCTTGCTTGCGTCGAGTTGGGTGCGGGCAGGCAAGATCATTCTGCTCTCGCCGCGCCGTATTGCAGCGCGGGCCGCCGCCGCGCGCATGGCGTTCGAAATGGGTGAGCGCGTGGGCGAGACGATCGGCTATCGCGTGCGTCTGGATTCGAAAGTGAGCGCGCGCACGCGGGTGGAGGTTGTCACCGAGGGCGTGTTCACGCGCATGATCCTAGACGATCCGGAACTGGCGGGCGTCGCAGCTGTAGTATTCGACGAATTCCACGAGCGATCGTTGGAAGGCGATCTCGGATTGGCGCTTGCGCGCGATGCCCAAAGCGGCCTGCGGCCGGACCTGCGGATTCTGGTGATGTCAGCGACGTTGGACGCGGCGCGTGTGGCTTCGCTCCTGGGCGATGCGCGCGTGATCGTCAGCGAGGGCCGCATGTTCCCGGTTGCGATGAATTATCGGCCGCGTGATCCGCGGGCGCGTTTGGAAGACGAAGTCGCCGCTGCCGTGCGCGCGGCGCTCCGGGCCGACGGCGGCAGCGCCTTGGTGTTTCTCCCGGGCGCCCGTGAAATTGAACGAACCGCAGAGGTGCTTCGGTCGAGTTTGACTGACGCCAGTGTCGATGTGCGCCCGCTCTATGGCGCGATGGGTCCGGGGGAGCAGGACGCCGCAATCGCGCCCTCGCCACCAGGTCGGCGCAAGGTTGTGCTCGCGACCTCGATCGCGGAAACCAGCCTCACCATCGATGGCGTACGCATTGTGGTCGATAGCGGTTTGGCGCGGCGGCCGCGCTACGAGCCGGCAATTGGTCTCACTCGGCTGGAAACCGCGCGCGCCAGTAAAGCGGCGATCACACAGCGTGCGGGGCGCGCGGGGCGGCTTGAGCCTGGTGTTTGCTGGCGGCTATGGAGCGAAGGCGAAACGCGCGCGCTGCCGGACTTCGAGCGTCCAGAGATCATGGACGCCGATCTTTCCAGTTTGGCGCTTGATTTGGCCTCGTGGGGCGTGCGCGACCCTTACACGCTCGGTTGGTTGGATCCGCCGCCCAAACCCGCATGGGCGGAAGCGCAGGCGTTGCTCACGCGCATTGGCGCATTGGACGGGGGCGCGTTGACTGCGCACGGCCGCGCGCTTGCCCGCATGTCGTTGCCGCCACGCTTGGCGCACATGGTGCTGGCGGCGGGTGAGGACAAAGCGCTGGCCGCACGCGTCGCTGTCGTATTGACCGAACAGGGCCTTGGCGGTCGTGGCGCCGATTTGCGTGACCGCTTGCATCGCTTCACGCACGAGCGCGGGCAGCGCGCCGAAGCGGCGCGACGGTTGGCGGACCGGATCGCTCGTCAAGCCGGGGCAAGCGGTGCGGTCGATGAAACCAACACCGGTGTGGTTCTCGCGCGCGCGTTTCCCGACCGCGTCGCCAAACGGCGTGGGGACGCGTTCCTGATGGCCAATGGCCGTGCCGCATCGTTAGACGCCGCCGAACCGTTATCGCAATCGCCCTACCTTGTGATCGCCGACGTGGCTGGGGCGGCGGGGCGCGCGCAGGTCCTGCTCGCCGCGCCGATAAACGCGAGCGACATCGAGGCGATGTTCGCGCGCGAGATCGAAATGCACGCGGCTGTCAGCATCGACGCCGCCACTGGCGCGTTGCGCGGGCGGCGTACCCGGCGGTTCGGGCGCATTGTTCTGAGCGAGGCGCCGTTGGAGAAGCTGAGCGCGGAGGATCTGCGCGACGCTCTGATGGAGGCGGTGCGCGATGAAGGCTTGGCGTTGCTTGAGTGGAGCGACGCGGCCGCGCAAGTACGGGGAAGGGTGGCGTTGATGCGCGCGATCGAAGGTGATGCCTGGCCTGATTTGGGCGAGGAGGCGCTTCTTGCCTCATTGGCCGATTGGCTGGCGCCCGCGCTGGACGGGGTACGGCGCTTGAAAGACGTCGATGTCGCGTGTGCTTTGCTGAGCGCGCTGCCATATGAGTTGCGCCGTAAACTCGATGTGGCGGCGCCGCCGCACTTTGAAACGCCGGCAGGTTCATCGCTCCGTATAGACTATGAAGCAGAGGGCGGCCCAGCGCTCGACGTGCGTTTGCAGGAGCTGTTTGGCCTCGACCGGCACCCGAGCATCGTTGGCGGGCGCGTGCCGCTGACGTTGCGCCTGCTATCGCCCGCGCACCGTCCGGTGCAAACGACAAAAGACTTGCCCGGGTTCTGGCGCGGGTCGTATGCGGCGGTGCGTAGCGAGATGCGTGGGCGCTACCCGAAGCATCCGTGGCCGGAAGATCCGCTGAGCGCGCCGCCGACGCGTCGCGCAAAGCCCAAGGGAACGTAAACGATGAGCCCAACGATTGAAGATCTCCGCGCCGCCGCGAAACGCATTGCTCCGTATGCCGTGCGCACGCCGCTCTTGCGCAGCGACGCTCTGGACGAGGCCGTCGGCGCGCGGGTGTTTGTGAAGGCCGAGTGCTTGCAGCGTGGCGGCGCGTTCAAGTTTCGTGGCGCCGCGAGCGCGATTACCGCGCTTTCGCCTGAGGTGCGCGCAAGTGGCGTGGTAGCGTTTTCCTCTGGCAATCACGCCATCGCGGTTTCGACCGCAGCGCGCATTTTCGGCATTCCGGCGGTGATCGTGATGCCGTCTGACGCACCGCGCATCAAACTAGAGACGACGCGCGCGAACGGCGCCGAGCTGATCACTTATGACCGCGTGCGCGAAAGCCGTGAGGCGATCGGAGCGAAACTCGCGGAAGAGCGTGGCCTATCGCTGGTGAAACCCTTCGATGATCCGAACGTGATCGCCGGGCAAGGCACTGCGGGGCTGGAGATCGGTGAGGAGATCGCCCCCGATATCGCCATCGTGCCCGCGAGCGGCGGCGGGCTGTCCACCGGCGTTGCGCTTGGTCTGCCGAATGCCGCCGTCTACGCTGTTGAGCCCGATGGGCATGCGGACATCGCGGAAAGTCTGGCGTCCGGTTCGATCAAGCGCAACGCGCCTGGCATCCGTTCGATATGTGATGGCCTGCTCACCGAACAGATGGGCGATCTTACGTTTCCGATCGCGCGTGAACGGTTCGCCGGCGTGGTGGCTGTGTCCGATGAGCAAGTGCTGAAAGCCATGGCGTTCGCGTTCCGCCATTTGAAGATCGTTCTCGAACCTTCGGGCGCGGCATCGCTAGCGGCAGCACTTGAGAGCAAAGTCGAGTTGCGTGGCAAGACCGTGGCGTTGGTCGCCAGTGGCGGCAATGTGGACGCAGAGACGTTTCAGCGCGCGCTCACGTTTGCTTAGCGGCCGCGCTCCAGGTCTTGGCGCAGGCGGATGGGCACCGGCCGCCCCTCGATGCGGTGGCGATAGACCTGCAAATTCTCAGTCACCCGCTGCACGTAATTGCGCGTTTCGGCAAACGGGATGAGCTCCACCCAATCCACAACGTCTACGGATGATGAACGTGGGTCGCCCCAATCAGCAATCCACTCTCGGGCCCGATGTGAGCCGGCGTTGTAGCTTGCGATCGCGAGCACGTAGGAGCCGCCGAAATTGTCGACCAAATCCCCCAGATGCGACGCGCCCAGCGTGATGTTGTAAGCGCCGTCCGTCGTGAGCGCGGCGCGCTCATACGGTATGCCTTCGCGGCGCGCTTGTGCTTGTGCGGTTGACGGAATGAGCTGCATCAAGCCGCGCGCGTTGGCGCTCGAGATCGCGCTGACCTCGAACTCACTCTCCTGGCGGATAATGGCGTAGACGAGCGCCGGCTCTGGACGGCCGCGCGTTTCGACTTGCGAGGGCAATGGCAGCATCGGGTAGGCGGCGTTGACGGCGACGACGTTGCGGAAGAGGCCAGCCTTGGCGTTACGCAGCGCGGTGCGTGTGTAAGCCTGCTCGCGCGCGAGCTGCGCCAGCAATTCCACCTCGCGAGGGTCCTCCAGCGTGTCGTCCAGATAATAGGCGATGCTTTCAAAATCTGCACGGTCGCCGACCTCGGCCATCATGCGCAGCGCGCGGACGAGTTCGCGCGACTCAAAGCGTGCGCGCGTTCCCTCGTCGACGGCGCCAGTGTCGGGCAGGTCGAGCATGGCTTGGCCGTTCCCGGCGCGTCGTTGCGCGGCGAGTTGGCCGTAATAGGTGAACGGATAGCGAGCGGCGTTCGCGAGCAATTCGTTCGCCTCGTTTTCTCGTCCCAGTGCGCGTGTGGCTTCGGCGCGCCAGTAAAATGCGCGCGAGCTGGAGACGGGCGCGGAGACGTTGTCGCTCAAATGCCTGAAATGTTCTTCGGCGCGCGCGGGTGCGTCGAGGAAGCGCAATTGCAGCCACCCAGACAACCATTCGGCATCAGCGAACTCTTCACCGGAGGTGAGGCCGTGATTGCTGACAAGATTGTAGGCCAAGCGCGTGTTTCCAGCGCGGAGCGCGCGCGGGACGTACAAGCGGCGTTCATCAAAAATCTCGTCACGCGCCGCAAGCGGTGCTTCGCGCGCGTCGATCCGCGCGGCCACAGGCATGGCATCTTCCGGGCGGCCGGTGCGCCGGATGTATTGGGCGCGGTCGTACAGCAAACCCGGATGATCGCGACGTGAGGCAGGTACGGCGTCGACCGCCGCTTGCAGACCACGGCGCTGGCGCGTTTGCAGCGCAATACGCGCATTGGCGAGGAGGCGATCAGCCGGCGAAACGCTGGGCAACAGGGCGCGCGCCTCCGTGCGCTGGCTGCGCCACAGCAGGATGTCCACACGTGCGGCGTTGTCCTCGGCCGAGAAATCGAACGTCGCGCGTGCGCGCGCTGCCGCTGAATCGGACAGCGTGTCCTCGCGCCATGCCGCGCGCGCAATCTCGTTGGCCTCTTGGCGCTGGCCCATCTCGCGCAAAGCGAGCGCCAAAGCGATACGCCCGTCGCCACTGATCGGGCCGCCTTCCTGGCGCAGAAATGCGGCGCGCTCTGATGCGGAAAGCCGGCTATCGAGCACGGCCTGTTCAGCGCGCGTGCGCATGATGGTGCGGCCTGGCCAGCCTTGGAGATCGCTCAGCGCGCGCGAGAGATCGTCAAACGAAAGCGGTGCGGCCGTGCTCGTCGCCCAACGCCATTGCAGCATGCGCCGGATCAACGGGTCGCTTGCGCCGTCGCGCAGCTGGGCGACGCCGGCCCAGTCGTTTGCATCCGCCAGCGCCATGCCTTGAACCAAACGTTGCCGCTCGGCGCCGGAAGGCGGGGGAGGGGGCGGGGTATACGCAGTCGCGGACGCGACTGCCGGGCCCGGCGTGGCGGCATTCTGCTGGCCCGCGCTGGACGCCACCAGCGCCAAGCTCGCAGCGATGGAAACCACGCCTATCCGTATCAGCCTGGGACGATGCATCCGCTGCTCCGCTCGGGACCCCGCCCGCGCACCGAGAAAACGCGCTCATAACGGCGCCGCAATGGCCCCGCTGGTCGTGCGCTATTTAACCTACGCCAAGCATGTGGCAGGAATCGCGCCAAAGCCAACCCCTAGCGCCTGCGGTATGCGGTTGGCGCGACCACGCATGATGCTGACGAGACACATCTTTCCATGATTCAGGGCTCAATTCCGGCGCTCATTACGCCATTCCGCAATGGAACCGTGGATGAACGCGCATTTCAGGCGCTGGTTGAGCGTCAGATTTCAGAGGGCTCGCAAGGGCTCGTTCCTTGCGGGACGACGGGTGAAAGCGCGACTTTGACCCACGCGGAACACAAGCGCGTTGTGGAGCTTTGCGTTGAGGCCGCTGCGGGGCGCGCCCCCGTAATCGCCGGCGCCGGTTCCAACTCAACCGCGCACGCGATTGAACTCGCGAAAGATGCGAAGGCCGCGAAGGCCGACGCTGTGCTCGTGGTATCGCCGTACTACAACAAGCCCAGCCAAGACGGGCTCTACGCGCACTTCAAGGCGATCAGCGATGCAGTCGACATTCCTGTCGTCATTTACAACATCCCTGGCCGGTCGATCGTCGACATTGGCGTCGAGACCATGGGCAAGATCGCAAAACTCAGGAACGTCATCGGCCTAAAGGATGCGACCGGCGATCTTTCGCGCGTCGCGCGTCAGCAGGCCGCCTGCGGGGTGAAGTTCGTTCAACTCTCCGGCGACGATGGCAGCGCGCTGGGTTTCAACGCTCATGGCGGGGTCGGGTGCATCTCCGTGACGGCGAACGTCGCTGCGAAGCTGTGTGCGGAGGTCCAGACCGCGACCATGCAAAACGATTACGCGAAAGCGCGCGCGCTCGACGCCAAGCTGGCGTCGCTCCATAAAGCGTTGTTCCTGGAGCCATCGCCGGGGCCAGTGAAGTACGCCGCGTCGCTGCTGGGTTTGTGCACGGATGAGGTGCGATTGCCGATCCTGACGCTCAACGAAGCCGCCAAGGCGCAGGTGCGCGCGGCGATGACCGAAGCGGGCCTGATCTGATGGCGAAAAAGCCAGAGCCGACACGCAAGCTCGTTGCCGAGAACCGACGCGCACGCTTCGATTACATGATCGAGGACACGATCGAGGCTGGCATCCAGCTTGTCGGCACTGAGGTGAAGTCTTTGCGTTCGGGCCGCGCAAACATTGCGGAAAGCTACGCGTCGACCGAACGCGGCGAATTGTGGCTCATCAACGCGACCATTCCAGAATACCCACCGGCCGGTCAGTTCAACCACGAGCCGCGCCGCCCGCGAAAGCTGTTGGTTCGTGCGCGCGAGTTGCGGAAGCTGGCTGCGGCGGTGGAGCGCGAGGGCCGCACGCTCGCGCCGCTGCGGCTCTATTTTAACGATCGCGGCATCGCCAAGATCGAGGTTGCGCTCGGCAAGGGCAAAAAGGCGCATGACAAACGCGAGGCCACGAAAGATCGTGACTGGAAGCGCCAGCAAGCACGCTTAATGAAGGATCGCGGATGAGGCGGCTCCTCGCCGTTCTGCTTGTTCTGAGTGCGGCCGCTTGTGGCGGAGGCGCGGTTTCCGTCGATGCGCAAATCGCTGCTTGCGAGCGTGAGCCAGATTTTGCGACGCGCGTCGCTGTCTGCACAGCCGTTGTCCGCGCGGAGGCGGCGTCAGCGTCGCAACGAGCGCTGGCTTACGCCAATCGCGGCGAAGCGCGGTTCAACCTTGGCGAACAAGCGCGTGCGATTGCCGATTTTGGCCGCGCTCTCCGCCTCGATCCCAATCTCGCATCGGCCTATTTCGACCGCGGTCTGGTCCACCATAGCCGCGGCGCGTTCGAGAGCGCGCTTGCCGACTACGATCGCGCATTGGCGCTCGATCCGGCGCTGAGCGAGGCGGCGCAGAGACGTGGCCTCGCCCTGACGCAGCGGATCGACGATTTCGCTACCTTGCTTATTCGCGCGGATTCGCTGATCGAAGCGGATCCCGCGAACGCCGCGAATTGGAACAATCGCTGTTGGATACGCGCCGTCGAAGGCGTCGACCTCGGCGCAGCGCTCAGCGATTGCAACCGAGCCCTCCAAATGCAGCCGGCAGAAGCGCAGACGTTGGATAGCCGAGGTCTCGTGTACCTGAAGCTCGGCGAACCGGGCGCCGCGCTGAGCGACTATGAAGCCGCGGTTCGGTTGAACGCGCAGGAAGCTCACTTTCTATACGGTCGAGGCATAGCGCGCCTGCGGCTCGGGCGCGTAGGCGAGGGCCAAGCTGACCTGGATGCGGCCCTCACGTTGGACCCGGCGATCGCTGACACATATGCGGCGTATGGTGTGTCGCCAACAACGCCAGCCGCCGAGGCGGAGCTTGACGTGGTGAAGAAGTGATGAAGCAGCTGGTGCTGACGACATTGGTCGTTCGCGACTACGACGAAGCCATTGCATTTTTCACCGATGTCGTGGGGCTGCGCCTTCGCGAAGACACGGATATGGGCGCGGGAAAACGTTGGGTGGTCGTCGGGCCGGACGAGGGCGCTGGGCTTTTGCTCGCGAAGGCCGGGAACGAAATGCAAGCGACCCGCGTCGGCGATCAAACCGGCGGACGCGTCGGATTTTTCCTGCACACCGACACTTTCGCCGAAGACTATGCGCGCATGCAGGCCGCGCAGGTGCGGTTCGTCGATCAGCCGCGCGATGAAGTCTACGGCCGCGTCGTCGTGTTTTTCGACCTCTACGGCAATCGCTGGGATCTGATCGAACCGCGCAGACATGCGTAAACATGCATTAATTGCAGTTGAAGCTAAGCGAAATTAATCACGCCGCCGTAATGCTCGCTTCGGACATCGGAAGAAATCCGAGGCAGGGGTATGGTTCGCGTTCTCAGCTGCGTTTTCGAGCAGCACAATCTTTGGCTCGTTGGCGTCGCCGCAATCATTTGCGTGCTCTGCTGGGCGGGCGCGCTCTTGGTCATGGACCGTGCGTGCGGCGCCGAGCGGCGCTACCGGCAAGGTTGGTTCTTCCTCGCCGCGTTGGCGGCTGGCGGGGGCACGTGGGCCACGCATTTCGTCGGCATGTTGGCCTTCGAGCCGGGGTTGGCGATCTCTTTTGACCTTTCGGTCACGCTCGTATCCGCCGTCATTGGTGTCGGCGGCGCGTGGGCGGCATTCGCGATTTATGCGCGCTGGCGCATCGGCCCGGCGGTTGCCGTCGCCGGCGTTGTCATGGGTACGACCCTCTCAGGCCTGCATCACGTCGGGATGATGGGTATTGAGGCGGCGGCGACGTCGACGTGGGCCGTCGACCTCATCGTCGCCGCCACGTGCTTCGCCGCTGCCTTCTCGATCGTGGGATTCATTGCCCTGTCGCACTCGACCGGCATTAGCGGCCGAGCCGGGGCGGGTGGGCTGTTCATCCTCGGCGTGCTGGCCATGCATTTCACGGGCGTCGGCGCGCTTACGCTCACGCCAGAACTCTTCGTGCCGGCGCCCACGAACACTCTGGACCACAATGGGCTAGCGTTGATGGTGGTTATTGGCGCTGCCGCGTTGCTGGTGGCGGCGGCGGCCTTCTCCTTCGCGGACCGCCGCATTGCCGCAGCCAAGATGGCGAGTGCTTCGCGCTTGTCGCGCCTTGCGAATGCCGCGCTCGAGGGGCTCGTCATCCACGATGGCGAACGCATCGGCGACATGAACACGATGATGGCCGAGATGGTCGGCGCACCGGTGGAAGAATTGATCGGCCGCCACCTTCGCGATTTCATCGCGCCGGATTCCTTGCCGGCGTTGGCTGCGGCAGCGCGCGGTGAGCGGCCGTATCCCGTCGAAGCGACGATGGTGACCGCGCGTGGATTAGTGGAAGTCGAAATACACCGTCGCGTGTTCAATGCCGCGGATGGAACATACGTCACAGCCGTGCGTGACATCAGTATGCGCCGTCGAGCCGAGCGCGCCGAACGCGCCGACAGCGCCAAAACCCAATTCCTTGCGAATATGAGCCACGAACTGCGCACGCCGCTGAACGCCATCATCGGCTATTCGGAAATGCTGATAGAGGAATCGCAGGAAACGGACACCGTGGCCGACGCGGGGCGCATTCTTGCTTCGGCCAAGCACCTGCTGACATTGCTGAACGAAGTGCTCGACCTGTCGAAGATCGAAGCCGGACGTATGGAACTGGAGATCGAAGACGCGCCGGTGCAGGACTTGCTCGCTGAAGTGTCCGATACGATGCGCGCGTTGAGTGCGAGCAAGGGGCTTGATCTGTGCGTGCAAGCCGACGCGGATTTGCTCGTGCGCGCGGACATGTTTCGTTTGAAGCAATGCCTGCTGAACCTGATTTCGAATGCCGTGAAGTTCACGGACGCCGGCTCGATTGTTGTGCGAGCCAGCCAAACGGCTGCCGGACGTGTGACGATATCCGTCACCGACACAGGCTGCGGCATGACGCCCTCGCAGATTGGCAAGGTGTTTGGCGCTTACGCGCAGGCCGACGCGAGCGTGGCGCGCAAGTTTGGCGGCACCGGCCTGGGTTTGGCGATCAGCCAGCGGCTTGTGACGCTCATGGGTGGGCAGATCGGCGTCGAAAGCGCGGTGGGGAAGGGCTCAACCTTTACGATCGACCTGCCCGCTCCGTCCGCCCGCGTACAGCGCACGAGCGTGTTGGTGATCGATGACGACCGCGACGCGGCAAGCCTTGTGATGCGGGCGTTGGAAGCCGTCGGCATGGAGGCGCGCGCGGCTCATGATGGCGTCAGTGGGCTGGCGGCGTTGCGGACGATGCGCCCATCGCTTGTGATTTTGGACATCCACTTGCCGGATATGTCGGGTTGGGACGTGCTGGCGGAAATCCGCATGCTGAACGGTCCGCCGGTGATAGTGCACAGCGTCGACGACGCGCGCCGACGCGCCAACCTCGCCGGCGCGGCGGCGTTTTTCCAAAAGCCCGCGCCGCGTGACGCGCTGACCGCGGCCGCGCTTCGATTGGCGGGCGATCAAACCGGGCGAGACGCGCTCAATTTGCTCGCGGCAAGCTAGGCGCCTGCGAGTTCGGCGGCGCGCGCAAATGCGGACTCGAACATTTCCGTTGTGAGGCGCCGCGTCTGGGTGTTGTAGCGCGAGCAATGATAGCTCGACACTAAGATGCGTCCGTTCGGTAAAGCCGCCTCGGCTGCATGCGCAAATTTCGAGTAGGTTGGCTTCAGGCCGTGGATCCGCAACACGCTTTCGTGCGCGATCGACCCGAGCGCGAAAATCACTTTGAGTTTCGGTAAAGCGCCCAGCCGCGCATTCAAGAAGGGGCGGCAGGTGCGAATTTCTTCGGGTGTCGGCTTATTTTCGGGAGGTGCGCACCGGACAGCGTTGGTGATCATCGCACCTTTCAGCGTGACGCCGTCTTCGGGATCGGCGCGGTATACGCCCTTCGCAAACCCGAATTTGCCGAGCGTGCTATAGAGCAACTCGCCCGCGTAATCGCCGGTGAACGGGCGCCCGGTGCGGTTGGCGCCGCGTCGTCCGGGCGCCAACCCCACAACAAGCAGGCGCGCATTGGGATCGCCAAACGACGGCGCCGGATCGTTGAACCAGGTTGGCTCTGCCCGAGCATTGTCCTTCCGATACTCGACCAAGCGAGGACACAGTGGACAGCCGCGTGGTGCTTCCGGCGAAATGCCTTTCATCGCTGACCTTCGAGGAGGGTGGTAGTCTGCGCCAATGACTGGCTCCGCTCTGATCGCTCTGGGCACAAATCTGCCGCACCGAGGTGTGTCCGGGCCCGCTTTGCTCGTGCAAGCGATCGAGGCCCTGAAGCAAGCGGGTTTGCCGTCACGCCGCCACTCCGGAGTTTGGGAGACCGAACCCTGGCCTCCCAGCTTGCGCGAAGCTGGCCAACACGCCTTCTTCAACGCGGTGGTGGAGGTAGACCCTGGCGACCGCGCCCCGCAAGCGCTCTACGCGCTGCTGCGCGAGATCGAGATCGCATTCGGACGGGAGCGAAGGGAGCGATGGGGGCCGCGGACGCTCGATTTGGACCTTTTGTCGGTCGATGGGTTCGCGGGCGTTTTTGGGGGCGCCGGAGCCGGGCCCGTTGTCCTGCCGCACCCGCGCCTCCAAGAGCGCGCATTCGTGCTCGGGCCACTGGGTGAGGTAGCGCCGGACTGGCTCCACCCCATCTTGCAGGCCACGCCAGCGGAGATGCTTCGCCTGTTGGGCGAGAACCAAGGCGCGCGCCTCTTGGGGCCCTTGCCGGGCGCCGGCTGAGCCTTTCGCGCCTGCGGCGCCGGTTTGCATTGCGGAAATCGTCGCAGCCCATTACTTTATCAGTTCACTCCGGCATTTGAGCTTAGAGGAAGAACGCCTTGGCCCGCGTAACCGTCGAAGATTGCGTAGAAAAAGTCCCGAACCGGTTTTCGCTGGTGCTTCTGGCCGCCCACCGGGCGCGTAACATTTCTTCCGGCGCTGAGCCGCTCATCGACCGCGACCGCGATAAAGACCCGGTCGTCGCTCTCCGTGAGATCGCCGACGGAGCGGTTACCCCGGAAGACCTCCGGGACGGCTTGGTGATGCTCTACCAGGACGTGCAGCCGAGCACGCAGGCCGAGGACGAGCAGGATCGTCTGGCGCTGGTGGCGCCGGTCCAATCCAGCGAAGAAGACGTCCTCCGCGCGCTCCAGCAAGAAGCCGAAGCGCAGCGCGACGAACGGTTCTAGCGCCATGTCAGGCGGTGACGCAGTCGCCGCCAGACCATCGCCCACGCCAGCCGGTGCGGGCGACGCGCCGCCACGCACGCGCTTTCTGCGTCAGTTCGAATTGCTTGAACGCATTCGCTCGTACGACCCCCAGGTCGACGAGAATTTGATCAACCGCGCCTACGTCTACGCGACGTCGAAGCATGGCAGCCAGAAGCGCCATTCCGGCGACCCGTATTTCGCGCACCCCATCGAAGTCGCCGGGCTGCTGACCGAATACAAGCTCGACCAGGCGACGATCGTGGCGGGCCTTCTGCACGACACGATTGAAGATACCGACGCGACAAAGGACGAGATCACAAAAATGTTCGGCGCGCAGATCGCCGATCTGGTCGAAGGGGTCACCAAGCTTTCGCAGCTGGAGATGCAGTCGGAAGAGAACAAGCAGGCGCAAAACCTGCAGAAGTTCATCCTCGCGATGTCGCGCGACGTGCGCGTGCTGTTGGTGAAGCTCGCCGACCGTTTGCACAATATGCGGACGCTGAGGCACATTCCAAAGCCTGAGAAGCGCCGCCGCATCGCGCTTGAGACGTTGGAAATTTACGGGCCGCTCGCGCGCCGGATCGGCATGGAGCGGATGGCGCGCGAGCTGGAGAGCCTCGCCTTCCATGAAGCGTTTCCGGAGGCGGAGGCCGCCATCAATGCGCGGCTTGAGCAATTGCGCGTTGAAAAAGGCGCCAACGTCGCCATCGTTATTCAGACGATCACCGAGGTGTTCGAGTTTTCGGGTTTGAACGCCCGCGTGTTTGGGCGCGAGAAGCAAACCTATTCGATCTGGCGCAAGCTACAGCGCAAGAGCGTCGAGTTCTCCGATCTGGCGGATGTGTACGCGTTCCGCATCATTGTGCCCTCGTCGGAGGATTGTTATCGCGCGCTCGGCGTCGTCCACCAGACGTGGCGCTGCGTGCCCGATCAGGTGGAAGACTACATCTCAAACCCCAAGCCGAACGGCTATCGCTCGATCCACACGGTGGTGATTGGGCCAGGCAATGTCCGCGTCGAAATCCAGATCCGTACCGAGGAAATGGATCAATTGGCCGAAGTCGGCGTCGCCGCGCACTGGCGTTATAAAAACGAGACGTACGGCTTCGACGAGGAGCAAGCCGCATCCGCTGGCCTCGACGCGCGCGAGGCGACGCGCTCGTTGCTGGAGATTGCCGAGCATGGTGGCGACCTTGATGAGTTCATTGAGCACGCCAAGCTCGAAATGTATCAAGACCATGTCTTCGCGTTCACGCCGAAGGGTCTTCTCATCGCATTGCCTCAAGGCGCGACGCCGCTCGATTTCGCATACGCCGTTCACTCCGGCATCGGCGACCGCTGCATCGGTGCGAAGATCAACGGCGCTGAACGCCCATTGCGTTCGGCGCTCCGCAATGGCGACGTCGTGGACATCATGACCGCTGACCGCGCCGCGCCGGTGCCCGGTTGGGCGGCGCTGACCAAAACCGGACGTGCAAAATCGGCGCAGCGGCGGCTGGAGCGGCACGCGCGGCAAGAGGAGTTTGCGCGACTGGGCCGTGATCTCGTCACCCATGCCCTGCATCGATACGGGCACGACCTCTCGGACACGTCGCTTCACAAGGCAGCGCAGCGGCTCGGCAAGCAAAATGAAGAAGAACTCTACATTTCGGTCGGTGAGGGCAGCCTGAAGGCGTCGAACGTTGCGGTAGCGGCGTTTCCTGGGCTTGAGGAGCGTGTACGGAAGGACGAAGCGCGCCGGCCGATGGAGCGCGAGAAGGCGAAGCTCTACGTCAAAGGCGGCTCGCTGACCCCGGGGATAGGACTGCATTTCGCCGAATGCTGCACACCTATTCCAGGGGACAGGATCATCGGCGTTCAGGCGTCGGGCAAGGGCCTCGTGATTCACACCATCGATTGCGAACAGCTCGAAGCGCTTGAGGAAGCTGCCGACACGACTTGGATCGACCTTGACTGGACCCAGACGGCGCTTGACCGCACGCTCAGCGTTGGCCGCATCGTGGCAACCGTTGAGAACGCGCGCGGCGCCTTGGCCGACCTTTGTCGCATCATTGCCGAGAGCGAGGGTGACATCATCAACTTGAAGCTGCTCCGCCGAACGCCGGATTTCTTCGACATGCAATTCGACATTGAAGTCGCCGACGCCCGTCACCTCACCAATTTGATCGCTGGCATGCGCACGTCGAAAGCAGTCAAGGACGTCGAGCGGGTGCGCGGTTGAGCGCGCCGCCGCACCAACCGTATCGGGATGATGCGATCAACAAGATGTATCACATCTTGTTTTGCGACGACGCGGAGGCATTCCGCGCTGTGTCGGAGGGGCCTGAGGGCACACGTTTTGCGCCAATCTTCGCGTCAACATTTGATGAAGCGGCGTTACGCACGATCGCCGATGATTTGAAGGTCGAGTCGCGCTTGCGCTTGCTGGCGGCCAACCGGTTGCGAGCGGAGGGGTGTGATACTGGGCCGAAGCGCTTGCTTGGAATCGTCGCAGAAGTTGGCTTGGAGGGCGGGCTCGACACGCTCGCGGCCTACGCTGACGGGCGCGTGCGTTACATCAATCAAACTGGCAAAATGTCGATCATCGAAGGCGAAGCGCCGCCATTAGGCGCCCGTACCTCTTCCTTATTCGAAAAAGCCAAGACGTTGCTGGCGCGCATCGGGCCCTGGCACGGAGATCGCCTCGCTCCGCCTCGCGCCGGTGATGCGCGGCTGACATTCTTGGCGACGGACGGTCTCTATTTTGGGCATGGTCCGATGGCAGACTTGTCGCGCGATCCACTCGCCGCACCAGTGATGCTAGCGGCGGCGGAATTGTTGAACGCGACGGTCGAATTTTCTCTGGCGGCGCAGAGGCGTTAGGCGGGCGCGTATTTGCGCTCTGCTTCTTGCGCTGATACCGGCCACATCTCGCCGACCACGCCTTGCATGATCCAGTCCCCAGGCTCGGCGCGCTGTGGGCCTTCCGGTGTCTTGATCATCGCCGGCCGATCGAGTGTGAAGTAGCGATAGATAACGTCAGGCCGCTTCTCGTAGCCACCGGTTAAACGTTTACGATAGGTCTTTTCGAAGATGTCCTTTCGAACCACGGACTTTGCGTTGTCCCTGGAGGTGACGATGTAGTGCTCGCCGGCGCTGTAGCTGAGGGTGCCGTGCTCGGTTTCCATGGCGCCGTCCTCGCGCGCGAGCTCAGCCGACACCCGCCCAAGGCGGCGCGGCCTGACGGCGCGCCAGTCAGCGTTCTCCGGCGGTGTTTCGATCGTCGCGAGATCGTGGGGGCGGATTGCCTTAGGGCGGCGACCAAAGATCAGTTCAAAGAGGGTCATGCAGGGGAAAGGGCCGGGCGCCTGCGGTTGTTCCCAAACGTGGTTCGAGGTTCGCGCGCGACAGGTTTTATCTGTTGGGCCGCAGTGCTAGGAACGCGGCATGACTCAAGACGAAGTCCTCAATGAATTCCGCGCCGCCGGCGCACTGTTGGAGGGGCATTTCATCCTTTCCTCGGGTCTCCACAGCCCTGTGTTCTTCCAGAAGAATGCTGTGTTCATGGACCCGGCGCGCACCGAGCGGCTCTGCCGGGCGCTCGCGGAAAAAGCGCGCGCGGCCTTCGGCAAGATCGACGTGGTCGTTTCGCCGGCAGTGGGCGCGATCATTCCGGGTTACGAAACGGCGCGCCATCTCAGCGCGCGGGCTATGTTCGTCGAGCGCGAGCAGGGCCAGTTCGCCTTACGCCGCGGGTTTGAGATCAAGCCCGGCGAGCGCGTGCTGATGGTGGAGGATGTCGTCACCACCGGTTTGTCTTCGCGCGAATGCCTCGATGCGATCCGCGGTCATCCCGGCGAACTGGTCGGCGCTGCTTGCTTGATCGATCGTTCGGGCGGCAAGGCGGACATCGGCGTGGGGCTCGTCTCGCTCGCGTCGGTGCAAGCGCCGGCCTATCCCGCCGACGCCTTGCCGCCGGAACTCGCGGCGCTGCCCGCCGTCAAACCTGGCAGCAGAGGGCTCGCGGCATGAGCAAGCTGCGGCTCGGCGTGAACATCGATCACGTCGCGACAATCAGAAACGCACGCGGCGGCGCTTATCCAGATCCCATCCGCGCAGCGATAGTAGCGCTTGAAGCCGGCGCCGACGGCGTAACGGCGCATCTGCGGGAGGATCGCCGCCACATCTCGGATGACGATATCGCCGGCCTTTCCGAGATGCTGAGAACACGCGCGCGGCCGCTCAATCTGGAGATGGCGGTGACCTCGGAGATGCTGGAGATCGCCCTCCAGCATCGCCCGCCGGCGGTCTGCCTCGTGCCCGAACGGCGCGAAGAGCGCACCACTGAAGGCGGCCTCGATGTCGCGGGCGGGCACAATTGGATCGCGCCGTTCGTGGAAAAGCTGCGCGACGCCGGCAGCCGCGTGTCGCTTTTCATCGGCGCTGACCCATTGCAGATCGAAGCGGCGAGCCGCACCGGCGCGCAAGTGGTCGAACTGCACACCGGCGCCTATTGCGACGCGGTGCGTGAGGGCAAGCACGCGGAAGCGGGTAACGTCTTGCGCGCCTTGCAGGCCGCCGCTCGGCAAGCGGCGTCGCTCGGGCTTGAGGTCCACGCTGGCCACGGGATCGACTTCGAAACCGTCGCCCCGATCGCCGCCATTCCCGAAGTGGTCGAGCTCAATATTGGACACTTCCTTGTCGGCGAGGCGATCTTCATCGGCCTCGGCCCGGCGGTAACCGAAATGCGCCGGCTCATGGACGCGGCGAGGGCCGCCCCATGATCCTGGGGATTGGCTCGGACATCATCGATATCCGCCGTATCGAAAGGTCGCTGGAGCGGTTTGGCGACCGCTTTGTGCAAAGAATTTACACAGAGACTGAGCAAAGGCGCGCCGAGCGCCGGCCGGAACAGCGCGCCGCCAGCTACGCCAAACGCTTCGCCGCCAAGGAGGCGTGCTCCAAGGCACTCGGTACAGGGTTGAAAAGAGGCGTATTTTGGCGGGACATGGGGGTCGCCAATCTCCCCAGCGGTCAGCCCACCATGGTCGTAACAGGTGGCGCGGCCCTACGGCTCCAGGTGATAACGCCGCCCGGATACATCGCCAGGGTGCATGTCAGCTTGACGGATGACTACCCGCTCGCCCAGAGCTTCGTCATTATTTCGGCGGAGTTAGGTTCGAACGAGCCCGGTTAGGGTGTGAGGGCGGAACAGGCTCCGCTACCGGGCGCATGGGCGCCAAAGAATTTGCGGCGCCGCGCATGCAGGGTTTCTCCAGGGGCCCGCACTCGGCGCCCTGAGCGAGAAACGCATGAGCAGCATGACATCGAGTTCCAGCCAAACTGACTTGATGAGCGGGTTCTGGGAGAACGTCCGCATCATCCTTTACGCGCTGGCGCTAGCCATGGTGCTGCGATTCACCATCGTGCAGCCGTTCCGCATTCCGTCGGGTTCCATGGAGCCGACGCTGGAGGTGGGCGACTACATCGTCGTGACCAAATGGTCGTACGGGTACGGCCGCTTTTCGTTTGCACCGCTGGAAGGGTTGTTGCCGCAGGGCCGGTTGTTTGGTCGCCATCCTGAGCGCGGCGATGTCGTGGTGTTCCGCCCGCCGCCAGAGCCCGAACGCGACTTCATCAAGCGCGTTATCGGCCTGCCCGGTGACCGTATCCAGATGATTGACGGCCTGCTCCATATCAATGGCGAAGCGGTGACGCGTGAATCGCTCGGGGAGGTGGAGTTCGAGGAAGCGTCCGGTTTCATCGAGCGCGTGCCCGCGTTCCGCGAGACGCTGCCGAACGGCGCATCATACGTAACGTTTGACCGCACAACGAGCGAACTGGACAACACGCGCGTGTTCGTGGTGCCAGATGCTCATTACTTCATGATGGGCGACAATCGCGACAATTCCGCTGACAGTCGTGTGCCGTCGGTGGTTGGTTTCGTGCCGTACGACAATCTCGTCGGACCGGCGCAGTTTATCGTCGTGTCGTTCGACGGATCGACGTCGCTGCTGCAACCCTGGACGTTGTTCAGCGGCTTCCGCGGCGAACGCTTCCTCAAGGCTGTCCGTTGAGGTTTGAATGACGAAGCAGGGGCCAGACGCCCGCTTCGATGCGCTGGAAGACCGGATCGGCTACGCTTTCAAGGATCGCGCGCTGCTCCGTGAAGCGATGACGCATGCGAGCGCCATCGATGGCAAGAAGCGCGGCCGCTCGTACGATCGTCTTGAGTTTCTTGGCGACCGTGTCCTGGGCCTGATCGTAGCTGAGCGTTTGTTCGCGGATCACCGCGAGGCGGAAGAGGACGGGCTCGCCCCGCGCTTCAATGCGCTGGTGAACCGCTCCGCGTGCGCGCGCGCAGCGCGCCGCGCAGATCTGGGCGCCGCTGTGATCGTTTCCGCATCCGAAGAACAGCAAGGTGGGCGAGGCAAGGAGGCCATACTCGCCGATGTCTGTGAGTCTGTGCTGGCGGCACTTTTCCTCGATGGGGGAATGGATGCGTCGAAGGCGTTTGTGTTCAAGTTCTGGGCGGGTGAGTTCGACGCTCTCGCTAGCGCGCCGCGCGACGCCAAAACAGCGTTGCAGGAATGGGCCGCCGCGAAGCGGCGCGCTTTGCACTATGAAACGCGCGAACGCACGGGCCCCGAGCATGAGCCGGTGTTCATTGTTGAAGCGCACGTTGATGGCTTTCCGCCGGTGCGCGGCGAAGGCGGTTCCAAACGCGATGCGCAACGCGCCGCGGCCGCCGCATTTTTGAAGGAACGTGGCGATGGCTGAGCAACGTTGCGCTGTCGTTGCGGTGCTTGGCGCGCCGAACGCGGGCAAGTCCACACTTGTCAACGCCTTGGTCGGCCAGAAGGTCGCCGCCGTCACCAACAAGGTGCAAACGACGCGCGCGCTGGTTCGCGGCGTCGCCATGCTCGGCGATGTGCAAATGGTGCTGATCGATACGCCTGGCGTGTTCGCGCCGCGTCGGCGCTTGGACCGCGCCATGGTCGCCGCCGCATGGAGCGCGCTCGAAGGCGCTGACGCGATCGTCCACGTGGTCGATGCGACGGCGTATCTCGAAAGCGCTGGCCGCACCGGCAAGGACGCGCTCTCGCGCGAAGACAGCGACCGCATCGCGGCCAAGCTAAAGCAAACCGAACGCCCCTCGATCCTCGCGCTCAACAAGGTGGACGCCGTGCCGCGCCCGGCTTTGCTGGAGATCACGACAAAGCTGGTGGAGGAGGGGCTCTACACCGACGTGTTCATGATTTCGGCGCTGAAGGATGATGGCATCGCTGACCTAAAGCGCACCTTGGCCGAGCGCGCTCCCGAAGGGCCGTGGCTTTTCCCGGAAGATCAAACCATGGACGCGCCGGCGCGTGTGCTCGCCGCAGAGATCACCCGCGAGAAGGCGTTTCAGCGCCTGCATGACGAGTTGCCCTACGATCTCATCGTCGAGACGGAGGCGTGGGAGGAGCGCAAGGACGGGTCGGTGAAAATCGATCAGACGATCTTCGTCGCCCGCGAAGGCCAGCGCAAAATCGCCATCGGCGCCAAAGGCGCGACGGTCAAGGTCATCGGCGAACTCGCGCGTAAGGAACTCGAAGCCGCGTTCGAACGCCGCGTGCATTTGTTCCTGCACGTAAAGGTGCGCGAAAACTGGAGCGAAGAGCGCGCGCTGTACCAGCGGTTGGGGTTGGACTACGAAGCGTGAGTTTAAATGGAATGGGTTGACGACGCGGTCGTGCTGGGCGCGCGGCACTTTGGCGAAGGCAAGCTTGTCGTCGAGGTGTTTTCGCGCGCGCACGGGCGCTTTGGCGGCGTGGTGCATGCGGGGCGCAAGACGCTGCCGATCGTGCAGGCCGGCAACATCGTTCATGCCGGCTGGAAAGCGCGGCTTGCCGATCAGTTGGGTTTTTTTCAGCCGATCGAAATGCTCGAACCGCACGCAACCAAACTGCTCAATGATCCGATTGCGCTCGCCGGGCTGTCCTCCGCGGTGTCCCTCATTCGTGGCGCAGCGCCCGAGCGGCAGGCTTATCCCCAGCTTTATGACGCGCTGATCGTGCTGCTGGAAGCGATGCCCCAGAACGAAATCTGGCCCGCGCTCTACACGCGCTTTGAGCTAGGCCTCCTCGCAGCGCTTGGCTACGGGCTTGATCTCACGCGCTGTGCGGTGACGGGGGAAACCGAGGGACTGGCTTGGGTTAGCCCACGCACAGGCAGGGCAGCCACATTCGAAGCAGGCGCGCCGCACGCGGACGTTTTGCTCCGCCTGCCGCCGTTCCTGCTTGATGCGGACGCGGAATTAGCTGAAGGCGACATCGCCGACGCGTTCGCGTTGGCGGGCTATTTTTTGGAGCGTCGCCTGTTTGACCAGAAGGGCGAAGGAATGCCAGAGACCCGCCGCCGCCTGATCGAGCGTTTAGGATTTGCGGGCCGACTCTGATTTAAGCGGGAAGAAGCGCCCGAGAGTCGTTTCGGAGAAGAGCCAAGAATGGCTGACGACATCAAATCACCGCCCTCCGAGGAAGGCGGCCGCATTGTTGAGGAGCCGATCGGCGAAGCGCTGGCCAAGCGCTACCTTGCCTATGCGCTGTCCACCATCACCAGCCGCGCACTCCCGGACGTGCGTGACGGCTTGAAGCCCGTGCATCGCCGCGTGCTCTACGCGATGCGGCGCTTGCGGCTCTCGCCGGATTCCATGCCGCGCAAATCGGCAAAAGTCGTCGGCGACGTCATGGGCGATTTCCATCCCCACGGCGACCAATCAATCTACGACGCGCTGGTGCGCTTGGCGCAGGATTTCAGCTCGCGTTATCCGCTGGTCGAAGGCCAAGGCAATTTCGGCAACATCGACGGCGATAACCCCGCCGCGATGCGCTACACTGAAAGCAAGCTCACGGTCGCCGCCGAAGCATTGCTCGATGGGCTTGAAGATGACGCCGTCGATTTTCGCCCGAGCTATGACGGATCGAACGAAGAGCCGGTCGTTCTGCCGGCGGCGTTCCCGAACCTGCTCGCGAACGGTTCCGCCGGCATCGCCGTCGGCATGGCGACGAACATTCCGCCGCACAACGTGGCCGAGTTGATCGACGCGGCGTTGATCCTCGTCGAGAACTCGAAGGCGACGACCGACGATCTGCTTGCGGTGATGCCGGGGCCCGATTTCCCGACCGGCGGTATTGTCGTCGAGCCGAAGGAAAGCATCCGTGAGGCGTATGACACGGGGCGCGGCGGTTTCCGTCTGCGCGCGCGCTGGCACACCGAGGAACTCAGCCGCGGCATGTGGCGGATCATCGTCACCGAAATTCCGTATCAGGTGCAGAAATCGAAGCTGGTCGAGCAGCTCGCGGCGATGATCGAGGACAAGAAGGCGCCGTTGCTCGGCGATGTCCGCGATGAAAGCGCCGAAGACATTCGTCTGGTGCTGGAGCCGAAGGCGCGCACGGTGGAGCCAGCGGTGCTGATGGAAAGCTTGTTCAAGCTTTCGGCGCTGGAGAACCGCATTTCGCTTAACATGAACGTGCTCGACGCCGCCGGCGCGCCGCGCGTGATGAACCTGAAGGACGTGCTGCGCGCGTTTCTGGATCACCGCCGCGACGTACTGCAACGGCGCTCCGCACATCGGTTGAAGAAGATCGAAGCGCGCTTGGACGTGTTAGCCGGGCTGTTGATCGTCTTCCTGAACCTGGACGAAGTGATCCGCATCATCCGCAACGAGGACGATCCGAAAGAGAAACTGATCAAGCGCTTCAGGCTAAACGACACGCAAGCGGAGGCGATCCTCAACACGCGGCTGCGCCAACTGCGAAAGCTGGAAGAGATGGAGATCCGCCGTGAGGATGCGGCGTTGCGCGAGGAGAAGGCGGGGCTCGAGGCGCTGCTCGAAGACACACGCAAGCAATGGCGCAAGATCGCTGGCGAACTTAAAGAGACGCGCAAATTGTTCGGTCCCGGCACGGCCTGGGGCAAGCGCCGCAGCGAGCTTGGCCAAGCCGCCGCGATCAACACCGAGATCAGCCTAGAAGCCTTCGTCACGCGTGAACCGGTGACGGTGGTGCTCTCCGAGAAAGGCTGGATCCGCGCCATCAAGGGCCACGTCTCGGATATGACGGAGCTCAAGTTCAAAGAAGGCGATCACGCCCAGCACATCGTCCAGTGTCAAACCACCGACAAGCTGTTGCTGTTCGCCTCCGACGGCCGCGCCTTCACACTCGACGCGCACAAGTTGCCGGGCGGACGTGGGCACGGCGAGCCGATCCGCTTACAAATTGAGCTCGGCGACATCGACGAGGCGGTGGCGCTGTTCGTATACACGGAAGGCGCCAAGCGCTTCGTGGCGTCGAACGAGGGCTACGGCTTTATTGTCGCCGAGAGCGAGATGTTGGCGTCGAAGCGATCGGGCAAGCAGGTGCTAACCGGCCGCGCCATGGCCGCCTCGCCCGTCAACGGCGAGCAGGTCGCGGTGATCGGCCAGAACCGCAAGCTGCTGATCTTTCCGGTAACGGAGCTGCCGGAGATGGCGCGTGGCAAAGGCGTGAAGCTGCAGAGCTATCACGAGAAGGGCCTCTCCGACGCCAAGGTGTTCTCGAAGGAAGAGGGCCTGACTTGGGAGGACAGCGCCGGCCGCGTCCGCCAAGTGGCGGAGTGGAAGGACTACAAGGGCAAGCGTGGCGGGGCGGGCCGCGTCGCGCCGAAGGGCTTCTCGCGTTCTGGGCGCTTCAGCGACGTCATCGGCTAGGCGCCAAACCGCCCAGAGCGCTGCGACCTAGGTCACACGCTAGAACATACGTGCCCCAGGCTTGCGTTTCCTATATGTAACGCTGTGACTCGCTTGGGTTACGGCAAGAGGGAGCGCTCATGGGCCTCGGACTTATTCTGCTGATCGTCGCCGTCGTTATCGCGGTGCTGTTGATCGGCATCTACAATCGCCTCGTCGCGCTGCGGCAGAACGCCAACCAAGCGTTCGCGGACATCGACGTCCAACTCAAGCAACGTCACGACCTGATCCCGAACCTGGTCGAGACCGTGAAGGGCTATGCCGCTCACGAGAAGGGAACGCTCGAGGCGGTGATCCAGGCGCGGAACGCCGCGGTCAGCGCTGAGCGCACCGGCGATCCGAAAGCCATGGGCGCGGCTGAAGGCGTTCTCGGCGCGGCGCTCGGCCGCTTGATCGCGTTGAGCGAAGCCTATCCTGACCTCAAGGCCAATTCGAACTTCCAACAGCTGCAAGCCGAGCTTTCAGACATCGAAAACAAGCTCGCCGCCGCGCGCCGCTTCTTCAACAACGCGATTGGCGAATATAACACCGGCCGCGAGCAATTCCCGGCCGTGTTGATCGCCGGCGCGTTCGGCTTCGGCCCGCGTGAGTTCTTCGACGTCGGCGAAGACAGCCGCGCCTCGATGGACGCAGCACCCCCGCAAGTGAAGTTCAACTAGGCGGAGGCTGAACGCATGGCCGCCGCTTACGGCCTGCAGACCCACATCTGGAACAATAACGGGAAATCCGTGCTGCTTCTGGCCGGGTTTCCCGTTTTGCTCGTCCTGCTGACATACGGGCTGTTCTTGCTCTACGCGGGCTTTGCTGGGCTAAGCGTCGCGGGCGTCGATCCCAATGTCGGGCCGTTCGTGTGGGCGGCAAAGGCGCTGGCGGGCGCCTGGCCGTGGGCGCTCGCAGGCGCGATCCTCTGGTTTGGGATCGCCTACGCGTTCTACCAAAACATCATCGACGCAGCGACCGGCGCCAAGCCGGTGACGCGGATCGAAGAGCCCAAGCTCTACAATCTCCTCGAAAACCTCTGCATCTCGCGCGGTCTGAAGACGCCGGCGCTTCGGATCATGGAAACCGAAGGGCTCAACGCCTTCGCTACTGGACTGCACGAAGGCCAATATTCAGTCACAGTGACGCGCGGGCTGATGAACACGTTGGACGACGCGGAGCTTGAGGCCGTGCTCGCACACGAGCTCACGCACATTCGCAATGCCGATGTGCGGCTGCTGATCATTGCCGTGATCTTCGTCGGCATCTTTTCGTTTGTCGGTGAGATGACGTTTCGTGGCCTTCGCCACGCGAGTTTCGCGGGCGGGGGCTCCTCGCGCCGTTCGTCTTCGTCTTCCGACCGCAGTTCTGGCGGCGGGGCAATTATCGCCATACTCGTGGCGCTCGCGATCATCGCCATCGCGTACGCTCTGGCGATCGTGATCCGCTTCTCGCTTTCACGGCGACGCGAGTACTTGGCGGACGCAGGCGCAGTGGAGTTGACGAAGAACCCCGACGCAATGATCTCCGCGCTGCAGAAAATTTCTGGCAACGCCGCGGTCAACGCGCCGTCCGAAGTGCGGGAAATGTTCATCGAGAACCCACACTCTGATTTCGCCAGCATTTTCGCGACGCATCCGCCGATCGAGAAACGGATCGAGGCGTTGGCGAAATTCGCGGGCGGCCGCGTCGCGCAAAGTGTCGCGCCCGGCGACGCACCCGCCGAAATGGACGCGAGCGCGACCATGAAGCCGCGCTCGCGAGGACCGTGGGGTTAGGAGTTGGGGCTCTACCCTCGGCCCTAACTCGCTAGACGAATTGCAGCGCAAGCATTCCGAACGAGGCGCGCAAACTGTCGATCCAGATCTGGAATTCTGGGACAAGTTCGTAGGCGAGAAGGCCAACGATCACGACGACAAAGAAAGTGGCAAACCCGTCCGCGCCGCTTCCATGATAGCGCTGGCCGCTCGCCATCGCGTAAGAACTGCGGCGCAAATAGCCGAGCGGCGTCGCGATCGCCGCGTATGCGATGCAAAGTATGACGAGCGCCAGCCAGAACGGCACATCCAGCGGTGGCGCCCAACCGATCAGCGCTCCAGTGGTCAGCAGGGAGAAGAACGCGATCAGAAAGCCGATGAGCAACGCGGCTGTGACAATCGAAAGCACGAAGGCTAAAAGCCCGGCGAATACGCGGGTTGCGTAGCCAACCGGCTGCGCGGGAGCGGATGGCGGCGGTTCAAAGCCGCCCCAGCTGTGGCGCCATTGGCGCGCTTGGTCCTTCATCGAACGGCGCCACACGCGCTCTTCCTTGCGCCAATTGCGCGCCGCTTCGCTGGAAAATTTGCCGTATTCGCGCTTGGCGCGGTCGATCACCTCTTGCGCATTGAACGGTGCGCCGTGCGCGGCCGCCCATTGTTCGCTGGTTTGCGCCGAAGGGATAAGGAACATCATCGCGATGTAGAGAAGGATCGTCCCGCCGCCGGTGAAGATCGCACTGAGAACAAACAGGATGCGAATGATGTTGACGTCGAGATCGAAGAACGCGGCGATGCCGGTGCAAACGCCCGCGATGTTTGAGCCTTCGGCGATCCTATACAGGCGGCGCGTAGGGCGCTCTCCGGCGTCTGCGCGTTCGGAGGCGCCACTCGCGGTGTCGCTATCGCCATCGCCGACGGGGCCCATCTCTCCGAGGATGCGCGTCATCTCTGCTTGCGCGACGACGGTCTTGTGCGCGGAAAGATAAGCGGCGCACTTCTCCGCAATCGCCTGTTCGAGGTCGCGCTGGATCTCGGCTTTGTCTGGATTGTCAGCCAGCGCGCGTTCGGCGCCTTCCAAATAGGCCCGCAGCGCGCCATAGGCGCTTTCGTCCAACTGGTAGGGGTTGCCGTTGAGATTGATGGTGACGACGCGTTCCATGGTTCAGCGCCCCAAGCTGTCGAGAGTGGTGTTGAGAAGCCGCCAATAGGCGGAGAGATCGGTGAGGTGGGTTCGGCCCTTGTCGGTCAGGCTGTAATATTTGCGCGGCGGCCCGGCGCCGCTTTCCACCCACTCGTAGTCAACAAGCTCCTCGCGGCGGAGCTTGGACAGAAGCGGGTAGAGCGTGCCTTCCTGCGTGGTGAACGGCGTTTCGGCGAGCATCTCCAGGATGTCGGCCACGTAGACCTTCTCAACCGAGATGATCGTGAGCAGCGCGAACTCCAGAAGACCCTTGCGAACGCCGCCGAATTTTTCGTCGTGTGGAGGCATGTGGGAAGCTACCTTGTAAAAGCAAGGTAGAAAGGTCCGCGAAGGTTGTCAACTCCGGCAAGGCCGGATTTTCGGTTTCGGCCTACAAGTCGTGGTTGACGGGGAGGGGCGGGGCTTCGCGGAGCAGGGTGATTGTAATCCGGCGATTGCCGGGCAGCGTCGGATCGTCTGGGAACAACGGTTCGGAATCCGCGCGCCCGGCGACCTGATAGATGCGGTTCGCCGGCAAGCCCTGGGCCTGAAGGATGCGGCGGGCGGCGTTGGCGCGCTCGGCGCTGAGTTCAAAGTTGGAAGCGAAGCGGCCGGAGCCAGAAGCGTCTGTATGTCCGGAGATCGTCACGCGATTGGGCAAATCGGCCAGAACGCCGGAGATTGTAGCGAGTAAGCGCCGGGCGCGATCGTTGGGCTGCGCTTCGCCGGGGCTAAACATCGACCGGCCTTCCTGGTCGACGATCTGGATACGCAGGCCCTCAGGCGTCTGCTCCATGATCACTTGACGCGACAATTCGGCGATGTCGGGCATGTCCGCCATGGCCTGGCGAATGGCAAGTTCGGCGCGGCTGAACTCGGCGTTCTCCCGCAACGTGCGGGCGCGCGAAAGCGAGTCCTCGGTCGGTGTGGCTTGGCCGGGCGCGTTGGCGGAGCTTTCCTGGTTCTCCGCAGTGGCGTTCGAGGTGTATTGCGGGTCCGCCGCCGCCGCGACCGGTGCGGAATGGCCGTGACGCACACCTTCTTCGGCGAAGCTGGTGCCCTCCAAAAGTCCGCCGGCGCCTGACGAGACGCGGCTTACACTCGCAGGCGCGAAGAACTCGGCAATGCCGCGGCGTTGCTCGGGGCTGGTGGTGTTGATCAGCCACATCAGCAGGAAGAACGCCATCATGGCCGTCACGAAGTCGGCATAGGCCACCTTCCAGGCGCCGCCGTGGTGACCACCGCCGCTGACCTTTTTGACCTTCTTGATGACGATCGGGCGAGAATTTGCCGCTGCGGCCATGAGTCAGGGTTGCCCATTTCTTGGGTTTCAGAGGAGGCGACTTTGAGCGAACAGCGTTAAGATCGTGTTGAGTGGATGGGACGTAACGACCTTATGGAGCCAAGTTCGGATCAGGCGTTTCGGCGCGCGATGGGCGCGTTCGCGACCGGTGTGACCGTAATCTCCGCGGCGCGCCCCAACGGGGCCTTCTCCGGCATTACCGTCAACTCGTTCACCTCGGTGTCGCTCAAACCGGCGCTGATCTTGTGGTGCCTGGGTGATCAATCCGAACGTTATGACCACTTCGCTGAGGCGAACGCGTGGGGCGTTACAATCCTCGCCGCAGACGAGCGTGAGATCGCCAAGCGCTTCGCCAATTCCGATCACGAGACTCTGGCTGCGACCGAGGTCGAGATGTTGGCGAACGCGCCTGTGTTGAAGGGCGCGGGTGTCGCGCAGCTTGCATGCGTCACCCATGACAAACGCATCGCGGGTGACCATCTCATCATTATCGGTGAAGTGCGTGAGTTTCGCATCCAGGCTGGCGATGCGCTGACTTTCTTCGGCGGCCGCTACGGCCGCGCTGAAGCGGAGGGTTTGTGACAATGGCGAAGGTCGCTTTTATTGGCCTTGGCGTGATGGGCGCGCCGATGGCCGGCCATCTCGCCAAGGCCGGCCACGATGTTGCAGTGTTCAACCGTAGCGACGAAAAGGCACGCTCTTGGGTCGAACGGAACAAGGGTCGGACCTATTCGACCATCACCGCCGCCGCAGCCGAGCGCGACATTGTGTTTGCATGCGTCGGCGCTGACCGCGATGTCCGCGAGGTGTTTGACGCTGCCGCTGGCGCGATGCGCCCGGGGTCCATCTTCGTTGACCACACCACGGCGTCCGCCGAACTCGCGCGCGAGCTCGCGGCGAAGGCCGAAGAGCGCTCCCTTGGCTTTCTCGACGCACCCGTTTCGGGCGGCCAAGCCGGCGCCGAAGCGGGCAGACTTACCGTGATGGCGGGCGGAGAGCCGGGCGCCTTCGCTGAGGTTGATCCGGTGATGCGCGCTTACGCCGCCAACACCACTTTGATCGGGCCAACGGGCTCCGGCCAGCTCGCGAAGATGGTGAATCAAATCTGTATCGCCGGCGTCGTTCAAGGGCTCGCTGAGGGCCTTCACTTCGCCAAGCGCGCCGATCTCGACGTTGAAAAGGTGATCGCCGCGATCTCGAAAGGCGCGGCGCAGAGCTGGCAGATGGAAAATCGCTGGAAAACCATGGTTGAGGGCAAGTTCGAGTTTGGTTTCGCCATCGACTGGATGCGCAAGGATCTGGGGCTGGTGCTGGAGGAGGCCGAGCGCAACGGGGCCAAGCTCGACCTCACGAAGATGATCGACGGCTATTATGCCGAAATCCAGAACATGGGCGGCCGGCGGTGGGATACGTCGAGCTTAATCGCCCGGCTCGAGACCAAACGTAACTAATGTTACGCGTTATGATCAAAGGAATTTTAAGGCAATTGCACTAGGTTGGTTCGCTAGCGCCGATAGCGCCGGAGCCGACATGCAGCCTCGCGACTGGAACATCTGCCTCATCGAATCGAACAAATTCGAAGCGCAGATCATGCTCGATCTGCTCCGCAATGCGGGCTGCGATCGGGTGAAGATCGTGGCGGACAGCGCTTCGGCGCTGGACGCTCTGGAACTGCTCGCCGCCAACATCATTATCGCGTCCGTGGAAGCGCAACCCATTGACGGCGTCACGTGGACGAAGGCGTTCCGGCGCAGCGGCAAGGTGGTCAATCGCAAAGCTGCAATCTTTCTCACCTCGCACGCGTTCTCGCGCTCGATGGCCGAAGAGTGCCGTCACGCCGGTGTGAACGCCCTGATTGGCAAGCCGGTGTCCGGCAAAGTGCTCATCGCGACTTTGAACAAGGTGATGACCAATCCGCGCGAGTTTATCGACGCGGCAGGCTATGTTGGCCCCTGCCGTCGCGCGGGCATCGTTACCGCTGGCGCCACGCAGAAGCGCCGCAAGATCGACGAAAGCGCCAAGGCTGAGAACGAGGCCAACACGTTGGTAGGCGCGGTCGCCCAGATGTCTAAGGCCATCAGCGGCTTCGTGACTGGCGCAGTTGAAGTGGAAGTGTGCCAAGCCGCGTTGAAGCGCGTGCAGGCATACGCCGTGAACGCGGGCGATGGCCCGTTGATGCGCGCTTGCGCGGCCTTTGGCCTTCAGCTGTCGGCCAAGGGCGTGCGCCCTGAGGCGGCGAAATCGGCTCTTGAGGCCTGCATGGCGGGCGTCGCCGAATTGGCCGCGACCTCGGTTGAGGAAACGCAGCGCCGCGACGCGATGGCCGAAAGCGTGCGCCAAGCCGTGGCGAAAGCCGCATCGCTCCGCGCAGCCTAGGCGCTCAATAGCTCCGCCGCCTTTGCGGCGAAGTATGTGACGATGCCGTCGGCGCCAGCTCGCTTGAAGGCGGTCAGCGTTTCGAGGATGGCGCGATCTTCGTCGAGCCAGCCGTTTGCGGCGGCGGCTTTGAGCATCGCGTATTCGCCGGACACTTGGAACGCGAAGGTCGGCAGCGCGAAGGTGTCCTTCACGCGCCGGACGATGTCGAGATACGGAAGACCCGGCTTCACCAGCAGCATGTCCGCGCCTTCGGCGACATCGAGCGCAACTTCACGCAGCGCTTCGTCCGAGTTGGCGAGATCCATCTGGTAAGTGCGTTTGTCGCCGGGATTCTTGACGGCGCCGGAGCCGAGTTTGCCCGAGCCAATCGCCTCACGATACGGCCCGTAAAATGCCGAGGCGTACTTCGCGGCGTACGACATGATCAGCGTGTCCTGCTTGCCGGCGGCGTCGAGGCCAGCGCGGATCGCGCCGACGCGGCCATCCATCATGTCCGATGGGGCGACGATATCGGCGCCGGCATTGACCTGGATCAACGCCTGTTCAACGAGCACCTTTACCGTCTCATCGTTCAAGATGCGTCCATCCTCCAGCAATCCGTCGTGGCCGTGGTCTGTAAATGGATCGAGCGCCACATCGACCATGATGCCGACCTCGGGCGCGGCGTCTTTCATCGTGCGCACGGCCGTGCACACAAGGCCATTCGGATTGAGCGCTTCGCGCCCGGTCGTTTCCTTTTTGGCCGCATCGATGTGGGGAAACACGGCGATGGCGGGGATGCCAAGCGTTCTGGCGCGCCGAGCGGCGTCGGCGGCCGCCGAAATCGACAAGCGCGACACGCCCGGCATCGCCGCGATTGGGATTTCAGCGTCCTCGCCGTCATGCACCACCATCGACCAGATCAAATCGTTCGCCGTCAGCGCGTTCTCGCGCACGAGCCGCCGCACCCAGTCGGTCTGGCGTAGTCGGCGCGGACGAGTGGTGGGAAAACGCGCTGGAAATTGCATCTTTGTTGCGAGCCTTTCGCATCAAGCGTGTGCGCACACGCCCCAGTTCTTTAAGGCGATGAACACTTGTATAAACCACACAGAACAATGAGCTTGGAAGCGATATGCGGGCCGAAGACGAACAGGTTTTCAAGACAGCGTTGAGCGCCATCCGCGAGGAGGGCCGCTACCGTGTCTTCGCCGATATCATGCGCGAGCGCGGTCGTTTTCCCCACGCGCGCTTACGCCAGGAAGACGGTTCGTTCAAAGACATCGTCGTTTGGTGCTCAAACGATTATCTCGGCCAAGGCCAAAGTCCCGAGGTGCTCGACGCCGCACACGCGGCGTTGGACCAAGTGGGCGCGGGCGCCGGCGGCACGCGCAACATCGCGGGCACCACCAGCTATCACGTCGATCTTGAGCGTGAGCTCGCCTCGCTGCACGGCAAGGAAGGCGCGCTGCTGTTCACGTCTGGATACGTTTCAAATGACGCGACGCTGTCGACACTGGCGAAACTCTTCCCCGATCTTTGGATTTTCTCGGACGCGCAGAACCACGCGTCGATGATCGAAGGCATCAAGCGTGCCAATTGCGAAAAGCGCGTCTTCCGGCACAACGACATTCAGCACCTTGAGGCTTTGATCAACGAGGCGCCGGCTGGTGCGCCGAAGCTGATCGCCTTCGAGAGCGTCTATTCGATGGACGGCGACACCGCTCCGATCGAGGCGATCTGCGCTATCGCCGAGCAATACGGCGCGATGACGTATCTGGACGAAGTCCACGGCGTGGGCCTTTACGGCCCCACCGGCGGTGGCGTCGCCGAGCGCGACGGCGTCATGCACCGCGTGGATTTCATCGAAGGCACGTTGGCCAAAGCGTTCGGCACGATGGGCGGGTACGTCACCGGACCCGCCGCGGCGATCGATGCGATCCGCTCCACCGCATCGGGCTTCATCTTCACCACCTCACTGGCGCCCTCGATAGCGGCGGCCGCGCTTGAAAGCTTGCGTATTGTGAAGGAGTGCCCGCACCTTCGCGATCGTTTGCAGGAGCGTTCCGAACGCTTGAAGGCCTTGCTGCGCGAGGCCGGGATCCCGGTAATGGCGGAATCCACCACCCATATCGTGCCAGTGCTCGTCGGCGACGCCGCGCGTTGCAAGAAGATTTCTGACATTCTTCTATTCGATCACGGCATCTACGTGCAGCCGATCAACTATCCCACGGTGCCGCGCGGCACCGAGCGGCTGCGCATCACCCCAAGCCCATTCCACGACGATGCGTTGATGGATGAGCTGGTCAGCGTGTTTAAAACCGTGTGGGCCAAGTGCCCGGTGCATGTGACCGCGTGAGCGGCGACGCGCCCAGCGACGTCATCTTTGAAATTACCCGGATAGGGGACACACAGCGCGTCGCCGCAATCGACGTTGCGAGCGGCGTGGAGGTGGTGGTGCAAGCGCCGGCCAACGCCGCGCTGGCGGACGTTCGCGCGTTGGCGTTGCGAAAACTCGAACGCGCCTTGGGTTCGTTGGACGGTAAGCAAGAACCGCGTCCGCCGCGTAAAGGGACGCTCGCGTAATCGTAGGCGAGTGTGATCACTCCTTCCGGCGAACTCCGCGGCCGAGGCCTATGCGCTTAGCGAACTCAGAGCGCCGCGCGGCGTAATTCGGCGCCACCATCGGGTAGTCCGCCGGCAACCCCCATTTGCGACGGTAATCGTCGGGGGACAAATTGTAGGTCGAGCGCAGATAGCGCTTCAACATCTTCAACTTCTTCCCGTCTTCCAGACAAACGATGTAATCGTCAGTGATTGACTTGTTGATCGCCACTGCGGGCTTCGCCTTCTCCGGCGCCCGCTCCTCCTGGCTGGACGTAAGCGCATCCATGGTTCTGTGCACCGATCGGATAAGGTCAGTGAGTTGTTCGGGCGTGACTTTATTGTTGGTTACGAATGACGCTACGATATCCGTCGTCATTCGCAGAGTTTCGTCCCCCCGCTGGTCTTCGTCGTCGCGCATCCTCGACGCCTTTTTGTTTTAAATACAGCCCGCTCGCGTGGCGATTTAAGCCAGCGAGTCCGGGTCTGACAAGTATAGGCGAGATAAAAGTACAGTTGGCCCAAACTTTTACTATTCGCTTTGCAGGTGAGCGGAGCAACTTTGCTTACTCCCCGCCAGGCCTTATGTTGCGCGCTCGGATTCGAGCAAAAGGCCGGTTACAAACAAATGACGGAAGCCGCAGGACGCGCCGCCGAACGGGATCGGTTTTTTGAGGCGGCGCTCGATCGCGCTGATCGAGATGTTAATGATGCGATCACAGCCGAACTCGGGCGTCAGAAGCACCAGATCGAGTTGATCGCTTCCGAGAACATTGTCTCGCGGGCTGTCCTTGAGGCACAGGGCTCGGTGCTGACCAACAAGTACGCCGAGGGTTACCCCGGCCGGCGTTATTATGGCGGTTGCGAGTTCGTCGACGAAGTCGAGCGCATCGCCATCGAGCGGGCCAAGCGTCTGTTTGATTGCAGCTTCGCCAATGTCCAACCCCATTCAGGGGCGAACGCCAACCAAGCGGTGTTCTTCGCGCTTCTCCAACCGGGCGATAAATTCCTGGGTATGGATCTCGCCTGCGGCGGCCACCTGACGCACGGCTCGCCGGTCAATATCTCGGGCAAGTGGTTCAACCCGGTGGCGTACGGCGTGCGCGAGGACGATCACTTGATCGACTATGATCAGGTCGCCGAGATTGCGCGCCGGGAACGGCCGAAGCTGATCCTCGCGGGGGCCAGCGCCTATTCGCGCCAGATCGACTTCAAGCGCTTCCGCGAAATCGCCGATGAGATCGGCGCCGTGCTCATGGTGGATATGGCGCACTATGCCGGCCTGATTGCCGGCGGCGTCTATCCCTCGCCGTTGCCACACGCGCATATCGTGACCACGACTACGCACAAGACGCTGCGTGGCCCGCGTGGCGGCATGATCCTCTCGAACAGCGAAGAGATCGGCAAAAAAATCAATTCCGCCGTGTTTCCAGGCTTGCAGGGCGGCCCACTGATGCACGTCATCGCCGCCAAGGCCGTAAGCTTCGGCGAGGCGTTGCAGCCGGAATTTAAGCTCTACGCCAAGCGCACGCTGGAAAACGCGCGCGCGCTGGCGAACCGTTTGATCGAGAACGGGTTGGCCGTCGTCTCCGGCGGTACTGACAGCCATCTGATGTTGGTGGACATGCGCCCGAAACGCACCACTGGCAAAGCGGCAGAGCAAAGCCTCGAACGCGCGCTGATCACTTGCAACAAGAACGGCGTTCCCTTCGACACCGAAAAGCCGATGATCACTTCGGGCGTCCGGCTCGGCTCGCCGGCCTGCACGACGCGCGGTTTCGGCCCGGCCGAGTTTATCCAGGTGGCGGATCTGATCTGCGAGGTGGTCGACGGGCTGTCCAAGTCGAACGGCGACAACACAGCGGTTGAAACTGCCGTCGCCGCCAAGGTGGAAGCGCTGACGGCTCGTTTCCCGATTTATTGAATGAGGGAATAGGGAGTGGCGAGTAGGGAGTAGGAGAACCGCGATCGACGTGAATTCCTATCGCGACCTAAAAGTGTGGCAGTCGGCGATGAATCTGGCCGAACTGGTCTACGCGCTGTCGCGAGATTTTCCTTCTTCTGAGCTGTACGGGCTTAGCAATCAGAGGCGTCGCGCGGCTGTATCCGTCGCGGCAAACAAGGAGCTAGAAACGCACATTCTGCTGGCTCAATGGTTAGGGTTTGCGCAATCGAATCAGGTTCAACCAATTCTGACTCTTTGCGACGAGTCGGGCAGGATGCTGCGAGCACTGCTTCGTTCAATTCAGGAAAAGGCCAACAGGGAAGGCTGAATTCCTACTCGCTACTCCCTATTCCCTACTCGCTAGAAGAACATGCGCTGCCCATTCTGTCAGAACGAAGATACGCAGGTGAAGGACAGCCGTCCCACCGAGGACGGCGCCTGCATTCGCCGGCGACGCCAGTGCGATAAATGTGGTTCGCGGTTCACCACGTTCGAGCGCGTGCAATTGCGTGAGCTCACGGTGTTGAAGCGATCCGGCCGTCGTGTGCCGTTTGACCGCGACAAGCTGGCGCGCTCGATCACCATCGCGCTGCGCAAACGTCCGATTGAGGACGACCAGGTCGAGCAGATGATCTCCGGTATCGTCCGCCGGCTAGAGAGCCAGGGCGAAAGCGAGATCACCTCGGAATCGATCGGCGAACTCGTCATGGACGCGCTTTCGGGGATCGATCCGGTCGGCTATGTGCGCTACGCGTCGGTCTATCGCGACTTCAAGGAAACCGGCGATTTCGCTGACTTTATCGAGGAAGCCGGCAAAAAGCGCGGCAAGGACTGAGCGAACCCGCTGGACCGCGCGGCGTCGCGAGGGCACTTGAACAACTGCTCATGACCCGCCCGCACGTCACGCTCAAGCTTGCCACCAGCCTTGATGGTCGTATTGCGACCGCGAGCGGTGAGAGCCAGTGGATCACGAGCGAAGCCTCACGGGCGATGGTGCATCAAATGCGCGCCGCCCATGACGCGGTGATGATCGGGGCCGAGACCGCGCGCGCCGACAATCCGTCACTGCTCGCGCGCACCGATCCGCCCGCGGAGCGCCAACCGCTGCGTGTTGTGGTGACGTCGCGCTTGGGCATCCCGATGGAGGGGCGATTGTTCGACGGCGCCTCGCCGCTTGTGGTGTTCACCGGCGAACGCACGAACCCGGCGAAGCACGCCATTCTTGAAGCCGCCGGCGTGCGCGTGGAGCAAGCGCCGGCTGGCCCCGACGGCCTCGACATGGTCGCCGTCCTCGAGCGCCTAGCTGCCCTCGACGTGGAAAGCGTTCTGGTTGAGGGCGGTGGCAAATTGGCGGCGTCGCTAATCGCGGCGAACACCGTCGACCGCCTCGACTGGTTTCGCGCGCCGATCCTCTTGGGCGCGGACGGCCGGCCCGCGCTTGGCGCTCTGGCGCTGGCGCGGCTCTCGGACGCGCCTCGATGGCGCCGGGTTGCGGTGCAGGCGCTTGGCCCCGATCTCTGGGAAAGCTACGAGCGGGCCTGAAGGCGGCAGGATCACATGTTCACGGGAATTGTCACCGCTCTGGGCGAGGTGAAGGCGGTCGAGCGCCGCGAAGGGCTCACGCGCCTCACCATTGAGAGCCCCTACGAGCACGCGTCGGTCGAAATCGGCGCGAGCATCAGCCATGACGGCTGCTGCCTCACGGTGGTGGAAACCAACGCGCATCGCGAAACGATGAGCCATGTCGTCGAGGTCGCCGCCGAAAGCCTGGCGCTCACCACGCTTGGTTCGCTCAAGACGGGCGACAAGGTGAACCTCGAACGCTCGCTTCGCGCCGGTGACGAACTGGGCGGCCATTTCGTGCTTGGCCATGTTGATGGTCTGGGCGAGGTAATTTCCGTCACGCAAGACGGCGAAGGCTGGCGGCTACGCATCAAGCCGCCGCTGCAGATCGCAGATTTGATTGCGCCCAAGGGGTCGATCGCCGTGGCGGGCGTTTCCCTTACCGTGAACGAGGTCGATCCGGAGGGCTTTGGCTTGCTGATCATTCCGCACACCTGGGCGGTCACAACTTTGTCGAAACTGACGCCAGGGTCTAAGGTCAACCTCGAAGCAGACATGATGGCGCGCTACGTGGCGCGCATCCTTGACGCGCGGAGAAATACATAATGGCGGCGCAAGCCTCGCCTCTCGACGATTTCAAGCGTGCGATTTCCTCGACCGAGGAGATCGTCGAAGAGGCGCGCGAAGGGCGTATGTTCATCCTCGTGGACGCGGAGGATCGGGAGAACGAGGGCGATCTGGTCATTCCCGCGCAATTCGCGACGCCGGCACAGGTCAACTTCATGGCCAAGCATGGGCGCGGGTTGATCTGCCTCGCCCTGACGCCGGAGCGCACGCGAGAGCTTGGGCTGGAACCGATGGCGCCGCGCAACGCCGCGCGTATGCGGACCGCCTTCACGGTTTCCATCGAAGCCAAGGAAGGCATTTCGACCGGCATCTCAGCACACGATCGCGCGCATACAATCGCGGTGGCGATTGACGCCAGCAAAGGTGCGGACGACATCGTTTCACCGGGCCATGTGTTTCCATTGACGGCGCGTGAAGGCGGTTCGCTCGTGCGCGCTGGTCACACCGAGGCGAGCGTCGATATTTCCCGCGCGGCGGGCCTCAATCCCGCGGCCGTGATCTGCGAGATTATGAACGACGACGGCACAATGGCGCGATTGCCGGAACTCGTCGCGTTCGCGCAGTTGCACAATTTGAAGATCGGCACGATCGAGGATTTGATCTCCTATCGCAGGCTCAACGAGAACTTTATCGATCGCGTCTACGAGACGCCGTTCGAAGTGCGGGGCGGCAGTGATTTTAAGCTGGTTCTGTTTCGAAACCGCTTGGACGGTGTCGAACACGTGGCGTTGGTGAAGGGCGCAATCGACGCCAACAAGGCTGCGCTTGTTCGGGTGCATCGGCTGGATTTCGCCGCCGACGTGCTTGGCGGCTTCGGTGAGCGGGCAGGTATTGTCGAGCGATCGATTGCGGAGATCGACAAGGCCGGAAGCGGCGTTCTTGTCCTGCTTCGCGAGTATCTGCCGGATGCGCTGTCCCGGCGTCTGATGGGTGTCGAGTTCGACGACGTGCAGGCGGCCGAGAACGCGCAACGCGTAATCGGCATCGGCTCGCAAATCCTCCGTGAGCTTGGCGTGCGGCGCATGGTTGTGCTCGCGAACACGCCGGCCAAATTGGTGGGCCTTGAGGGATACGGTTTGAGGATCGATGGCTGGCGCGGGTTTAGCTCGTGAAGGACGCTGAGAAATCTGCTGTGACCAAAGTGCCGGGCGCGCGCCTGCTGCTGGTGGTCGCGCCCTACTATCGCAGTGTCACCGATCAGATGCAGCGTGGCGCCGAGGCGGCGGCGACCGAAGCTGAAGCGACGCTCGATCGCGTTATCGTGCCAGGCGCATTCGAGATTCCCGCAGCGATCCATCATGCGTCGAAGACGGGCGCCTATGATGGCTACATCGGCCTCGGATGCGTCGTGCGCGGCGAGACTTCGCACTACGATTATGTTTGCGGCGAGAGCGCGCGTGGACTGATGGATCTCTCCATCCGCGACGGCCTCGCCATCGGCTACGGCATTCTTACCGTCAATACGCTCGCCCAGGCCGAAGAGCGCGCCGATACCCGCCGTGGAGACAAGGGCGGCGAAGCGACGCGCGCCTGCCTTTCCGTCGTTGCGTTGAAGCGCCGGTTTGCCGAGGTGAAGCCGTGACGGATTTCTCGCTCCGTCGGAATGCACGTTTGGCCGCCGTGCAAGCGCTTTACCAGATGGAAATGTCGGGCGCTTCGACGGCTGATGTTGCGGCTGATTTCGACGCCGGCAAGCTGCCGCGCACGGAAGAAGCGCCGCGCCTCGATAACGAAGGCGACATGGAATTGTTCAAGACGTTGACGGAAAACGCCGTCGATCGCCAGCGCACCATCGACCGCGCCATCGCCAGGCATTTGAACAAGGGTTGGAAGTTGGAGCGCCTCGACGCTGTCGCGCGTGCAATCCTCCGCGCTGGGGCGGTGGAGCTTGAGCAACGCAAGGACATCCCAACGGCGGTCGTGATCGATGAGTACGTCGAGATTGCCAAAGCGTTCTTTGAGGGGCCCGAGCCAGGTTTCGTAAACGCCACCCTCGACGCCTGCGCGCGCGATCTACGCCCCGCCGAGGAGAAAGCGTGAGCGGCCGCCATGCCTGCTGACGAGTTCGACATCATCAAGAATTTGTTCGCGCCGCTCGCAGGCGAGGGCGCGCGTGATCTTGTTGATGACGTGGCGTTGCTCGGCGATTTGATTGTCACGACCGACGCGATCGTTGAAGGCGTGCATTTTCTCGCAGACGATCCGGTCGGCAGCGTGGCGAAGAAGGCATTGCGGGTGAATTTGTCCGACATCGCCGCGAAAGGCGCGAAGCCCGTTGGCGCGTTGTTGACGCTGATATGGCCGCAGCAGCGGCCTTCAACCCAGATCGCCGATTTCGCACGCGCCTTGGCCGAGGATCTCCTTACCTTCAACGTGCCTCTGCTTGGCGGAGACACAACTTCAACGCCCGGTCCGCTAACGATTTCCATTACCGCCTTCGGCAAACCTCTGGGCGCCAGCACGCCATCTCGATCAGACGCAAAGCCCGGTGATCATCTCTGGGTGACGGGCGTGATTGGCGACGCCTACCTTGGTTTGCTCTCGCTCACCGCCACGCCTGAGATCGTTGGCGCGAGCGCGAGCGAACAGATGGACGCTCATGCGCTTGCCGTGCGGGCGGCCTATCGAACGCCGTCGCCGCCGATGAGCTTCGCGGGGGCGATCGCCGCGTTTGCACGCGCGTCGATGGACGTCTCGGACGGTCTCGTCACCGATGCCGGCAAACTTGCAAGCGCCTCTGGCGTCGCGATCCGAATCGACGCCGAAGCGGTGCCCTTGAGCGCCGCCGGCCATGCCCACCTCGGCAAAACCGGCACGGACGGGCTCATTGCGATGATCACCGGCGGCGACGACTACCAGGCGCTGTTCACCGCCGCGCCTGAGGCGCGCGGAGCAATAATGCAGGCAGCGCGCGAAAGCGGAACGAACGTATCGTTGATCGGCGACGTTTTTGCGGGCGCTGGCGTGCGTGTGGTCGGCGCAGGCGGGGTCGAACTGCGCATCCCCCACGCGGGCCACAGCCATCGGCTTGGCCGGTAAGGCCTCGATAACCAAAAAGGCGGACTCTCCGGGCTTCGGTTCGGAGGACCTTCGATGAAACGCGCGATCGCGATGGCGTTGATCGCTTCGACGTTGTTGGGCGGCTTGGCCGCCGCGCAACCGTCGTCGCACGGTAAGGCCAAGGGGGCGGAAGGCGCGGAGGCGGGCGAGTCCGGCCGGTCCATGGACGCGCCTTATTTGGCGGTGCCGGTCGTTCGAGACGGCCAGCTGGTGAACTATTTATTCGTTTCGATCCGCATCGACATTCCTCAGGGCGTCGATTTATGGCGCACCCGGGAGAACGCGCACTTCCTGCGCGACGCACTGGTGCGCGCGTCACACGCGAATCAGCTCTCCGACCCAAATGACCCCAACCATTTGAACGAGGCGCTCGCGCTTCAGGTGTTCAGGGCGGCTGCGGTGCAGACTTTGGGGGAGCGCGCCGTGGGCCGTATCTCGATTGTTTCGACCTATTCGAGCCGGGGGCAGGCCAGCTAGCACCATACTGCGGCGCCAGATCACGTCGCGGTCCATTGCGTCTGCGGTCGGTTTTTGGCAATTTCCGCGCCGATCCGCTGGGGGGAAGCGCAGACCGGTAGAAACCGGTGCGGCGGCCAGCCCCTAAATCTCACAATTGGCGCGCCCGCGCCTAAGGCAGAAACAATGAACCCTGACCTCATTCTGTGGCTGGTGGTCGCCGCTGGCTTAATCGCCGCGCTCTACGGCTGGCTCGAAACCCAAGCGATCACCAAGGCGCCGGCCGGCAACGACCGGATGAAGGAAATCGCCGCCGCCATTCAAGAAGGCGCGAAGGCCTACCTCAACCGCCAATACACCACGATCGCGTGGGTCGGCGTCGGCGTGACGATCGTCCTCTTTCTGCTGTTCCAGACCTGGGAAATTCCGGTCGCCTTCATCATTGGCGCGGTGCTTTCCGGTGCGGCCGGGTTCGTCGGTATGAACGTGTCGGTGCAGGCCAACGTCCGCACGGCGGAAGCTTCGCGCACCAGCCTCGCGGGCGGCCTCAAGATGGCGTTCAAGGCAGGCTCGGTGACGGGCATGCTGGTCGCCGGCGGCGCTCTCTTCGGCGTCGCGTTCTACTATCTCGTTCTGACGCGCTTCCTTGGCCTGGAACCAACGAGCCGTATCGTTGTCGACAGCCTCGTCGCGCTCGGCTTCGGCGCTTCGCTCATCTCCATTTTCGCGCGTCTCGGCGGCGGCATCTTCACCAAGGGCGCTGACGTTGGCGGCGACATGGTGGGCAAGGTTGAAGCCGGCATCCCAGAAGACGATCCGCGCAACCCCGCCACGATCGCCGACAACGTCGGCGATAACGTCGGCGATTGCGCCGGCATGGCCGCCGACTTGTTCGAGACCTATGCGGTGTCGACAGTCGCGACGATGGTTCTCGCCTCGATCTTGTTCCGCGAAGCCAGCGAAGTGACAAACATCATGCTGTTGCCGTTGGCGATCGGCGGCATGGCGATCATCACCTCGATCATAGGCACGTATTTCGTGCGTCTTGGCCCGTCCAACAACATCATGGGCGCGCTGTACAAAGGTCTGGTCGCAGCTGGCGTGTTGTCCGCGATCGGCTTGGCCGGCGTCATTTATCTGATGAACGGTTGGGGCCCGATTGCCGGCAGCCTCGGCACGGCGAATGAAGCGCTCTCGGGCATCACCGGCGGCGATCTTTTCCTCTGTGGTCTGGTTGGTTTGGCCGTCACGGGCGCCATCGTTTGGATCACGGAATACTACACCGGCACTGGCTTCCGCCCGGTGAAGAGCGTCGCGCAAGCGTCGGTTTCCGGCCACGGCACCAATGTTATCCAAGGCCTCGCCGTGTCGATGGAATCGACGGCGCTCCCGGCGCTGACGATCGTGCTGGGCATCGTCGCGTGCAACTCGCTCGCCGGGCTGTTCGGCATCGCCATCGCCGTGACCACCATGCTTTCGGTCGCCGGCATCATCGTCGCCCTCGACGCGTTCGGCCCGGTGACGGACAACGCTGGCGGCATCGCGGAAATGGCGGATCTGCCGAAGGAAGTGCGCGTAACCACGGACGCGCTCGACGCGGTGGGCAACACCACCAAAGCGGTGACCAAAGGCTACGCGATCGGGTCGGCTGGTTTGGGCGCCTTGGTCCTGTTCGCGGCGTACTTCGAGGATTTGAAGTACTACGCGGCCAACGCCAGCGAGTATCCGTTCTTCGCCGCTGTGCCGTTGGATCAGATCAACGCGTCGTTCTCACTTTCGAACCCGTACGTGATCGTCGGTCTCTTCGTCGGCGGCTTGCTGCCGTACCTGTTCGGCGGCTGGTCCATGACAGCCGTTGGCCGCGCGGCGCAAGCCGTGGTCGAAGAAGTCCGCCGTCAGTTCCGTGAAATCCCGGGCATCATGGATCGGTCTGCGAAGCCCGATTACGGCAAGGCGGTCGATATCCTCACGCAAGCGGCGATCAAGGAAATGATTGTGCCGTCGATGCTGCCGGTGTTTGCGCCGATCGTGCTGTTCTTCGCGGTGTGGGCTGTCGCTGGTGAAGCTCAGGCGCTCGCCGCTGTGGGCGCGTTGCTGGTTGGCGTGATCGTGACGGGGCTCTTCGTGGCCATCTCGATGACGTCCGGTGGCGGTGCGTGGGACAACGCCAAGAAACTGATCGAAGAAGGTCATTACGGTGGCAAGGGCAGCGACGCCCACAAAGCCGCCGTCACCGGCGACACCGTCGGCGATCCCTACAAGGATACGTCGGGCCCGGCGGTGAACCCGATGATCAAGATCACCAACATCGTCGCGCTGCTGTTGCTCGCCGTGCTCGCGCACATGGGCTGAACGCCAGCGTAACGCCAAAACGAAACGCCCCGGCTTTCAGCCGGGGCGTTTTTTTGCGGCGTTGAAGGCAGAACCGGCGATCAGTTGCGCGGACGGCGCCCGCCTTCTTCCTCTTGGTTGTTCCGGATCGGCGAGGTGTTGCCGATGTTGCCGAAGATCTGTTCCAGCAATCCCAGCTCTCGGCCGCGCGTGGGCGTGATCGTGTCGTCGTAAGCGATGATGCGGCCGCGCTCCATGCCGTACTTTTCGACTGCGGCGACGTTCTGCCCGTCAAAACGCACCACCATCACGCGGCGATCGGTTACGCGCGGCGTATAGAAGGCGATCTGCTCCTGCACCGAGGTGATGTAGTACCAGGCCGTCTGATCGAACACGGCGGTCGTGGAGGGTGAGCCAAAGCGCTGGCGAACGGTGTCTTGGGTATCGACCCCAGGCTGTGGGTCGGCGATTTCAACGTTGTTGTACTCCGGGCGAAAACCCGAATAGGTCTGCACCGGCGAGCATGCCGCGCCCGCCGCGACGAAAAGCGCCGCTGCTGAAAGCCGCAGAAACTGACGATCCATCTTCACCTCGTGGGCGGCGGGCCCCAGAATCTGGTCCAGAAGCAGGCCGTAAAATCCGAAGAAGCTGGTAAGGCGGTGCGGACCGCCGGGCAAGTGGGGAGCGCAGGCTAGGTATGGGGATTTGGCCATTTCGCCCTTCCCGGGCTGACCGGGATGCTGAAGCCCTGTTGGGCGCGGTGGTGCAGATTGCCCGCCAACCGAGCTTTTTCGGCGCCGGTCGGGCGCCCGATACGCTGGCCGGCAGATTTGAGCTGATGACGCTCCACGCAAGCTTGGCGCTCATCCGGTTGCGTGCGGAGCCGGCCCTGGCCCCGTTGGCGCAAGCGTTCACAGACAAGCTGTTTCGCTCGTTCGACGCTGGCCTCCGTGAGGACGGGGTTGGCGACCTCACCGTCCCAAAGCGCATGCGCAAGATCGCCAGCGACTTTTATGGCCGGCTGAACGCTTATGCCGCTGGACTTGAGGGCCCGGACGCGGCTCTGGCCACCGCCCTGGCGCGCAACGGCGCGGCCGGGGAGGGGTTTTCGCCCACCCTAGCCGCCTACGCGATCGCCGCGCGGCAAAGCCAGGCGGTGCGACCGGCGGCCGACCTCATGCGGCTTGATGGCTGGCCAGCGGCGCCGGACTGACCTCCCGCCGACCAGCGTTTGGCTTTCCCGTCGGCGGCGATTATGGTCCGCGCCGGAACGGCCGGGGGCGCCGTTGCGTAAGCAAGGCATCACGAGAAATGTCCGAAACGCTCGTGCTTTCGATCGACGGAATGGGCGGTGATCACGCGCCCGACATCGTCGTCGAAGGGGTCGACCACGCCGCCAAGGCCCGTTCGGATGTGCGTTATCTAATACACGGCGACGCCGCGCGCTTGGGCGCGCTGCTCGAGAAACATCCCAACGCGCGCGCGGTATCGACGATCGTCCCCGCTGAAAAAGCGATCGGTATGGAGATCAAACCCAGCCAGGCGCTGCGCCAGGGCAAAGGCTCAAGCCTTTGGAACGCGGTGCAGTCGGTGGAAAACGGCGAGGCCCATGCGGTCGTCTCAGCTGGCAACACGGGCGCGTATATGGCGATCGCCATGTTCCGCCTGCGCACCATGGCGGGCGTGCACCGCCCAGCGCTCGCCGCGCGTTGGCCGGCTGCCAACGGCGGTTACGTCGTCATGTTGGACGTCGGCGCCAACGTCGAGGCCGACGGCGAGCAATTGGTTGAGTTCGCGATCATGGGCGAAGCGTTTCAGCGCGCCGTCTCTGGCAAAGAACGCCCCACCGTCGCGCTGTTGAACGTAGGCGCCGAGGACGCCAAGGGCCACGAAGAAATTCGCGCCGCCGCAAAACTCATTCGCGAAGCCGGCGTGGCGCTCAACTTTCAGGGCTTCGTCGAAGGCGATGACATCTCCAAGGGCACGGTCGATGTCGTCGTGACAGATGGTTTTACCGGCAACATCGCGTTGAAGACCGGTGAAGGCACAGCGCGCCTCGTGGGGCAGCTCCTGAAAGAGGCGCTCACCAGCGGCCCGCTGGCCATGTTGGGCGCGGCGATTGCGTATCCCGCGCTCTCCAAACTGCGTAAGCGCATGGACCCTGGCACCTTCAACGGCGCATTGTTCTTGGGGCTCAACGGCCTCGTGGTGAAAAGCCACGGCAGCGCCAATGGTCCTGGCTTTGCGGCCGCCATTGAGGTCGCTGCGAAGATGGCCCGCAGCCATTATCGTGAAGAGATCGCGCGCAATCTTGCGCAGCTTGCACGCGCTGAAGCCGCGCAGGCGGCCAGCGTCGGAGAAGCCGGCTAATGCACTTTCGCAGCGTGCTGACGGGTGTCGGCGGACACTTGCCCGACCGCGTGCTGAGCAATGAGGAGCTCTCACGCCAAGTCGATACAAGTGACGAATGGATCGTCGCGCGCACGGGAATTCGCGAACGCCGCATCGCCGCTGACGGCGAAAAAACCTCCGATCTCGCGATCGCCGCCGCGCAAAAAGCGCTCGACGCCGCGGGCCGCACAGCGGCCGACGTTGACCTCATCATCCTCGCCACGGCTACCCCGGACCTGACATTCCCCGCCACCGCCGCGCGCGTGCAAGCAGCGCTCGGCGTGACGCATGGCGCGGCGTTTGATCTCCAGGCCGTCTGCTCCGGCTTCGTGTTCGGCCTCGCAACCGCGGACAATTTCGTCGCGCGCGGCCAAGCCAAGTGCGCGCTCGTGATCGGCGCGGAAACGTTTTCGCGCATCATCGACTGGGAAGATCGCGGCACCTGCGTGTTGTTCGGCGATGGCGCGGGCGCTGTTGTCGTGGAAGCGTTGGATAAGAAGGCCGCCAACGGGCGCGGCATCATCTCCACGTTCATCCGCACCGATGGCCGCATGCACGATCTGCTCTACGTCGATGGCGGCCCATCACAGACGCGCACCACCGGCCTTCTGCGCATGCAGGGCAATCAGGTGTTTCGCTACGCGGTGGAGCACATCTCCGGCGCGATGCTTGAAGCGTGCGAGCGGGGCGGCGTCACCATCGATCAGGTCGATTGGTTCATCCCCCACCAGGCCAACCAACGTATCCTCGATGGGGTGGCGCGGCGCCTGTCGATCCCCACGGAGAAGGTCGTGTCGACGGTCGCTGTTCATGGCAACACGTCAGCCGCTTCGGTGCCGCTCGCGCTTGATACGGCGGTCCGCGACGGGCGGGTGAAGCAGGGCGATCTTGTGCTGATGGAAGCTTTGGGCGGCGGCCTGACCTGGGGCGCGGCCCTGGCGCGACTATGAACGCGCTGAAATATTTGACCTAAACCCAAGACCCGCTTAGCGTTTTCTCTCCGCACGCGGGGCCGCCCAGGGTTTCTGGAGGTCCGCGACGCCAAGGGGGCTTGGGTTGGCTGGCAAGACCATCACGCGCGCCGATTTGGTGGAAGCGCTGGCGCGCCGCGCAAATCTGCAGCGCACCGAAGCGAGCCGTTTGCTCACGGTGATGCTCGATCACGTGCAAGACGCACTCGTCGCCGGCGACACTGTGAAGCTGTCGCGCTTCGGCAATTTCACCGTGCGCGCCAAACGTCAGCGCGTGGGCCGTAATCCTAAGACCGGTGAGGAAGTGCCGATCACGCCGCGCCGCGTGGTGACGTTCCGCCCCTCGCAAATGCTGCGCGAGTTCGTCGAAAAAGGCGGGCGCGGACGCGCCAAGAGCTAGCCAAGCCTATCCGTTTGCAGCTTTGCGGCCAGGGCGCTAAGACGGCGCTCCCCGCGCGAGGCTTGGCTCTCGCAAATCGTCGGAGCGTGGCGCAGCCCGGTTAGCGCACTAGTCTGGGGGACTAGGGGTCGCGAGTTCGAATCTCGCCGCTCCGACCAAATCATCACTGAGTTTCAGTAAGGGCCCTTGTAGCCCTCCTGGCCGACATTGGCCCAATCTAGTCGTTCGGCCTTTCCCTCAGCGTGACGCCAACGACATCGTCGCGCACCTGGCCCAGCACCCAGTCCGAGACCAATTCCAAATCGAGGCTTGCTGTTGCCGCCGCATCTGTGCCGAGCGGCAAGATCGAGAGGGCCTCACCGGTCGGCGCAATGATTATCGTGGGGCAAGTTTGATCCGCCGCGGCGTTGTTTGCGCCAACAATGAATCGTTGCGTCTCGCCAGCCCGGCTCACGAGATGGGCGCGCCACAGAACGTCCCCAATCTTGCTGCCCACTGCATTGTTCACGTATGCAAAGACCTGCGCTCCCTGAACAGCCAGTGCGCGCCATTGCTCAGGATAGCGTATCTCACGGCACATCTGGATGCCGAGCCGCAACGGCAGACCGGCCACGGTCACGTCAAATACAGGCAGGGCACTCCCGGCAACGAATGTGCCGCGCTCACTTCGCGCCAGATTGATCTTATCGTAGCGCGCTCGTTCGCCATTTGGGCCGAAATAGAGGCTGCTGTTCCGCCAGGCGCCGTCGTCATCTTTCATGCATGCGCCTGCGATGACGTGAATCTTTCTTCGCCGACATAACGCCTCAACTGAGGCGATCGCTTGCGACGTGCGCTCAACGTCTATTCGCTCGACGAAACCCGGCTCCGGGAGATAGCCCGACAACGTTCCCTCGGGCGCGACCGCCAGTGCATGAGGAGGGAGTGGATCGAGAAGCCGCTCCAGCGTCTTGAGGTTACGCGCCACATCCATTGAAATGTGAAACTGGAGCGCCGCCGCGAAGATTGTACTGCTAGTCATGACGACATTGCGTTGCGCACCCAGCAGAGCCTCGTCAACAGGCTGGATGACCCCAATCGGCGAAACGCAGACGGATTGGCGATGTAGGCTCTGAGGACCGCCGGCTTCCAGCCGGCACGTCGCTTCAGCCTGCGAACGCGGTGCAGGTCGAAACATTGATGCCGGCTGGAAGCCGGCGGTCCTCAGCGCTTTTGTTGGATAGGCAATGCGCTATCCCCGCGTGTCGCGCCGCGAAAGCCTTGCGCCATAGGCGCTCCGCGAAAAAACCGCGCGTTCTATCCGACGGACTTCAGAATTGGCGTATCATCGCTCCGCCTCACACAAAGGAGCCTTCGGAGACGTCCGAAACTTCGAAGGGTGTGAGGATCGGTCGGCGTGATGTGTCTCTGGGGAGTGAAACCAGAGAGTCCAGAGCGAACGGAAGCTCTGCACGTGGAACCGGCGAATTGGGAATGGAGCTAAGCCCCAAGGTGTAAATCCGTCGATGGCGGGTGAAGCCGGAAGGTCCATCGTTCAGGAGGCGAGCTGGCGAAAGCCGGCCTTGTTCAACTCCTCGGTCCCGAGCCGGGAAAAACGACTGACAAACGGGGCGCGCGCAGCGCGCGGCGTTGAGCGGAGACGTTCAGCGCACCCTAACAGAGACCACTCAGCGCGGATCGCGCGCCCCGGACTCCGCGTCGCGCCGAAGCGGCGATGCCGCGAAGGCGGACCGGAGTGAAAGTTTCTGCCGCACGGCCACAAGGATCGCGCACGCCTAAGCGCTCGCCGCGTCGGCCGAACTCTTCTAGCGTGTTGCACATGACAGACATTGCCGCCGGCGCGTGGGCCGCGAGCCTTACGCCCCTGAACGACGACCTAAGCGTGGACTACGCCGCGCTCGCCGCGCACGTGCGTTGGCTATTGGCTGAGGGCGCTGGCGGGGTTGCGGTGCTGGGGACGACGGGCGAGGCAAACTCGTTTTCGGTGGCCGAGCGATTGGACCTGATCGGATCTCTCGCCAAAGCAGGCTTTCCGCCGGAACGCATCGTCATCGGAACCGGTTGCTGCGCCGCGCCCGATACAATCGCGTTGACGCGCGCGGCGCTCGAGGCGGGCTTTCCGAACGTGATGATGTTGCCGCCCTTCTACTACAAAATCGTCAGCGAAGAGGGTCTGTTTCAGGCGTTCGCGCGCGCGATCGAAGCGGTGAACGATCCGCGCTTGCGCGTGATCATTTACGATTTTCCGCTGATGACGGGCCTCACGCTCAGCACAGCTTTGCTCGTGCGTTTGCGCGCCGCCTTTCCTGAAACGGTTATCGGCGTGAAAAATTCGTCCGGCGATTGGCGCGCGATGGAAGACGCGCTGGCGCAAATGCCGGGCTTCCAGGTGTTCGCCGGCACCGAGCAATTCCTGCTGCCGACATTGCGCGCCGGCGGGCCCGGCTGCATCTCCGCAACGGCCAATGTCACCATCGGCAAGCTCGCGAAACTCGCCGCAGCTTGGCGCGAACCGCGCGCCGATGTGCTGCAGGACGCCGCGACGTCGGCGCGGCTGTCGCTTCAAAGCTTCCCGGCGATCCCGGCGCTCAAGGAAATGATGGCGCACGCCAGCGGGCGTGCCGCATGGCGCAATGTCCGCCCGCCTTTGGTGAACTTGAACGTGGCGCAGCGCACCGAGGTGTTGGCGCTCGCGAAAACGCTGGACCTATCACTGCCGGCCTGAGCGGTTCATCCATTTGAACAGGGGACGCAGCGGAAAAATCCAAATGACGCCCGCCACCGCGTAGAACACGAGCTCCGCCCATGCCGGGAGTGTCGGCAAAAGCATCGCGCCCAGTGTCGCCGCGCCGGCGGCATAAAGCGCCAGATAGGTGAGCAGCACGAAGCAGCCGAGCGCTTTGCGGGTGCGCGTTTCCATGTGGCTCCTGGGGCGCGGCGGGGCGTCGCCTATGCGAGTTGGGGTCTGAGGTCTATGTGGGCGACATGGAGAGCGCGCAAGAGAGCAAAACGCAGCAACCCCCAAACCAGCCATTGGTGGGGATTTGGCTGCTCCTTGTGTGCATGTTCGTGCTGGCGATGGTTGTCGTCGGCGGCGCGACGCGGCTCACCGACAGCGGTCTCTCGATCACCGAATGGGATCTCGGCAAGGGCCTGACGCCGCCTCTAAGTGACGCTCGCTGGGCAGAGGAGTTTGCCCTCTATCAACGCACCACCGAATATCAGCTGCAGAACCGCGGGATGAGCCTCGCCGAGTTCCAGTCGATCTATTGGTGGGAATGGGGCCATCGCTTTCTCGGCAAAATGATCGGCCTGGTGTTCGCGCTGCCGTTTGCATTCTTCTGGGCGACTGGACGATTGCGCGGCCGTTTCGCGCCTGTGCTGGTGCTGTTCGCGCTTGGCGGCCTGCAAGGCGCGATCGGCTGGTGGATGGTGACGAGCGGGCTCTGGAGCGGGCTCGACGTCAGCCCAATCCGGCTGGCCGTGCATTTGGGTATGGCGTTTGTGATCGCCGGTTTGGCGCTGTGGCTCGCGCTCGATTGCTTTGGTTGGCCGCGTGCGTCGACGCCAAGCGTACCTGTTTGGGCGCCGCCAGCATTTCTGGCGCTGTTGTTCGCGCAAGTGATCCTCGGCGCGTTTCTCGCGGGCTCCGATGGCGGCGCGGCGTACGCCGACTGGCCGCTGATCGGCGGGCAGGTCTGGCCCTCCGGCGCTTTCGAACAAACGCCACTTTGGCAAAACCATGCGAGCCAGCATCTGCTGCACCGAACCACCGGCTATCTGGTCGCGCTGTTGGCGGTGGCGATCGCCTTTCTTTCTCGAAACGGAAAGGGCGCGGGCGAGAAGGTTGGGGTGGCTTTGGGCTTGCTGGCGCTGGCCCAGGCCGGGCTGGGCGTGGCGACAGTGCTGGCGGCGTCCCCCGTAAGCTTGAGTTTGGCCCACCAATTCGGCGCCGCCGCGCTGTGGCTGACTGGCGTGGCGGTATGGAAAGCGCAACGGTAATATATTACCGCTATCATACAACGTTGTATTTACGGCAAAAAACAAGTCACCTTGACACGAACGCGCCGCCCGTATTTATCCGCGCCTTCTTTTGAGCAGGACTTGAAATGCGCACCACCTCTACGCGCGCCGCCCGCCCTAGCGAAATCACCCACGGCTGGATCGTGGTTGACGCTGAAGGTGCTGTCGTCGGCCGCCTCGCTTCGTTTATCGCGCGCCGTCTCCGCGGCAAGCATCGCGCTGACTTTACGCCGAACATCGACACGGGCGACCATGTCGTGGTGATCAATGCCGACAAGGTCGCGTTCACGGGCCGCAAGCTCGAACGCAAGATCTATTACTGGCACACCGGCCACCCGGGCGGGATCAAGGAACGCACGGCCGGCAAAATCCTCAATGGCAAGCACCCTGAGCGCATCGTCGAGAAGGCTGTGGAGCGCATGATGCCGAAGGAAAGCCCGCTTGCACGCAAGCAGCTTGGCAAATTGCGCGTCTATGCCGGCGCTGATCATCCGCACGCGGCGCAGAATCCGGAAACGATCGACTTCAAATCTCAGAACCGTAAGAACTCGAGGATTGGCTAACCCATGAGCGATATCAGCCAAGGCTTTGAGTCACTCGGCGAGATGACCGGCACGCCGCCGCGCGTTGAGCAAAACGTCGCCGTCCTGCGTGAACGTAAGGTCGACCAATTCAACCGCGCTTACGCCACCGGCAAGCGCAAGAACGCGATCGCGCGCGCCTGGCTGAAGCCGGGCAAGGGCCAGATCACCATCAACGGCAAGACGAGCGACGCATATTTCGCGCGCCCGGTGCTGCGCATGATGATCAATCAGCCGTTCCGCATCACCGACCGCGAAGGCCAGTACGACGTGAACATCACCGTCGTCGGCTCGGGCCTTTCGGGCCAAGCGGGCGCGGTGCGTCACGCGATTTCGAAAGCGCTGTCGGATTTCGAACCGCCGCTGCGTCCGACGTTGAAGCACGCCGGCTTCCTCACCCGCGACAGCCGCGTCGTCGAGCGTAAGAAGTACGGCCGCGCGAAGGCCCGTCGCAGCTTCCAGTTCTCGAAGCGCTAAGCCGTTTCCCAATCGGGACGCAAACGGGCGCTTCGCAAGAAGCGCCCGTTTTGTTTTTGGAGTGCGCGATGAGCAGCGCGTGGCCGCAAGGATGGTGGGGCATCGACGATGCCGAACATCGCCGGCTCTTTCGTGAAGAGCTAGAGGCGGAACTGGGCGATGGCCACCCATTGAAAGGCTTGGAGCTTGAGCCGATCGCGCGCGCAGACGGTTTGGATGACTATCTGTTTCTATGTGCGGATGGACGTGTGGCGGAAGTGCATTTGACGTTCGCGAACAGACCTGAACGGCCGCCGTGGCCAGGGCACGCTCTGTTCCCATCTTTGGACATTTGGAAGGCCGCGTACGAATGAGCGCTAGGGTTTTCATCGACGGCGAAGCGGGCACGACGGGCTTGCAGATCGTTGAGCGTCTGCAGGGGCGGTGCGACCTCGCGCTCGTGTCGATCGATCCTGCAAAACGCAAGGACGCCGACGAGCGCAAGAGGCTGCTCAACAGCGTCGACGCTGTGATCCTGTGCCTGCCGGACGATGCGGCCAAGGAAGCGGTGTCGCTGATCGAGAACGATGCGGTGAAGGTAATCGACGCGTCGACCGCGTATCGCGTGGCGCCGGATTGGACCTACGGTTTCGCCGAAATGTCGAAAGGCCAGCGCGCCAAGATCGCGGCGGCGAAGCGCGTTTCAAATCCGGGCTGCTATCCGACCGGTTTCATCGCTTTGGTGCGCCCCTTGCTCGACGCAGGCATCGTGCCTCGGGGCTGGCAGTTCAGCGTCAATGCGGTCAGTGGCTATTCGGGCGGCGGCAAGGCGATGATCGCCGAGTTCGAGGACGAAACTTCGCCCACTTACACCCGCGTGCCTTATCGCATCTACGCGATGGGCCAGAAGCATAAGCACGTGCCGGAAATGCAGGTGCAGGCCGGCTTGTCACGACCGCCGATCTTCGCGCCGAGTGTCGGACGCTATTACAAAGGCATGATCGTCGAGATTCCGCTGGCGATTCAAAATCTGCCAACGCCGGCGACATTGGCGCAAATCCACGACGCTCTCAGCACTGCTTATGCCGGCGAACGCTTCATTGAGATTGCTTCGCTGGACGAGGCCGCGGCGCTCAAGACGCTCGACCCCGAAGGCCTTAACGGCACGAACCGCCTGAAGCTCTTCGTGTTTGGCAACGATGGCGAAGCACGCCTGGTCGCGCTCCTCGACAATCTCGGCAAGGGAGCGTCGGGCGCTGCCGTTCAGAACCTGAACCTTATGCTCGGGCTCGATGAGGACGCAGGACTTTAGGTTCCGGTGACGCCGTGCCATCTGGGGAGGGCCGAGCGCGAGACCTATTTCGTCCGCAACTTTCCCATGAAGTTTTTCTTGCCGAGTGCGACGCCCTTTGAGCGGAGGATGTCGTAGGCCGTGGTTGCGTGGAAATAGAAATTCGGCATCGAGAACGACATCAGGAAGTTCTCAGCCGTGAAATCAAGATGGAAATTATCCTTGATCGAGAAGCGCATGTCGCGCCCCTCGAACGCGTTGATTTCGGCAGGTGTGAAGCGCGCGAGCGCTACGCTGGCGCTGCTGAGCTTTTCTTTCAGCGCCGCGAATGTGTCGGGCGAGGGCGCCATGTCCGGTGAGAACGATCCTCGTGGAAGGCTCTGCAACGCGCCAAGCGAATGTACGACGGTGGATTTCACCTGGTACGCAAACGGCAGCATCTCGGGATGGAGTCGCGCATTGATGATGTCGGCGTGCGGGGTGTTCTTTTCCGCGCAATGGGCCTCGGCTTTGTCGAGCAAGCCTGAGACTGCACCGAGGATCTGCTGAAAGGTCGGCACGGTGACGTCGTAGAGTGAAAGCGGCATGGGGAGGTACTTCCTGGTCAGAACGCTTAGGAGCGTACACGTACATATTCGCCGGGCGCGTCGGCGATTGCGTCAGTGGGCACGCGCGCAGGTACATCGTCGCCGGAGACGCGCGTCAACCATTCGTCCCAGTGCGGCCACCAGGAGCCCGGCGTTTCGTGCGCGAACGCGAACCAATCCTCAAGCGCGCCCTTGATGTTCCTGTTCGTCCAGTACTGATATTTCTTGGCGTCCGGATGATTGATCACGCCGGCGATATGGCCTGAGCCCGCGACTATGAACTCCACCGGCCCGCCAAACAGATTGGCGCTGCGATAGACGCTGGCGCAGGGGGCGATGTGATCTTCTTTCCCGCTTTGCATGAAGATCGGAATCTTGACGTCAGCAAGCGAGAGCTTCTCGCCCAGCAATGTGAGCTTGCCCTCGGCGAGCGCGTTGTCGCGATAGAATTTGCGCAGATAGAACAAGTGCAACGCCTTCGGCATGCGCGTCTGATCGGCATTCCAGGACAAGAGATCGAATGGCGGCGGATGCTTGCCCATATAATAATTGTCGACGACGTAATTCCAGATCAGGTCGTTCGAGCGCAGTGAGTTGAACGTGCTGGCCATGGTGTTGGCGTCGAGCACGCCGCCATGCGCGTCCATCTTGTCTTCGAGATATTTGATCCCGGCATCGTCGGAGAAGATGAGCAGATCGCCGGCGAGCTTGAAGTCGGTCTGGCTGGCGAAGAAGGTCGCGCTCTGGATGCGTTCGTCGCCGTTCTTGGCCATGTGCGCGAGCGTTGACGCGAGCAGCGTGCCGCCAATGCAATACCCAACGGTATTCATGCGGTTGACGTTCGCCGCCTTCGCCACTGCTTCAACGGCGGCATAGCAGCCCTCGCGCATGTAATCCTCGAAGGTGGCGTCGGCCATGTCTTCGTCTGGATTGACCCATGACACCAGGAAAACCGTGTGCCCGCGCGCCACCAGCCAGCGGATCATGGAATTTTTCGGTTGCAGATCCATGATGTAGAATTTGTTGATCCACGGCGGGAAGATCAGCAACGGGACTTCGTGCACGCTTTCCGTCGTCGGGCTGTACTGAATCAGTTCGAACACGCGATTGCGGAACACAACCTTTCCTGGTGCGGTAGCGATGTTTTCGCCCAGCTTGAACGCGTCGAGATCGGTTTGCGAGATCGACAACACGCCTTGGCCGCGCTTCAGGTCCTCGGCGAGGTTCTCGATTCCGGCTTTTAGGCTCTCACCCTTTGACGTGAAGAGCTGACGCAATGCGGCGGGGTTCGTGAAAAGAAAATTCGAGGGCGACGCGGCGTCCACGGCTTGCTTGATAAAGAATGTGGCCTTGCGCTTGTCTGCTTCCTCGACGCCTTGCGCTTTCTCGACCAGCGATGTGATGAATTCGGAGGTGGCGAGATAACTTTCGCGCAGCATTGAGAACGCTGGATTGGAGCGCCACTCCGGATCGCGAAAGCGCTTGTCGCGAGAATTTTCCTCGGCCGCCATTTGCCCGGTGATCATGTAGGTGGCGTGCTTTTGCCAAATCTCTGCGTAACGGCGCCAGAGCTCGGCGTGCGCGTCGCGCAAAGTTTCAGGTTGTTGTGCGAGGCTCGTCCAGATCGAGTTGAGCGCGCCTTGCACCGCAAGCGGATCAGGCTGCCAGGCGCCAGCTTCCTTTGCTTGATCGATGAAGGCCGTTGAGAACACTTGGTTGGCGCGCGTCATCGCTTCGGTGAGGTTGGCAGACAGCGCCGCCAAGCTTTCGGCCGTTTGCGCCATGATGGCTTCGTTGACCGTGCCCGCCTCTTGCGCCGCCGCAGGAAAGGCAGGCGCTAGGGTCACGGGAGGCGGTACCTGCGCGACCGGGGCAGGGTTTTCCACCGCCTTTGGTGGGGTCGGCTTCTTCGCCGCGCTCCGCTTACGGGCCCGCTTTGCGCCTGATTTCGCAGCAGCTTTGGCGGTTTGACCGCCTTTCGTTTCCGCCATTTTAGGCGTCTCCCTATCGCCAGACATATTAGAGGCGACTCCCGTGGTGGCGCAAAGCCATGCCCTGGTATAGACGAGTCCAAAATCCGGTCCCTGACAGATTGGGCCGGCTGGAGAGGGTCACGTGACGCGTTTTGGGGTCTTTGCGGTGGGAATGTGCGTGCTCGGCTTGTCCGGCTGCATTACCGCGCCCGATTCAGCGCCGCCGGCCTGGTTCACGGAAGCCAACAACGCGGACGACCGGGGCTATCCGAGCCTGAACGACGTACCGACGCGCCGCCAAGCCAACACCGATGCTGCCTATTGGGTCCGGCATCAGCGCGAACTTGTGGCGGTTGGGGCGGCGGTGAAGGCCAATCCGCGTTCGGTGTGGACGCCGGTTGAAGACCCGGCCGTGTTCATGGCCGAAGCACGAGCTACGCTCGAAGCGACCCGCACGTCGCACGAATAGCGCTTCCCACTCTCCCAACCTCGCGTTCCCACAATGCCAGACTTTCACAAAATTCGGCGGCTGCCGCCTTACGTGTTCGAAGAGGTCAACAAGCTCAAGGCGCGGCTGCGCGCCAAGGGCGTAGACATCATCGACTTCGGAATGGGGAATCCGGATTTGCCGGTGCCCGACCACATCGTGGAAAAGCTGTGCGAGACGGCGCGCAAGCCGCGCACCAACCGCTATTCCGCGTCACGCGGGATACCCGGACTGCGCAAAGCGATGGCCGGCTATTACGACCGCCGCTTCGGCGTGAAGCTCAATCCGGACACGCAGATCGTGTCGACGTTGGGCTCGAAGGAAGGCTTCGCCAACCTCGCTCAAGCGATCACCGCGCCCGGCGATGTGATTGTGGCGCCCAACCCATCCTACCCGATCCACGCGTTCGGTTTCATCATGGCGGGCGGCGTGATCCGGAGCGTTGAAGCACACTCACCTGAGCAATACCTCTCCGGCCTTGGCCGCGCTGTGCGCCATTCGGTGCCGCCGCCGATCGCAATGATCACGTGCTATCCGGCGAACCCGACAGCGCAAACGGCGGATCTCGACTTTTACAAGGAGGCCGTCGCGTTCGCGAAGAAGCATGAGATGTTTGTGCTCTCGGATATGGCCTATTCGGAAATCTACTTCGAAGGCGATCCGCCTCCGTCGGTGCTGCAGGTAAGCGGCGCGACGGACGTCGCCGTCGAGGTCAACACGCTTTCAAAAACGTACTCGATGGCGGGTTTCCGCGTTGGGTTCGCACTTGGGAATGAGCGGCTAATAGCAGCTTTGGCGCGGGTGAAATCCTATCTCGATTACGGCGCTTACACGCCAGTTCAAGTTGCGGCGGCGGCGGCGCTCAACGGGCCGCAAGATTGCGTGCAAGAGATGCGCGACATCTACAAGCACCGCCGCGACGTATTGCTGGACTCGTTTGCAAAGGCGGGATGGGAGCTGCCAAAGCCAAGCGCCTCGATGTTCATCTGGGCGCCGCTGCCGGAGAAGTTCAAACACCTTGGCTCCGTCGAATTCTCCAAGCGGTTGATGGAAGGCGCCGAATTCGCGGTGGCGCCGGGCGCGGGATTTGGAGAATACGGCGACGGCTTCGTGCGCATCGCACTGGTTGAGAATGAACAACGCATTCGTCAGGCCGCGCGCAATCTGAAGCGCTTCCTCGCCAGCAACGTCCCGGAGTGAACGTCATGAGCGGGGGCAAGAAACTTCGTGTTGGCGTTGCCGGTATCGGCACCGTTGGCGGCGGTCTGATCAAGTTGTTCGCCGATCCGAGCGGGCGCTTGAGCGAGAAGCTCGAGCTTGTCGCGGTGTCCGCGCGCAACCGTACGCGCAAACGCGATTTCGACATCGAGCGATTCCAATGGTTCGACGATCCGGTGGAGCTCGCAGCCAGCCCTGACATCGACGTGGTCGTTGAGTTGATCGGCGGCTCCGACGGCCCCGCCAAACGTGCGGTGGAAGTTGCGCTGAAGCGCGGTGCGCATGTGGTGACGGCGAACAAGGCGCTGATTGCGGTGCATGGCAGCGAGCTCGCGGCGCTGGCGGAAGCGAACAACGCCAAGCTGATGTTTGAAGCCGCTGTCGGTGGCGGCGTGCCCATGGTGAAAGCGCTGAAGGAAAGCCTGGCCGGTTGCCGCGCCCGCGCCATTGCCGGAATCCTCAACGGCACCTGCAATTATCTGCTCACGGAGATGGAAAACACAGGCCGTGCTTACGAGGATGTTCTGGGCGACGCCCAGCGGCTCGGCTATGCCGAGGCCGACCCAATTATGGACGTCGGCGGCTTCGACGCGGCTCACAAGCTCACCGTGCTGGGCGCCATCGCATTTGGCGCGCGTCCGGATTTTGACCATGTCGCGATAGAAGGCGTTGACGGTGTCACGCTCACTGACATCCGCATGGCGGGCAAGCTAGGCTACCGGATCAAGTTGATCGCGCGCGGTGAGTTGATCGACGGCGCGGCTTCGATGCGGGTTCGCCCGGCTTTGCTCCCCTACGACCACCCGCTCGCGAACGTCGGAGGGTCACTGAACGCCCTCGTGGTGGACGCCGATCCGGTGGGCCAGCTGACCTTCATCGGCCGTGGCGCTGGGGAGGGGCCGACAGCCGCCTCGGTTGCGGCGGACCTGATCGATCTGGTCGAAGGGCGCGGCGGGCTGGCCTTTGGCAAACCACTGGCGCAACTCACCGCGCCCCAGCGCGCCACGCCGGTGGAGCGCGGGCGCTATTATGTGCGTTTGCTGGTGGCGGATAAGCCCGGTGTCGTTGCGGCCGTGTCCGATAGGTTGGCGCACGAGAACGTTTCGATCGAGAGCTTCCTGCAAATGCCCGCTTACGACACACCTGTCGTGCCGATCGTGCTCACGACACAAAACTGTGCGCGAACCGCACTTGACGCGGCCGCCGCAGCGATTGAAAGCCTCGACGCGGTCACCGAACCGCCGCGCATCATGCCGATCGAGGAGAGCGGCAATCGCCCGCGTCTTTGGAGCTGAGCCCCTTCATGGCCACCAACATTATCACTGACGATCTGGCGTTTTCCGCCGCGCGCGTGGCCATTGCAGCGGCGATTTCCGCCGCCAAGCTCGTGGGCCGGGGCGACGAAAAGGCTGCGGACCAAGCTGCAGTCGATGCGATGCGCACGGCGCTCAACGCAATGTCGATGAAAGGGCGCATCGTCATCGGCGAGGGCGAACGCGACGAAGCGCCTATGCTTTATATCGGCGAAGAGGTTGGCAACGGGCAGGGCCCCGAGATCGACATCGCACTCGACCCCCTGGAAGGCACCACGTTGACTGCAAAGGCGATGGCGAATGCGCTCGCCGTGATCGCGTTCGCGCCGAAGGGCGGGCTGCTGTTTGCGCCGGATACGTACATGGACAAGCTCGCGGTTGGACCAGGCTTTGAGGCCGGGATCGTCGATCTCGATGCGTCGGTGGAAGCCAACGTCGAGGCGATCGCGCGCGCCAAGGGCGTGAAGCCGTCCGAAGTCGGCGTTTGCGTTCTCGACCGGCCGCGCCACGAAAAGATCATCACGGCGCTGCGCAACGTCGGCGCGCGCGTGCATTTGATCACCGATGGAGATGTCGCAGGCGTGATCAACACCACCAAACCCGAAACCCACGTCGATATGTATGTCGGTCAAGGCGGCGCGCCCGAGGGCGTGCTGGCGGCGGCGGCGCTGAAATGCGTTGGCGGTCAGTTTCAAGGCCGGCTGGTGTTCCGCAACACCGATGAACGCCAGCGCGCCGAGCGTACCGGCGTCACCGATTTCGAACGGAAATATGAGCTCAATGATCTCGTCTCCAAGGACGCGATCTTCATTGCCACCGGCGTTACCAACGGCTCGCTGCTCGACGGTGTCCGCCGCGTGAACGGCCACGTGCACACGCATACCTTGGTGATGAATTCCGCCACCCGTACGGTGAGCGAATTGCGGGTGAGACAGCCGGTTTAGGCGCCGTTTAGAGACAAATTGCGCTTGCCACGCGCGGCGCGCTGATGCCCCATCAGCGCCAACGCGAACGATGGAGACGCGCATGTGTGACGATCGGACAGCAGCGGACGACGAAGCCGCTCATTCGCCATTGGGCCAAACCTCGCGGCGCGGGTTCGCGGCTTTGTCGCTCGCGGCGCTTGCGGCGTGCGCCGCGAGCCCGGCCGACGCAGTGGGCGTTAGCGAAAGCGAAGTGACGATCGCGACGCCGGATGGAAACGCCGACGGCTATTTCGTCCATCCAGCATCCGGCCAGCATCCAGGCGTGCTTATGTGGCCCGACATTCGCGGCATTCGCCCGGCGTTTCGCATGATGGGCAAGCGCCTCGCGGAGTCCGGCTACTCCGTTCTGGTGGTGAACCCCTACTACCGCGCGCAGGCGGGCGAAGTGAACCGACCCGGCGAAAACTGGAGCGATCCAGCGGTGCGCGAGCGCATTGGCCCGATGGCGCGCGCGCTCAACGCGCAAACACAAGCCACCGATGGCACGGCGTTCCTGCGCTGGCTCGATCAGCAGGCCGCCGTGGATACGCGCCGCAAGATCGGCTCGATGGGCTATTGCATGACCGGCGCGTTTGTCATGCGCACAGCCGCGGCCGTTCCCGAGCGTGTCGGCGCGGGTGCTTCGTTCCATGGTGGCGGTCTAACCACCGCCGCGCCTGACAGTCCGCACCTTCTCATCCCCCAATTGCGCGGCAGCTTTCTCATCGCCATCGCCGAAAACGATGACGCGCAGGAGCCGGCATCGAAGGATACTTTGCGTGCGGCGTTCGACGCAGCGCGTGTGCCGGCGGAGATCGAGGTCTATCCCGCTCGCCACGGCTGGTGTGTGCTGGACGGCCAAGCGTTTGATCAAGTGCAGGCTGACCGCGCCTGGGCGCGCATGTTGACTTTGTTCTCGACGGCCTTGGCCTAGGTCCCAAGCGAACGCGTATCATTTGATCTGTCTCGCCATGCGGAGAATCGCCTAGCGTCGCGCACATTCGGACGAAGGGGGAATTTCCATGATGAACACAGTTCGCGTCGCCCTCGCGGCGGCGTGCGCGATTGGTTTGGCTGGTTGCGCAGGCATGATCACTGGCGGCCCGTTGATCCGTCCCGGCGAGCCGACAGGCGTGATTCAAGTCGCCAACGGCTCGGGGTACAACGTCAACGTCGTGCTGATCTCGGCCTGCAACGTTTCGACGTACGGCCTGAACCGCTTGCCCGACGGGGCCGGTATCGCCCCTGGCCGTTCGTACGATTTCCAAGTCTCGGCTGGCTGCTGGGACGTTAGCGCCGGCTCCACCTCCGGCATGGTTGAGGCGCGCCAGCGGATGAACATCCCCGCCGGCGGCGGCGTGCGTTACACCGTCCAATAGGCGCGCCACATTTGGCCCGCGACTCAGGTTAGGCGTGGGTTGGTGAGTGCTGTTTTGAAACCGAAACCGCTCGACGCCGCATTTCTTGGCGTCGAGCGGTCTTTGACCAATCGCCGCTGGCGCACCCGCGACGCGGACGTGGGCTTGGTGGAGGCGCTGCGCCGCCGTTTCCAATTGCCCGAGATTGCTGCGCGGCTGTTGGCCGCGCGCGGGGTCGGCCTTGATGAAGCGCAAACGTTCCTAGAACCGACATTGAAGGCGCTCTTCCCCGAACCATCGTCCTTCAAGGACATGGATAAGGCGGCCTCGCTGATCGAGGACGCCATCGTCGCTGGCACGCCAACGGCCGTGCTCGCCGATTATGACGTCGATGGCGGATCGTCCGCTGCGCAATTGGTGCGTTATTTCCGCGCGCGCGGTCGCGAACTCAAAATCTATGTCCCCGACCGCATGAAGGAAGGTTACGGCCCTTCACCGCTGGCGTTCGAGCGCCTGAAGGCCGACGGCGTGCAGCTTGTCATCACCGTCGATTGCGGCGCGGCGGCGGAAGTCGCGCTCACGGCGGCGGCGGAGCTCGGCCTCAGCGTCATTGTGCTCGACCATCACCTGATGGCGCACGATCCGCCGCCGAGCGCCGCGTGCGTGAACCCAAACCGGATGGACGACACGTCTGGCCAAGGCGCACTCACAGCCGCTGGCGTTGTCATGGTGACGATGGCGGCGATCAACCGTGAGGCGCGCAAGCGCGGCTCGCCCGGCGCGAACCATTTGCCAGACTTGAAAGAGATGCTCGACCTCGCCGCTATAGGCACGGTTTGCGATGTGGCGCCGCTTTTGGGTTTCAACCGCGCGCTCGTCGCGCAAGGGCTGAAGGTTCTACGCGCTGGGAAGAACATCGGCCTTGCGGCGTTGGCCGAAAGCGCCGGCCGCAAGGGCGAGGCGAGCGTTTATGACTTTGGCTTCGTGTTGGGCCCACGCATCAACGCCGGCGGGCGCGTCGGCGACGCGTCGCTGGCGACGCGTTTGCTGTCCACGGAAGATCCTGCCGAAGCACGCGAGCTTGCGGCGACGCTTGAAGCCCTGAACCAAGAGCGCCGGCAACGTGAAGCGGAGATGTTGGCGGAAGCGGAAGCCGAAGCCTTGGCCGAAACGGGAGACGTGATCGTCGTCGGATCGTGGCGATGGCATCCCGGTGTGATCGGCATTGCGGCCGGGCGGCTCAAGGATCGGTGCATGAAGCCGACGATCGTGCTCGGTGGTGTGAATGAAACGGATCCCGCCAAGGGTTCAGGCCGATCGACGCCCGGTGTGAACCTCGGTGCGGCGATCGCGGCGGCGTATAAGGAAGGCATCCTCATCGCCGGCGGTGGCCATGCGATGGCGGCGGGCCTTAGCATGGACTGGGCGCGGCAGGCGGATTTGCGCGCGTTCCTCGGCGAACGTTTGAAGGATGAGATAGCGGCCGCAGCCGGTGAGGCGCGCTCGCTGTCGATCGACGCCGCGGGCGCCGCAGGCGCGGTGAACCTCGATCTGATCGCTGCGCTCGACCGCATAGGGCCGTATGGACAAGGCCATCCCGAACCCGTGCTTGCGTTGCCGGACATGCGGGTGAGCTTCTCTAAGCTTGTAAAGGACGAACACGTGCGTTTTGCGTTGGAGGACGCACGCGGCGCCAAAGTGTCCGGCATCGCTTTCCGCGCCATGAAAAACGAGATGGGCGAGGCGTTGATGAAACGCGAAGGCACGTTCCACGTCGCCGTGCGCGTGAAGCGAAACGACTTTAACGGCAATTCCCGCGCCGAGGTCGAAATCATTGATATGGCCAAGGCCAGTTAAGCCTCCGCGTTGAGGTCTCGCTAACCGGCGCTGGCTAGCGTCGGGCCATGGCCAAGCGGCGCTATTTCTCTGTGATCAAAGGCGGCCGCGTTCTGCGCCGAAACGAGTTTGCGATCGGCATTGGCGCGTTTGCGGCGGTTTTCGCCATTGGCTTGGCGGCGATGGTGACGCCGTTGCGCGGCAACGAAGCGGAAGCGCGCGCGCCCGCACTGGGCATCGCCCAACCGCGAGTTATCGACGGCGACACGATCGAGGACCTCGCCACCGGCGAACGCATCCGTCTCGCCAATGTCGACACGGCGGAAATACGCGACGGCGCGCGCTGCGCGGCTGAGCGGCGCCACGGTGAGCGCGCGCGAACGGAGGTGGGGCTTTTGCTCAGCCGGGCGCGCGACATCGCGGTGCGGCGCACGGGCCGCGCAGACAGCTATGGCCGTACCATCGCCTACGTTCTGATCGATGGGCGGGATTTGGGGCGCACGCTGATCGCCGAAGGCCTCGCGAGGCCGTGGCGGGGACGACGTGAGCCATGGTGCGGGGCGGACGGCGCGCTCTTGCGCTAGCCGTATGGAGTGGCAGGCCCTAGGGGAGTCGAACCCCTCTTTTCAGGTTGAAAACCTGACGTCCTAACCGATAGACGAAGGGCCCACAGCGGCCCGGGAGCCGCGTAGGAAGCGGCCATATAGAGGCGCTCGGCGCCGGAGGCAAGCTCTGAGCCTCAACCGCCGCATTGGGCCCGCCCAGGCCCTAACGTCGCCTTGATCTCGCCCCGCCGTACCGTCAAGAGATCGGGCAGGGACGCTGATCGGAGTTCGCCTCATGGCCAATCAAATGCACCGGCGCGCGGTCGCCGCCGGCCTGCTTGGGTTGTTCGGGGCAGGGGCCGCGGCGCCACAGGCGGCCCGCTATGGGACCATCGCGCGGCGCGAGAGCCAGTACGCGACGACCTATATCGACCGCGAAGGCGATTACATCGCCATGACGTTCGGCATCAACGACTGTCTCTTCACCGAAAGCCTCTACAACCCGAACGATCCGACCGAATTGCCGGTGGCGTATACACGGGCGATGACGGTGGCGCTGGCCTACACGCCGCGCGCCAATCGTATCCTCGAGATCGGCCTGGGTGGCGGGCGCACCGCGTCCTACCTGCACGATTTTCTGCCGCAAGCGAACATCACCGCGGTGGAACTCGATCCGGGCGTCATCTCGCTCGCACAGCAGCATTTCGGCGTACGTCAGGATGCGCGCTTGCGCATCATTCAGCGCGACGGACGCATTTACGTGAACACCACGCGCCAACGCTTCGATATTATCATGGTCGACGCCTATCAGGGCACGTTGGTGCCGTTCCATTTGGTCACCCGCGAATTCTTCGGGATCCTCAAACGCAAGCTCAATCCTGGCGGCGTCGTGGTGCAGAACATCTCTCCGGATGTGCTCAATCCCGACAACATGATTGCAACGGCGCGCACGTCGTTCGCGCGCGTCGATATGTATCGTGGCGGCGGCAATCAGGTCCTGGTCGCCTATGACGGCCCAGCGAAAACCCAGGCCCAACTCACCCAGCGCGCGACAGCGCTGCAGCAAGCGCACCGTTTGCGCTATCCGCTAGCTCCGATGATCGCGACAAGGCGCGCCAACGCAACCTCGACGGCGCGCGTTTACACGGACGACTTCGCGCCGGTGGGTTATCACGACCGTGACCGTGAGTGTCGCGCGACTGGGCGCGGCTAGGGAAAAGGCGGGGCTCGGGTGAAACTCGGAACACAAATCGCGCTGCTGGCCATCGGCTTTCTGTTGGGCGTGTGCCTGATGGGCGCGGAGATGGCCGCGATCCGCATGATGACGCCGTACTTTGGCTCAGGCATCGAGATATGGGCGTCGATGATCGCCACCGTGATGCTCGCGATGATGGCGGGCTATTACATCGGTGGAATGCTTGCCGATCGCATGCCTCGCACGAGTATTCTCGGTATGGCGATGCTGGCCGCTGGCGTTTACGTGCTTTGCGTGCCGAGCCTCGGCGTGCCAATGCTTGATTGGACGCTTCAGAATGTCGGCTACGATGTTGGCGCAAGCTTGCTTGCCGCTGTGATGCTGCTGTTCGTGCCGATGACCTTGCTCAGCTTCTTTTCGCCGTTTGCCGTGCGGTTGCTGCTTTCCGACGCCCAGCATGGCGGACGCGTCGCCGGCTCGGTTTACTCTATCACCACGGTTGGAAATATCGTCGGCACCTTAGGTACGGCGCTCTTCATGATGCGCTACTTCGGCAATCAGCACATCATGTACATCTTCGGCGCTGGCATCATTTTGTGCGGCGTGGCGCTGATCGCGCTGCGCATCCGCGCGACCGCGTGATGCGCGCTGCGTTCGCCGCCCTTGCGCTACTCGCGGCCTGCGCCGGTGCGAGCCCCAGCGCAGCGGACGGCGAGGCGATCGAAGCGTCTTACCCGGAGGGTCCGCTCTACCAGGGCGAGACGCTCTATTACGCGGAAATGGGCGCGGACCGTATCAGCGTAATTGCGCCCGGCCAGGGGCGGCGCACTTTCTTCGAGCAACGCGCGTGCGGGCCAACGGCGCTTGCGCCCTTTGGCGAAGGCTTTCTTGTGCTCTGCCACATCGGCGCACGCGTGGTGGCCGTCGACGTCAACGGACGCGCACTGCGTTCCTGGAACGCGGACGTGTCGGGCGAGGCTTTGATGGACCCGAATGACGCCTCTGCAGACGGGCGGGGCGGCGTGTACTTTTCCGATCCGGGATTGTTCAGTCGCCGCACCGAGCCGCACGGCAAGGTGATGCACCTCACGGCGGAGGGCCGCTTGAGCGTGGTCGCCCGAACTCTCTGGTACCCAAACGGTGTGTTCGTTGATCAAAGGCGCGGCCAGCTTTACGTGAGTGAGCACATGATGGGGCGGGTTTTGCGCTATCCCATCGCCGCCGACGGCGCGCTCGGCGAACAAACGACCTTCGTCACGCTGAGCGATCTCCAGCGGTCCAATAAATACCCGCGCGATCCCTATCTCGAGACTGGTCCTGATGGGTTGGAGATCGGCCCTGACGGCGATGTGTGGGTGGCGGTTTACGGCGAGGGCCGCATCCTCCGGCTGACGCCCGAGGGCGCCCTGCGCGGCATTCTGGAGCTGCCAGCGCGCTACTCCACCAACATCTCCTTCGCTTCCAATGGAAGTGCAGCGACCACTTCGATTTTCAACAATACCGAGCCGCCGTTTCGAGGCGAAGTGCGCTTCCATCAACCAGAAGCCTTGACGCCGGCGCGCCAGTAAGCCCTAAACGGCGCCCTTGGTTCGGGGTGTAGCTCAGCCTGGTAGAGCATTAGCTTTGGGAGCTAAGGGTCGCGAGTTCGAATCCCGCCGCCCCGACCAACGTCTTCCTTGTGTAGCGTCCGATACCGCTGGCGACCTTCTCCGAAGGCGCTAACGTGTTCGCCTGTCTGGCGAGGGGGCGGGAATGAAAGTGCGTTGGGCCGCGGCGTTTGCGACGCTGATAATGATCTTGTTGGCCGCGCCGGGGGTGGCCCGCGCGCAAGAGCAATGCTTGGAAGATCCGCCGCCGCAATGGCTGTGGGCGCTGTTTGCGATCACGTCCTCAATGGAAACGAACGACACGCACGGCCACACCGCGATCGCGGGCAGTTCCGACAACCAGGGTATGTCTGTCGGTCTCCTGCAATGGAATTTTGGCCAAGGCACGCTGCGTGAGTTTATCGACCGCGTCGAAGATGGCGCGGACGCCGTCGCGGCGACGACCATGCCTCGCTTCGGCGCCGAGTTCCTGCGCCGGGCGCGTGCGAACGCGACCTCGAGCCAGCGTCGCGCCGGCGTTGACTATGCCCGACGGATGCTCGCTTCACCCGACGCGACAGCGTTCCGTCAGGAAGTCAGAGCCTTTCTTGGACATGCCGCCGTGCGTCGGGCGAGGACGCCGCCGCTCTCGCTCGCGCCAACGATGCTTGGGATTTCACCAAGCAATGGGCGAGTGAGGTCCGCATCACGTGCCGTCCGCACTTCGCGCAATTCATGGCGTTCTACGACTACACCACGCAGGGCGGGGAGCGTTACATCGATTCATTGCGTGAGGTGATGACCGCGTATCGACGCGCCCGTGGCGCAAACGGAGACACGCCCGAGACCGATACACGCACGGCCATGTCGCGCGATATCGCCATGCGCCAGGCGACTTGGGTGATGGGGCATCCTCATTTCGCGCAGTGCGAAACGCCGACCCACGCGCGTAACGGCCATACATGGGACGCGCGCGCGAATTGCGTTCTTTGGCGGAGGGCGCTTGAGGGCACGAGCACGTGGCAGAACGAGATGTTCTTTTTTGCGATGCTGACAGCGCAATTCCGAAACTTCCCGGAAGATTTCGGCAACCGAAAAGGCACGTTGGCGCTCGGTATCGGCGTCTCGCATGGTCGCGCCTGCGATTTCAGAGCGCTCTATGCCGATCTCGATCGAGCGCCGGCGTCACTCACGGAGGAGGCGATCGCCGCCCGTGTTCGATCCTCGTGTCGGATCGCAACACCGGGGTAGCAAAAGGGGGCGGCACAAAAGGAAGCGCCGCGCCTCCTTTCGAAGACGCGGCGCTCGCCCCGAACGATCCGGGCTGCTTACGGGTAGGGTTGGCCGTCCTCGTAGTACAGCTGACCCGAGCGCGGATCGCTAAAGTAATAGCGCCCGCTCCGTTGATCATAATATTGCCGGCGGTTGGCATTGCCGCCGCAACGGCCGTCGCGCACGCAGCCAGCGTAAGCGCCGCCAGCCGCGCCGATCACCGCGCCGATGGCAGCGCCTTGGCCCGCGTCACCGTCTCCAGTGTTGTTGCCGATAATGGCGCCGGCAGCGCCACCGAGCACTGCGCCACCCAGGGCGCCGCGCTCCATATTTCCAGTTTGCGTGCAGGCCGTGGCCAGCAGGGCCGCCGCTGAGATCAATAGTAAACGCATGAATTCCTCCACGTCCGCTCGTCGGACCAAGGTGCTAACGCCCGAGAAGGGCATTTCGGCGCCATGAGGACATGAAAATTTGTCCATGCAGGTCACGTTGGTGGCATCACCTTGTTTGCCAAGGCGGAAAGGGGCAAAGGCCAGACCATGACGACGATGCGGCAAGCGGTGGCGACAGGCGGATGCCAGTGCGGTGGGGTGCGCTATGCGCTCTACGTCGCGCCCCAGAACGCTCACGTCTGTCATTGCCGCATGTGCCAAAAAGCCACCGGCGGTCTTTTCGCCGCGCTGGCCGGCGCGCCGAAAGCGGAATTTGCCTGGACCCAAGGCGAGCCCGCGGTGTTTGCATCGTCCAATCTCGCGACGCGCACCTATTGCCCAGATTGCGGCACGCCCTTGAGCTTTGCGTACAATCTGCCCGAGGCGCGGTTCTACGTGACGATGGGTTCACTCGACGCGCCAGAAGACTATCCGATCGTGATGCAATACGGCGTCGAGAGCCGCTTGCCGTGGGTGAGATTCTGCGAGGATGTGAAATCCGAAACGACGGGCGAAGACCCGAAGGCGGCGGAGTTCTTCAAAAAGCTTGAGTCGAACCAGAAGTGAGCGAAGCGCATCCACTGCGATCGCGACTGCGCGAGCTCTATTACGGTCACACTGAAGACGCGGTGCGCTTTCAGGGCGTGCTGTTTGTGTTGGACTTGGCCGTCATCGTTTTTTTCCTCATCAGCCAATTCATCACCGAACAACGTTGGTTTTGGCTGGCGGATGGTGCAATCGCGGCGTTCGTCGCGCTTGATCTCGGCGCGAGGTTGTTCGCGCTTGGCACGTTCAAACGTTGGCTCAAGTTCCCGACGACCTGGATCGACCTCGTCGTGCTGGCGACCCTGCTCGCGCCCGCCGTGCTGCACAATTGGGGCTTCCTGCGCGTGCTGCGTTTGTGGACGCTGGTGCATACCGAACGGTTCTGGAATGTACTCGCGCGCGGCAAGTGGGACGACACTTACGTTGAGGATCTCACCAAGGCGATCACGACACTGTTCGTGTTCATCTTCCTCTCGGCTGGCGCGGCGCAGGCACTCTTCCTTGGCGACCACCCCAAGCTGAACAATTTCATCGATGCGCTCTATTTCGTCGTCACCTCGCTCACGACGACAGGCTATGGCGACATCACAATCGATTCCGCCGGCGGGCGGCTGTTCTCGATGGCGCTGATGCTGATCGGGATCAGCCTTTTTTTCTCGATCGCCCAAAAGGCATTCGCGCCGCAGCGGCGTTTTGAACGCTGCAGCTGCGGCCAGGATCGACACGAATTGGACGCCCGCCATTGCAAGTCGTGCGGCGCACGGCTTAGAGAGCCGGTTCAGGCGGGCGGTTAGCTCAGCGGTAGAGCGTCTCGTTTACACCGAGAGGGTCGGGGGTTCGATCCCCTCACCGCCCACCAGCCTTCGCGGCGCGCCAGCGAAGCCAAGGCCACGCACCGAAACCCAATGGACCGGGCGGGCTGGGTTGCGTCTGCGCAGGTACGACCAGGCAAGCCGGCGGGGGCTTCGCGCGCTCCCATCTGTCGCGAGGCTTTTGGCCGCGAGCAGGGCCGGTGCTAGGGTCCGGTTCGGGAAGGACTCGCCTTATGCGCGCCTGGATCATTGTGCTCGCGCTTGCCGTTACGGGATGCGAACGCGCGTCCACGGCCAAGCTTGAGCCAGCGCCGGCCGGGGCGGTCGAGCCAGATTTGGACGTGCGTGGGCATGCGGGCGATACGTATTCCGTCTTTGTGACCGAGGCGGGCGCCCGATATGCCCCTGAGGCGATGGGGTTTGCCGCGGCGGACCGGGCCCGGCTTTGGCGCGGAATGGCCGTGTCGGAACCTGGCGTGCTCATTTCGGGTGGTGGCGCGGAGGCTTTGGTCTTTCGTGGTTGCGCGCAAGAGGGGTGTGCCGATGGCCGGTCCGTGGTGGCCGTGGACGTCGTGACCGGCGGCGTTTTCGTTGGCGTCCGCGACGTTGGCGGCGCTGATATCCTGGCTGGCGACGAGCGCGTTCTAGCGTTGCTGCAAACCAATTCCGCCAACCGATCTTGGGACGACCCGAACCCGCCTTCAGCGCCGATGCCGCCGCCGGAGTAAACCGGACGAACTCCGCCGTGCATCCGCTTGACCGCAAAGGCGGGTTGCCCTAACCCGCTCCGTCTCGCGGGGCCATGCGCAAACGCGGGTGTAGCTCAGTTGGTTAGAGCGCCGGCCTGTCACGCCGGAGGTCGCGGGTTCGAGCCCCGTCACTCGCGCCATGTCCTTGATTCCTCATCCCTTGATCTCACGAACGGGCGCCACTAGCGTCCGCCGCGAATTCGCACCTGCGGCGCCTCGTGAACTGGCGCTGCGGGCGCACGCGCCTTAGGTGGAGTTTCATGGGTCTCGACCTCACCGACTATCTGCCGATTTTGATTTTCTTCGCCGTCGCGACGGCGCTGGGGATCGGCTTCATCGTCGCCGCGTTCGTCATCGCGCCGAAGAGCCCCGACAAGGAAAAAGTCTCAGCGTACGAGTGTGGTTTCAACGCCTTCGACGATGCGCGCATGAAGTTCGACGTGCGCTTCTACCTGGTGTCGATCCTCTTCATCATTTTCGATCTCGAAGTGGCGTTCCTTTTCCCTTGGGCGATCACCTTGCCGCATCTGCCGCCGGAACTCGCGCAGTTCACCTTCTGGTCGATGATGGTGTTCCTGGGCGTGTTGACCGTGGGCTTCATCTACGAATGGAAGAAGGGCGCGCTCGAATGGGAGTGAGCGACAAACCTGTGCTCTACGGCGATGCGGGACGTGCGACCGTGGAAGGCGGCTACCCGGCCAAGGAGAACGATCCGTTTTACACCGGATTGTCGAACCAACTCGCCGACAAGGGTTTCCTGGTCGCCGCCGCGGACGATCTGATCACCTGGGCGCGCACTGGGTCGTTGATGTGGATGACATTCGGGCTCGCATGTTGTGCGGTCGAGATGATGCAAGCCTCGATGCCGCGTTATGACGTTGAGCGGTTTGGGTTTGCTCCGCGCGCCAGCCCGCGCCAGTCCGACGTGATGATCGTCGCCGGCACGTTGACCAACAAAATGGCGCCGGCGTTGCGCAAAGTTTATGACCAGATGCCGAACCCCCGCTACGTGATCTCGATGGGATCATGCGCGAACGGCGGCGGCTATTATCATTATAGCTATGCCGTCGTGCGTGGTTGCGACCGCATCGTGCCGGTCGATATTTACGTACCAGGCTGCCCGCCGACCGCCGAGGCGTTGGTGTACGGCATCTTGCAATTGCAGCGCAAAATTCGCCGCGAAGGGACAATCGAACGATGATCGCGCTCGAAGACCTTGGCGCTCACATCGCGTCGACCATGACCTCCGCCGTCGAAGGCCATGCGGTGCGTGTGGGCGAACTCACGATCAATGCGCGGGCCGAACAGATCGTCGCCGTACTCACGTTTCTGCGCGACGATCCACGCTGCCGGTTCACGTCGCTGATCGACATTTGCGGCGTCGACTATCCTGAGCGACCGAAGCGTTTCGACGTCGTCTATCATTTGCTCTCGATGCAGCTGAACCATCGCATCCGCATCAAGATCGAGACAGACGAGGTTGCGCCCGTACCAAGTGTCGCGAGCCTCTTCCCGTGCGCGGATTGGTTCGAGCGCGAGGCATTCGATATGTACGGCATCTTGTTCTCAAACCACCCGGACCTACGCCGCATACTCACCGATTACGGGTTCCAGGGGTATCCGCTCCGCAAAGAGTTTCCGCTCTCGGGCGAAGTGCAAGTTCGTTACGATCCCGAGCAAGAGCGAGTAGTGTATGAGCCGGTGAAGCTCACGCAGGCCTATCGCAATTTCGATTTCGTCTCGCCGTGGGAGGGCATTACGCGAGACCTGCCCGGTGACGAGAAGGCTAAGAGCTGATGGCTGACGATCTCGCTGGCGCGCCGCAAGAGAAGCGCACATTCACGATCAATTTCGGACCGCAACACCCCGCCGCGCACGGCGTGTTGCGCCTGGTGCTGGAGCTCGACGGCGAAGTCGTCGAGCGCGTCGATCCGCATATCGGTCTGCTGCACCGGGGCACCGAGAAGCTGATCGAGTACAAGACCTATCTGCAGGCGCTGCCGTACTTTGATCGGCTCGATTACGTGGCGCCGATGAACCAGGAGCACGCGTATTGCCTGGCGATCGAGAAGCTTGCGGGCATCGAAGTGCCGCGCCGCGCGTCGATCATTCGGGTGCTGTACTCGGAGATCGGCCGCATTCTGAACCATCTCCTTAACGTCACCACTCAAGCGATGGACGTCGGCGCGCTCACGCCGCCACTCTGGGGCTTCGAGGAACGCGAAAAGCTGATGGTGTTCTATGAGCGCGCTTCGGGTTCGCGCATGCATGCCGCGTATGTACGTCCAGGCGGCGTCCACCAAGATCTCACTCCCAAGCTGATCGACGACATCGAGGAATGGTGCCATCAATTCCCGCGTACTATCGACGACATCGAAGGCCTCCTCACCAACAATCGCATCTTCAAGCAGCGCAACGTCGATATTGGCGTGGTGACGCAGCAGGACGCGTTGGAGTGGGGCTTCTCTGGGGTGATGGTGCGCGGCTCTGGCATGGCGTGGGATTTGCGCCGCTCGCAGCCCTACGAAATCTACAGCGAACTCGAGTTCAAAATTCCGCTCGGCAAGAACGGCGATTGCTATGATCGTTATCTCTGCCGCGTCGAGGAGATGCGCGAGTCCACCAAAATTATGCTGCAATGCGTGGATCTGTTGCGGAAGAGCCCGGGTCCGGTGATGCCCGCGCATTCCAAGTTCGCGCCGCCAAAGCGGGGCGAAATGAAGCAATCGATGGAAGCGCTCATCCATCACTTCAAGCTTTACACCGAAGGGTTCCACGTGCCGGCCGGCGAAGCGTACGCGTGTGTCGAAGCGCCGAAAGGCGAGTTTGGCGTGTATCTCGTTTCGGACGGAACCAACCGGCCGTATCGTTTGAAAATCCGCGCGCCAGGTTTCCCGCACCTTGCGGCGATGGATTATCTCTGCCGCGGCCACATGATCGCCGACGTTTCCGCCGTGTTGGGCTCGCTCGACATCGTGTTCGGAGAAATCGATCGGTGAACCCCGAACATGCGCCGTTGATGCTCTGGATCGAGGGGCTAGTGGCGCTGTGTTTTGCGCTGGCGTTTCTGCTGCATTCGTTCTTCGCGTTTCGGCCCGAGCATGTCGAGCACCACCCAGAGCGCGTGCGCATCGGCGCGCTGGTTCAGGGGCTAACACTCGGTCTGATCGTCGGCTTCGTGTTGGTGCCGTTGCGCATGGGTTTGATGGAGATACGCGGCATCGATATGCCGGCGGGCTGGTCGTCGCTCTCATTCCTTCCGGCGCTCGGCCTGCTGATCTTGATCCGTCGTGGGGTTCTGCTGAAAGCGCCAGTCATCAAGACGTACCTGCGCGCCTACCGTCGCGCGACGCTGCTAAAGGCGCGCGACGACGCTAATAAGCAATTGGCCAAGCTCGACGAGATCGAAGGCCGCAAGAGGCGCGCCGTATGAACGTCGTGTCTCTCGGCCCGCTGCTCTACGCGCTGATCGGTTTCGTCGTCGTGACGGCGGGGATTGCTATCCTCGCGGGCTATTTCGGCCGGCCCAAACGGCGGGACAGTTTTCCCGGAGGGCCGGGGCGGTATTTCGCCGCGCTTTGTGTGCAAGCGCTGGGTTTCGTACTGCCGGTGCCCATTGTTTGGCTGATGCTGCTCAAAGTCGGGCCGCCCGGGCTCAATATGGCCGCCGCTTTTGTGGCCGGCATGATCACTCTGGCTGTGCTTCGTTTCCTGCCGGGAACGGGGCCGCTCTTGACTGACCTCGCCAAGGCGCCCCAACCAGCGGGCCGAAACCGGAACCCGCGCCCATGAGCCCCGCCGATCTCGTCCAGACCCAGCTCGACGCGTACAACGCGCAAGATGTGGAGCGCTTTTGCGCGGTGTACGCCGACAATTGCGTGCTGGCGTCTTACAATGGCGATGTGCTGGCCGAGGGCATCGGAGCGATCCGCACCCGCCACGTGAACCTGTTCAAGACCCATCCCCAGAACCGTGCGCGGCTCGTGAACCGGATCGCCTTCGCCAACACCGTGATCGACCATGAAGACGTCGAGCGCGCTCCGGGCGGCGAGCGCTTCGAGGTCGCCGCCATCTATACGATCAAAGACGGGCGCATCGCCCGCGTCGAATTCGCAAGGTAAGTCCCCGATGAGCGTCCGTCGTCTCGCCGCCGAACAGCCCGCCAGCTTCGCGTTCTCCTCCGCGACGATGGAAACTGCGCGCTGGTGGATGGCCAAGTATCCGCCGGAGCGGAAGGCCTCCGCGGTTATCCCGATCCTGTGGCTGGTGCAGAAGCAGGAGGGCTGGATCTCGGAACCCGCGATCCGCGCGATCGCTGAGCTGCTGGACATGCCTAAGATACGCGTGCTCGAAGTCGCGACCTTCTACACGATGTTCCACCTCGGCCCGGTCGGCAAACATCACTTCCAGCTCTGCGGCACGACGCCGTGCATGCTGCGGGGCGCCGAGGATTTGAAAGAGGTGTGCAAGAGCCGCATCGGCGCCAAGCACGCTGTTTCGGCCGATGGCATGTTTTCGTGGGAAGAGGTTGAGTGCGTCGGCGCCTGCGTGAACGCGCCGGTGATCGCCATTGACGATTATTACCACGAAGACCTGACGCCCGCCGCGCTCGAAGCTCTGATCGATCAATTGGCGCGCGGTGAGAAGATCAAGCCGGGCTCGGCGATCAATCGCCAAACCTCCGCGCCCGAGGGCGGACCGGACGTGCTCAAGGATGCCAGCCTCTATGACGGCACGCTCGCCAAGCCGCTCACGTTGCCGAACCTGCCGGAGAAGGTGTGATGGCGGACGACGCCCGTCGGGAGGAGATCAAGTCCGCGATCTTCAAAGGATCGATTGCTGACGCAGTGCTTTTGGGCGGAGGCTTCGCGCTCTACATGGTGACGGATCAGCTGGCGTGGTTGATCGGTGGCGCGGTGATTGGCGGCGCGGTGTTTGTGTTGCTGTTGGCGCAAGCGGGAGCGTTCACGCACAAGCCATGAGCGTTGATCCGCCCCCACCAGCGTATCGCACCAAATCTCGCCTGCCGTTCGAGCAGCAGCCGTTCAAAGGCGGGCTGCAGCGCGGCGCGATCTTCATTTACGCGGCCCTGGCCATCGGCTTGGCGGGCCTGGCGGTGTACATGAGCGTGGTGCAGCAGCACCCGCTGACCAGCCCGTATGTTCTGGCGCCCGGCGTGGGCGCGATTTGGTTTGCGTTGCGTCTGTTCATGACGATGGCGCCGAGGGGATAGCGAAATGCTCGCTGACAAAGACCGGATTTTCCTCAACCTCTACGGCACGCACGGGGCCGATCTGGAGAGCGCGAAGAAGCGTGGCGCCTGGAACGGCACCGCGGATATGATCGCGCAGGGCCAGGATTGGATCATCCAGCAGGTGAAGGACTCAGGCCTGCGCGGGCGCGGCGGCGCGGGCTTCCCGACGGGGCTGAAGTGGAGCTTCATGCCGAAAGAGGTGAAGGATCGCCCGCACTATCTCGTCGTCAACGCCGACGAATCCGAGCCGGGCACTTGCAAGGATCGCGACATGATGCGCCACGATCCGCATCTGCTGATCGAAGGCTGCCTCATCGCCAGCTTCGCCATGCGCGCGCACGCGGCCTACGTCTATTTGCGCGGCGAGTACGTCTATGAGCGCGAGGCGCTAGAACGCGCGGTGAAGGAGGCCTACGAGGCCAAGCTCATCGGCAAGAACAACATCCACGGCTGGGATTTCGATCTCTACGTCCACCATGGCGCTGGTGCGTACATTTGTGGAGAAGAAACGGCGCTTCTAGAAAGCCTTGAAGGCAAGAAGGGCCAGCCGCGCTTGAAGCCGCCGTTCCCGGCGAATGTGGGTCTCTATGGTTGCCCGACGACCGTGAACAACGTCGAGTCGATCGCCGTGGTGCCGACGATCCTGCGGCGCGGGTCGAAATGGTTTTCCGGCTTCGGCCGCGCCAACAACACCGGCACGAAAGTGTTCTGTGTGTCGGGCCACGTGAACCGGCCGTGCAACATCGAAGAGGCGATGAGCATTCCGCTGAAGGAGCTGATCGAAACTTATTGCGGCGGCGTGCGTGGCGGCTGGGGCAATCTGAAAGCCGTGATCCCGGGCGGCTCGTCGGTGCGGATGATCCCGGCGCATGAAGCCGAGACGGCATTGATGGATTTCGACTCGCTCTCGGCGCTCAAGAGCGGCTTGGGTACGGCGGCGGTGATCGTGATGGACCAATCCACCGATCTTATCCGCGCCATCGCCCGCATCGCCTATTTCTACAAGCACGAAAGCTGCGGCCAGTGCACGCCGTGCCGCGAAGGCACCGGCTGGATGTGGCGCACGCTTGAGCGCATGGCGAAGGGCGAGGCCGAGCATGCCGATATCGACCGCTTGCTCGATGTCGCCAGCCAAGTCGAGGGTCACACCATCTGCGCGCTCGGCGATGCCGCCGCGTGGCCGATCCAGGGCCTGATCAAGCACTTCCGCCCGGAGATCGAACAGCGCATCGACCGCTATCGCAGCGCCAAAGGCGTACACCCGGTGCTGACGCCGGTGGCGGCGGAATAGTCATGAAGCACTTCGTTCTCTTCTACGACTACCCAGCCGATTTCCGCGATCGGCGTGCGCCGCATCGGGCGATGCATCTGGCGCACGCGCAAGCTTCGGTCGCGCGTGACGAGTTGCAGCTGGGCGGGGCCTTCACGACCGACGATCCGCCGCTCGGAATGTTGCTGTTTAAGGCCGAGAGCGCCAGTGTTGCGGAAGCATTCGCGAAGGCCGATCCGTACGTTTTGAACGGCGTCGTCAATTCCTGGCGCGTGCGCGAGTGGATGACGGTGGTGGGCCCTATGGCGCTGACGAAAGTCTAGGCTGAGCGAAATGGAGCGGCTTTCGCCGCCCCATCCCGGTGTTCAAATTCTCGGAAGGCCGCTTAGCGGCGTTCCATGTCTTCGCGACGTTTCTGATCGTCGCGCCGTTCCTGACCCTGTTGCGGCCGCTCGATATCCTCGCGCGCCAGCGCCTTGCGAATATCGTCGTCGCGTTTGGGGGTTTGTTGCTTTTGCTGGTTGCGATCTTGGTGGTTTGGCATGTCGCCTTGCCTTTCGGGCTACTCCAGTCCGCCGGAGGACGCTGGTCATCAAAGGGGGCCAGAAGGCGCCCACTCCCGTTACGATCGCGTAGGCTCGCAGATTGCCCAGATCGCAATGTTGTGAGCGGGAGGGCGTCGATTAGGGCAAGACGGCCCCGTTGGCGTGCCGTAGCGTTCCGACATGGCGGGATCACAGATCATTTCACGGCGAGCGGCCCTAGCGGGCCTCGGCGTAGCAGCTTCGGGGTGCGCGACCAGCGGCGAGCGCGGCGGTCTCGCGCGGGTCGATGGGCTCAATATCGAGTACACCAGGCGCGGCCACGGGCGGCCGACCATTGTATTCGAATCCGGCTTGGGCGACGGCATGGGTGTGTGGGAGCAAACCATCGCCGGTCTGCACTCCGGCGTAGCGACATTTGCTTATAGCCGCCCCGGTTACGGCGCGAGCACGCCAACCGACGATGCGGAGCGAACATCGGAGGAGGCGGCCGCGCTGTTGAAGGCGACGCTGCGCGCCGCCGGCGTGCACCCGCCCTACATTATGGTGGGCCATTCGCTCGGCGGGCTCTACATCGCCAAGTTCGCGGACATCTACAGCAGCGACGTGTTGGGCATGGTGTTCGTGGATGCGCGGCCGCCACGATTCCGTGCCTTGTGTGAGCAACGTGGCGTAGCTCGCTGCGCCGGTGGTTTGCCACAGCCAGAACGCCCGCCCGCCGCGGCCGCAGAGGGCGCTGGCGTGCGTGCAAGCGAAGACAGCGCGCCGTTTCCGCGTCGGATTGCCAGCATCCCGGCGACGATCATCGCGTCAACCACGGAATGGACGGGCGAGGGCGGCGCGACGGCTCACGCCTTGTGGATGGAAGCGCAGATCGCGTTCTACCAGCGGTTCGAGGACGCGCGTTTCGTGCGCGCCGAGGGCGCCGGCCATTACGTGCAGCGTGACCGGCCGGACCTTGTCGCAACCGAAATAGATCGCCTCATCGCGCGCCTCTAAGCGCTCGCGTCTTGGCGGGGCGGTAACGTCGTCACGATCGTTTGCGATTTATTCGCAACTAGGCGGACGTGCGGCCCGCCGCCCCCTTGCGGCGACGCAATAAATGGGTCATGCGCGTCCCGCGAAAGCGGATTGGATTCATGGCGAAGATTCTCGTCGACGGCATCGAGGTCGACGTCCCTCCCGAGTACACGCTGCTGCAGGCTTGTGAGGCTGCCGGCGCCGAGATTCCGCGCTTTTGCTACCATGAGCGCCTCTCGATCGCCGGCAATTGCCGCATGTGCTTGATCGAAGTGAAAGTCGGCGGGCGTCAAAGCCCAAAGCCGGTCGCTTCGTGCGCGCAGCAAGTGAAGGATTTGCCGCCGCCAAAGGACAACGTCCTCAACGAACTCATCACTCAATCCGCGGGCGTCAAGAAGGCGCGCGAAGGGGTGATGGAGTTTCTGCTGATCAATCACCCGCTCGATTGCCCGATCTGCGATCAGGGCGGTGAGTGCGACCTGCAGGACCAATCGGTCGCTTATGGCCGTGGCGGCACGCGCTTCGACGAGAATAAGCGCGCGGTCGAAGAAAAATTCATGGGGCCGCTCGTCAAGACGGTGATGACGCGCTGCATCCAATGCACGCGCTGCGTCCGCTTCGCCACCGAGGTCGCCGGCGTGCCCGAACTCGGCGCCACAGGGCGCGGCGAGGATATGGAGATCACAACCTACCTCGAGGGCGCGCTGACGAGCGAGTTATCGGCGAACATCATCGATCTGTGCCCGGTCGGTGCACTCACCTCAAAGCCGTATGCCTTCAATGCGCGGCCGTGGGAGCTGAGCAAGACCGAAAGCGTCGATGTGATGGACGCGCTTGGCTCCAACATTCGCGTCGATGCGCGGGGCGATGCGGTGCTCCGCGTATTGCCGCGCGTCAACGAAGAGATCAACGAGGAGTGGATTTCCGACAAAACGCGCTACGCCGAGGACGGTTTGAGCCGCCAGCGCCTAGACCGGCCCTACATCCGCGAAAACGGAAAACTTCGCGCTGCGAGTTGGGACGAAGCGCTCGCAGTTACCGCGAGCGCGCTGTCGCAAGGCGGTGACAAGATCGGCGCCATCGCCGGCGATCTCGCTTGCGCGGAGAGCATGAAGGCGACGCTGGACCTGTTCCGCGCGCTTGGATCGGCAAACACCGATTGCCGGCCGGACGGCGCGGCCCTCGGCGGCCCGCGTCAGTCGTATCTCTTCAACTCCACCATCGCCGGTATCGACGAAGCCGATGTCATCCTGCTTGTCGGCGCCAACCCGCGCGTCGAAGCGCCAGTGCTCAACGCGCGCATCCGCAAAGCGTGGCTGCGTGGCGCGCAGGTGGGCGTGATCGGCCCGCAAACCGACTTGACCTACAGGGCCGAGTTCATCGGCGCAGGTGCGCAATCGCTGTCGCAGCTTGGCGCGTTTGGCGATGCGCTGAAGAATGCTCAGAAGCCGATGATCATCGTCGGCCAAGGCGCGCTGACGCGCACTGACGGCGCCGCCGTGCTGCGCGCTGTCGGCAAGCTGGCAAAAGACGCGGGCGTCGTGCGCGATGGCTGGAACGGCTTCAACGTGCTGCACAGCGCGGCTGCGCGCGTGGCCGGCCTCGATCTCGGCTTTCTGCCCGGGCAGGGCGGCAAAGACGCAAAAGCGATGCTGAAGGGCGGGCTCTCAGCGCTGCTGTTGCTTGGCGTCGATGAAGTGGAACTTCCGAGCGCCGGTACGGTGATCTACATAGGCACGCACGGCGACAAGGGCGCACACCGCGCCGATGTCATCCTGCCGGGCGCCGCCTACACCGAGAAGAATGCAACCTGGGTGAACACTGAAGGCCGGGTGCAATATGGCCGCCGCGCGACCTTCCCGAAGGGCGACGCGAAAGAAGATTGGACGATCCTGCGCGCTCTCTCTGCTGTGATGGGCAAAACGCTTCCGTACGATAGCGTTGACGCGCTGCGCATCAAGATGATTGCTGACCATGCGAGCTTCGGCAACGTGGGTTACGCCCCCGGCGCGACGGAGGCCGGCGCATTTGATGTGGCCGCGATCGGCGCCGACGGCCAAATCGATAGCGCCCCGTTCGCGAGCGCGGTGAGCGACTTCTATTTCACCAACCCGATCGCGCGCGCTTCCAAGACCATGGCTGAATGCGCGCGCTACAAGGCTGGCGCTGAACGGGTGGCCGCGGAATGAACCCGAACGTCGACTATATCACTTGGTTCGGGATCGACTGGCCTGTGGAGGTCGAGTGGGGTCTGATGAAAACGGGCCAAGTGCTCGTCATCATGATCTTTCTGCTGCTGACGCTCGCCTTCATCCTGTTGTTCGACCGCAAGATCTGGGCAGCCGTACAGTTGCGCAAAGGGCCGAATGTCGTCGGACCGTTTGGTTTGCTTCAAAGTTTCGCGGACTTCTTCAAGTTCGTGTTCAAGGAAATCGTCATCCCCGCGGGCGCAAACAAGACCGTGTTCATCTTGGCGCCACTTCTTACCTTCGTGCTGGCGTTCGTCGGTTGGGCGGTAGTGCCATTCGCCAACAACGTGGTGATTGCCGATTTGAATGTCGGCATCCTGTATTTGTTCGCGATCAGCTCGCTCGGCGTCTACGGCATCATCATGGGGGGATGGGCTTCAAACTCGAAGTATCCGTTCCTCGGCGGGCTACGCTCGGCGGCGCAGATGGTGAGCTACGAAGTCTCGATCGGTTTCGTGATCATCACCGTGTTGCTGCTCGTGGGGTCGTTGAATCTGTCCACTATCGTTGAAAACCAGCGAGACGGCATCTGGGCGTGGCATGCGTTCGCATGGCCGACGATTTTCGTCATGTTCCCAATGCTGGTGATCTTTTTCATCAGTGCGCTGGCTGAAACCAATCGACCGCCGTTCGATCTGCCGGAAGCGGAGTCCGAACTCGTGGCGGGCTATCAGGTCGAGTACAGCTCGACGCCATATCTGCTGTTCATGATCGGCGAGTATCTGAACATCGTGCTGATGTGCGCGATGATCAACATCCTGTTCCTCGGTGGCTGGCACGCGCCTTGGGGACCGACGGACCATCCGCTGTTCGGCTTCATCATCTTCACGGTGAAAATCTGGGCCGTGTTCTTCATGTTCGCGATGGTGAAGGCGATCGTGCCACGCTACCGGTACGATCAATTGATGCGCTTGGGATGGAAGATTTTCCTTCCCACCTCGCTCGTGGCGGTGGCAGCGATCGGCTATTACGTCACTTTCCTGGCGCCGAGCGCGGCAACCACCGTGGTGGGCGGCTGATGCGCGCGCTCGCCCTCCTGGCGGTGATCGCCGTCGCCGCGTGCCAAACGCTGCCGCAAGTCGTCGTGCGCAATGACGACCTGTTCGATGTGCGCTTCGACGCAAGTGCGCAGACCGAGGCCGAGGCCGACGCGAAGGCGCGCACGCATTGCATGGACAGACCGGCCGTGTTCGTGAGCCAAGAAACAAGGTTCGATGGCTTGGCCTACCGCACCTACTCGTGTGCGAGGAGTTAAGGGATGGCGTCGCGCATTCTCCAGGCCGCCAAGGGCGCCATGATGCTGGATATGCTGGGCGGCTTTGCGCTTGGCATGAAGTACTTTTTCCGCCGCAAGGCGACTGTGAATTACCCGTTCGAGAAGGGGCCGCTTTCTCCGCGCTTCCGCGGCGAGCACGCATTGCGCCGCTACGCCAACGGTGAAGAACGCTGCATCGCGTGCAAGCTTTGCGAAGCGATCTGCCCGGCGCAAGCTATCACTATCGAAGCCGAACCGCGTGAGGACGGCTCACGCCGCACCACCCGCTACGACATCGATATGGTGAAGTGTATCTATTGCGGCTTCTGCCAGGAGGCGTGCCCGGTCGACGCGATCGTCGAAGGGCCCAATTTCGAGTTCGCAACGGAAACCCGCGAAGAACTCTATTACGACAAAGAACGATTGCTCGCGAACGGCGACCGCTGGGAACGTGAGATCGCTAAGAATTTGGAACTGGACGCGCCGTATCGCTAGAAGGCGATGCGCTCGCCCCGCGCCGTCCGGCGCTGGGCTCAGATGGGAGATGAGCAGGGGATGCTGGCGGCGATCGCCTTCTACGCTTTAGCTGCGACCGTGATCGTCTCCGCGTTCGCGGTGATCGCGGCGCGCAATCCTGTGCACTCGGTGCTGTTTCTCATCCTGACGTTTTTTACGTCCGCCGGGCTGTTCGTGCTTTTGGGCGCCGAGTTTCTGGCGATGTTGCTGGTGGTCGTTTACGTCGGCGCCGTCGCGGTGCTGTTCTTGTTCGTTGTGATGATGCTCGACGTCGATTTCGTCGAACTCAAACAGGGGTTTCTGGAGTATTTGCCGGTCGGCGCAATTGTTGGCCTCGCACTATTCGCTGAATTGGGAATGGTTGCGGCTGCGTCGATGAATGCACGCGGCGCACCGATCGCGCTTGCGCCTGAAGGCGAAAGCACCGTCACGAACGCCGAAGCGATCGGGCGGGTGCTCTACACGGATTATCTGTTGGTGTTTCAGCTCGCCGGTCTGGTGCTGTTCGTCGCCATGATCGGCGCCATTGTCTTGACGTTGCGCCACCGTCCAGGCGTCAAGAAGCAAGACATTCACGCTCAAGTTAATCGTAAGCGCAGCGACGGCGTTGAGTTGAAGGACATTCGCCCTGGCCAAGGGCTAGGTCCAGGAGGGGCGGGCTGATGGAGATCGGGCTTTCCCATTACCTATTCGTGGCCGCCGCTTTGTTCACTATTGGCGTCTTCGGCATTTTCGTGAATCGCAAGAATGTCATTATTATTTTGATGTCGATTGAGCTTGTGCTGCTCTCGGTTAACATCAACCTGATCGCGTTCTCGGCGTTCCTGCAGAACCTCGAGGGCCAGGTCTTCGCGATGTTGGTATTGACTGTAGCGGCCGCAGAGGCGGCAGTCGGCCTTGCGATCCTCGTCACGTATTTCCGCAACCGTGGCGGCATCGCGGTTGAAGACATCAATCAGATGAGGGGCTGAGCGAGTGGCGTTCTCGACCGAAGCCCTGCTTGTCCTGGCGCCGTTCTTCGCGGCGGCGTTTGCGGGCCTGCTCCAGCGTTACATTGGCGATCGCGTCGCCATGGCGATCACTACGGGATCCGTCGGCCTATCGCTCGCACTCTCGTGGCCGATTTTCATCGATTACGTATGGGGCGACGCGACGCCGTTCGTGGTCGAGCTTTTCCGTTTCATCGACGTCGGCGGATTCACCTCTACCTGGAGCGTACGCATTGATACGCTGTCGGCGGTGATGCTGGTCGTGGTGAACACCGTCAGCTTCCTCGTGCACGTCTATTCGATCGGCTACATGGCGGAAGACCCGCACCGGGCGCGGTTCTTCTCGTATCTGTCGTTCTTTACGTTCGCGATGTTGGCCTTGGTGACGGCGAATGACTTCCTTCAGCTCTTCTTCGGCTGGGAGGGGGTGGGCGTCGCATCCTATCTGCTGATCGGCTTTTGGTACCAAAAGCGCTCGGCCAATGACGCCGCGATCAAGGCGTTCGTGACCAATCGTGTGGGCGATTTCGGTTTCGCCTTGGGGATCATGGCGGCGTTCTTCGCCTACGGTTCGATCCAATACGACGAAGTGTTTGCAGCGGCGGTCGCCAATCCGGACCTGATGCTCGGCGTGGGCGCTTTCCAAGTCCGCGCGGTCGAGGCGGTGGCGTTCCTGTTGTTCATCGGCGCTATGGGCAAATCGGCGCAATTCTTCCTGCATGTGTGGTTGCCGGATGCGATGGAAGGCCCAACGCCAGTCTCCGCGCTCATCCACGCCGCGACGATGGTCACCGCTGGAGTGTTCATGGTGAGCCGCTGTGGCGAGCTCTTCCACATCGCGCCGCTCGCATCCGGTTTCGTCACAGTGATCGGGGCGGGCACGGCGCTGTTCGCCGCGACCGTGGGTGTTGCGCAGAACGACATCAAGCGTGTCGTTGCGTACTCGACCTGTTCGCAGCTGGGCTACATGTTCTTCGCTGCCGGCGTCGGCGCTTACAATGCGGCGATGTTCCACCTGTTCACGCACGCCTTCTTCAAGGCGCTGTTGTTCCTCGGCGCTGGCTCAGTAATTCACGGCCTGCATCACGAGCAGGACATGCGCTACATGGGCGGTGTGCGGAAGCCGATGCCGATCACCTGGGCGATGATGACGATCGGCACGTTGGCGCTGATTGGCTTTGGCATCCCGGGCATCGGCGGGTTCGCCGGCTTCTACTCGAAGGACGCCATCATCGAAGCGGCGTATGGCAGTCACGGCATTGGCGCTCAATTCGCGTTCTGGTGTGGCGTGAGTGCGGCGCTGTTGACGAGCTTCTATTCCTGGCGCCTCGCGTTCATGACCTTTGAGGGCGCCTATCGCGGCAACCCGCACGGCCACGGCCATGACGAGCATGGCCATGGCGACGGCCACGCCGCTCACGCTGGGAACGATCACCACCACAGCGATCCTCATGCGAAGCCCGAGGGCGGCGCTGCGCCGGCGCATGAATCGCCTTGGGTGATGTTGGCGCCGCTGATGGTGCTGGCGGCGGGCGCGATCGCAGCGGGGACGATTTTCGCGCCTTACTTCCTCGGTGAGCACGCGCATGAATTCTGGCGTGGCGCGGTGCCCCTCGCGCACGGCGAGCACCACGATTTTCCAGCTTGGGTGATTTGGGCGCCGCTGATCGTAACCGTCACCGGGTTCGTCGGCGCGGTGATCTTCTATCTATTCAATACGGGCGCCGCGAAAGCGATGGCGAAGGGGCCGCTTTGGGCGTTCCTCTACAACAAATGGTATTTCGACGAGATCTACGACTTCATTTTCGTCAAAGGCGCGCGCGCCATCGGCGATTTGTTCTGGAAGGTGGGCGATCAGAAGGTCATCGACGGGCTCGGACCAAACGGCTTCGCCGCCGCGTCACGCTTCTTTGCGGGTCAGGTTCGGAGGCTGCAAACCGGATTTGTATACCATTATAGCTTCCTCATGTTGATCGCAGCCGTTGGCTTCGGCGCGTACGCCATCCTTGCCGGAGGCGGGCAATGAGCGAGTTGATCGCCGGTTGGCCAATTCTTTCGATCCTCACCTTCCTGCCGGCGGCAGGCGCGCTGTGGATTCTGGCGGCGCGCGGGCCGATGCAGGGACAAAATCCCGGCTTTGACCGTGGCGTTAAGCTGATCGCCTTGATCGTGACGATCGCGACGTTCGTCGTCTCGCTCGTCGCGTTCGCCACGTTCGACCCGGCGGGCGATGGCTTTCAGCTTGTCGAGAACGTGCCATGGGCGTTCGGCGCGGCCTATCACATGGGCGTCGATCAGGTATCGATGTCGCTCATCCTGCTGACGACGTTCCTCACGCCAATTTGCATTCTAGCGAGTTGGACGATCGAGAAGCAGGTCTCGGCGTACATGATCCTGTTCCTCGTGCTTGAAACGCTGATGATCGGCGTCTTTTGCGCGATGGACATCATCCTGTTCTATCTCTTCTTCGAGGGCGGCCTCATTCCGATGTTCATTCTCATCGGCGTGTGGGGCGGCGCCAATCGTGTTTATGCGGCGTTCAAATTCTTCCTCTACACCCTGTTGGGCTCGCTGCTGATGCTGGTGGCGATCATCGCGATGATCGCGATCGCCGGCACCTCGAGCATTCCAGAACTAACGGCGTTCGCGCGAGAAACCGGTTTCGATCCCAACGTGCAAATCTGGCTATGGCTTGCATTCTTTGCGTCGTTCGCGGTCAAGCTTCCTATGTGGCCGGTCCACACGTGGCTGCCGGACGCACACGTGGAGGCCCCCACTGCAGGTTCAGTGGTGCTTGCAGCGATCCTGCTGAAGATGGGCGGCTACGGCTTCTTGCGCTTCTCGCTGCCGATGATGTCCGACGCCTCGCACCTGTTCACACCGTTCGTGTTCACACTCTCGGTGATCGCCATCGTATGGGCGTCTTTGGTGGCGTTTCGACAAGTCGATATCAAAAAGCTGATCGCCTATTCCTCAGTCGCGCACATGGGCTTTGTAACGCTCGGCCTGTTTTCCGGCACGGAGCAGGGCATCCAGGGCGCGATCTTTCAGATGCTGTCGCACGGGATCATCTCCGGTGCGCTCTTCCTTTGCGTCGGGGTCGTCTACGACCGGATGCACACACGCGAGATTGCGTTCTATGGGGGCCTTGTTCACCGGATGCCGGTGTACGCGGCGATCTTCCTTTTGTTTACGATGGGCAATGTCGGCCTGCCTGGCACCAGCGGCTTTCCCGGTGAGATTTTGACGATGCTCGGCGCGTTTCAGGTGAATGCCTGGTTTGCCGCCATCGCCGCGACCGGTGTTATTCTGTCGGCCGTCTACGCGCTAACACTCTATCGCAAGGTGGCGCTCGGCAACATTGAGAACCCGAAACTCGACGGCATCACCGATCTCGATAGCCGCGAATGGGTGATTTTTGTGCCGTTGATCATCGCCACCTTGGTGATGGGGCTTGCACCCGCTTACGTCCTCGACTTCACGGCGCCCTCCGCGCAGGCCGTCTCGGCCGCCTATCTCGGAGGCACGCCATGATGTCGCCGATGGCAGACCTCCTTCGCAGTTTGGATCTTGCTGGGCCGGAACTGCTTCTGGCTGGCTTTGCGCTCATCGGCGCCGTCGTCGGCGCGTGGAGCGGCGAGCGTGCCTTCGGTTTCCTGTGCGGTGTCGGGGCGTTGGTGCTAGCGGGTGCTGGCGTATGGGCGATCGTCGATCACCCAGGCGCTCCGGCTCAGATGTTTCAAGGCGCGATGGTCGCCGACGGCTTCGCTGTCTTCGCGAAAGCGCTGATCGGCTTTTCCGCGGCGGCTACTCTGTTGCTTGGGGCGGATTATTTTCGAGCGACAAACGAAAGACGTTTCGAATTTCCGGTAATGGTGGCGCTTGGCGTAACCGGCATGTTCGTCATGGTTTCGGCGCAGGACCTGATCACGCTTTATGTCGGCGTAGAACTCCAAAGCTTGGCGTCCTACGTGCTCGCAGCTTGGCGACGCGACGATGCGCGCTCGTCGGAATCCGGTCTTAAATATTTCGTCCTGAGCGCGATTTCGTCCGGCCTGTTGCTGTTCGGCGCATCTTTCGTTTACGGCTTCACCGGCTCCGTGCATTTCGACGCCATCGGTTCCGCTGCCGCCGAAGGCGCGGGCGGCGTGGGGCTCACTTTCGGTCTGGTGCTCATGCTCTGTGCGCTCGGCTTCAAGATGAGTGCGGCCCCGTTCCATATGTGGACGCCGGACGTCTATGAGGGCGCGCCCACGCCGGTGACCGCGTTCTTCGCGGCGGCGCCAAAGGTGGCGGCCGTCGCTCTGATGGCGCGCGTCCTCTACGACCCGTTCGCCGCTCTTGAGCTGCAGTGGCAGCAGGTGATCATTGCGCTCTCGGCGATCTCCATGGTGTGGGGCTCGTTCGGCGCGCTGATGCAGACGAACTTGAAGCGGCTGATGGCGTATTCGTCGATCGCTAATATGGGTTTCGTGCTGATGGGGCTTGCCTCCGGGGCTGATCGCGGGCCAGCGGCCGCGCTCATTTATCTTTCGCTTTATTTGCCGGCGACGATCGGGATTTTCGCGCTGATCCTCGCGATGCGTCGCGATGGCCAGTCCGTGGAATCCATCAGCGACATCGCGGGCCTGGCTCAGCGCCGGCCTTGGATGGCAGCCACGTTCACGATGTTGCTGTTCTCGATCGCTGGCATTCCGCCCTTCGCCGGGTTTATCGGTAAGCTGGTGGTGTTCACCGCCGCAGTGGACGCAGGCCTTGTTTGGCTCGCGGTGGTGGGCGGCCTCGCCGCCGTGATCGCCGCGGCGTATTATCTGCGCTTGCTCGCTTCGATCTGGTTCAGCCCGCCTGCGGCCGCGTTGCAGCCGGCATCGGGCACGATCGTATTCACCGCAACCACGGCGGCGGCGTTGACATTCCCCGTACTGGTGTTCGTGCTAGGCTTCCTGGAGCGCTGGGCCGATTGGGCCGTCAGCAGCAGCTTCTGATGGGATATCGATGATCGACGGCCAAGCGCCCGTCGAGACGTTCGACGAAATCGACTCCACAATCCTGGAGGCGCGCCGCCGCGCCGATCGCGGCGAGGTGGCGCCGGTGTGGCTGATCGCAAAGCGGCAGACAGCAGGTCGCGGACGGCGCGGGCGTGTTTGGGCGTCGCTCGATGGCAATTTGCTCGCAACCTACCTTTGCTCCACGGCCCGCCCACCTGGCGAGATCGCTTTATTGGGTTTCGCCACGGGGCTGGCCATTGCCGAGACCATCGAAGCGATGATCGGGGCGGGGCGCGCGACCCTTAAATGGCCCAACGACGTTATGATCGATGGCGCCAAGGCCGCAGGCATCTTGCTCGATAGTGGTGCGATGCCGGGCGGTGGTGTGTGGGCGGCGTTGGCGTTCGGCGTAAACCTCGCGGCTGCGCCAAAAGCCATTGACCAACCCACCGCAAGCTTGCGCGAAATGCTGCCGCCAGACGCGCTGACGCCCGAGCCCTTGGCGTTCCTCGGAGCGATGCGACCACGCCTTCAAGCGTGGGGCGAGCGCCTCGCGGCTGAGGGTTTCGAACCTTTGCGCCAAGCGTGGACCAAACGCGCCCATGGCCTCGGCGGCTTAGCGAAAGTCGCGGTCGGCCAACAAACGATTGAAGGCCGCATTGTCGGCCTCTCGCCGCGCGGCGAACTCGAACTCGATACCCAAGACGGCCGTCGCCTGATCGCGGCGGGCGATGTCCTTTTACCCAACGCGGCCTGATCCCATGCTTCTCGCTATCGACGTCGGCAACACCAACACCAAATTCGCCGTCCACGACGGCCAGACATGGCGCGGCCAATGGCGCTCGTCGACCGACTCCACCCGCACGGCCGATGAATACGCGCCGTGGCTAAACCAGGTGTTGGCGCTCGGCGATCTCAACATTAGCGACATCAGCGCCTGCATCATCTCCACCGTCGTGCCGCAGATGCTGTTCAACCTGCGCAACCTCTCTCGGCGTTATCTCAACACAGAACCGATGGTGATCGGCGAGGATGGCCTTGACCTCGGCATCGAAGTGCGGATCGACAAGCCAAGCGAAGCGGGCGCTGACCGGCTCGTGAACGCGGTAGGCGCGTTCATCGAGTATGGCGGACCCTCGATTGTCATCGACAGCGGCACTGCCACCACCTTCGACATTGTCGCTAAAGACGGCGCGTTTGAAGGTGGCGTGATCCTGCCTGGGATCAATCTCTCGCTGCAAGCGTTGCACGAACATGCGGCGCGGCTGCCGCGCGTGGAAATCCGCGACCCGGGCCGCGTGATCGGCAAGGACACCGTCAGCGCCATGCAAGCCGGCATCTATCTGGGCTCGATCGACATGATCGAGGGCCTTATCCGTCGCATCAAAGCTGAGTACGGCGCACCTATGAAGGTGATCGCCACAGGCGGTGTTGCGTCATTATTCGAAGGCGCGAAGATCGACATCGACCATTTTGACCAAGAGCTCACCTCGCGGGGTTTGCTCGAAATATTCAAACGGAACGGCGGCACGTTGTGAGCAAGGCCGGGGCCGACGAACTCGTTTTCCTACCGCTCGGCGGGTCGGGCGAGATCGGCATGAATCTGAACGCCTACGGTTTCGGCCCGCCGGACAATCGTCAGTGGATTATCGTTGATATCGGTGTGACGTTCGGGCGCGAAGACATGATGCCCGGCGTCGACATCGTGCTCCCGGACCCGACATTCCTAGTCGAGGAGCGCGACAATATCCTCGGCATCGTGCTGACCCACGCCCACGAGGATCATATAGGCGCATTGCCGTGGTTATGGCCGCGCTTGAAAGCGCCGCTTTACGCGACGCCGTTCACCGCGGTGCTGATCCGCGAGAAGCTGAAGGAGCGGGGACTTCTCGGCCAAGTGTCGATCACCGAAATTCCCCTCAAAGGCCATTTGAAGCTCGGGCCGTTTGACATTGATTTCGTCACGTTGACGCATTCGATTCCGGAGCCGAACGGCCTCGCCATCCGGACCCCGCTTGGGCTCGTCTGGCACACTGGCGATTGGAAGATCGATCCAGATCCGATCATCGGAGAAGTCACCGACGAGGCAAAGCTTCGCTCTATGGCCGAGGAAGGCATCCTGGCAATGGTGTGCGACTCGACCAACGTCTTCGTCGAAGGCGAGAGCGGCTCCGAGGCCGACGTCAAGGAACACCTCACCGACGTGATCCGCGCCTGCAAGGGCAAGGTGGCAGTGACGGCCTTCGCCTCGAACGTCGCGCGCGTAGACACAGTTATCCGTGCTGCAGAAGCATGCGGACGCACGGTATGCCTCGTTGGACGTTCGATGCATCGCATCGTCGGCGCCGCGAAAACCGTGGGCATTCTCAAAGACATTCCCGAACTGATTGATGAAGACGAGTCCGGCGGTTTGGCGGCGGAAAACATTCTCTATCTGTGCACCGGCAGTCAGGGCGAACCCCGCGCGGCACTCGCGCGCATCGCCAGCGGGGATCATCGCCATGTCTCGCTGAAGCAGGGCGATAGCGTGATCTTCTCCTCGCGCATGATCCCTGGCAACGAAACCGCTATCCACGCGCTCTACATGGCGCTGGAATCACGCGGGGTGGAGGTAATCACTTCTGACGAGGCGCACGTTCACGTGTCGGGTCATCCGGCGCGCGATGAGTTAAAGCAGATGTACCAGTGGGCCCGTCCACGCATCGCCGTCCCCGTCCACGGCGAGCGCCGGCATTTGCTGGAGCACGTAAAGCTTGCCCAGTCGCTGCAAGTGCCCGAAGCGCTTGCGCCGAAGAACGGCGACCTGATCCGCTTGGCGCCAGGCCCCGCCGCAATCATCGACGAAGTGCCGGCGGGTCGGCTCTATGTTGACGGCAACTCGATCATTGAAGCCGAGGACGAAGCGCTGCGAGACCGCAAGCGTCTGGGCGCCGAAGGCGCGATCAGCGTCGCGCTCGCCGTGGGCGACAAGAAGCACAACATTGTCGCCGGTCCCAATGTCACCGTGAGAGGGCTCTCGATGGCCGATGAAGAAGACCAAGAGATCGCGCTCGAAGAGCTAGAGGAGGCGGCCGAAGCCGCCTTCGTCAAGCTCAATCACAACGATCGCGGTAACGACGAAGCGATCGAAACAGCTTTGGTGCGCGCTGTACGCAAGGCGGCTGAACGTTTGTGGTCGAAGAAGCCGCTGGTGGATGTAAGCGTATTGCGGATTTGAGGAGCAGGCGATGATCGGGCGTTTGAACCATGTTGGCGTTGCGGTGCCTTCGATCGAGGCGGCGAAGGCCACTTATCGCGATCTGTACGGCGTGCCGGAAGGCGACATCACCGAAACGCGCGAGCTGTTGGCGCAGGGCGTCAAGTTCGCCTTTGTGAACGTGGCCAACAGCCAGATCGAATTGATCGAACCGCTAGGTGAGAAATCACCGATCCTCAAATTTCTCGAAAAGAACCCGAATGGCGGCCAGCATCACGTGTGCTTCGAGGTGGCCGACATCCACGCCGCGAAAGCCGAGATGGAACGCCGCGGGGCCACGGTGCTCAACGAACCGCGCATCGGCGCGCACGGTACGTTGATTATCTTCGTTCACCCGAAGAACTCGAACGGCGTGCTGATCGAGCTCATGGAAACACCGGCAAAGAATTCTTGGGATCATTGAGATGGGCCCGCTGCTTGGCGCCGCGATCTACATCATCCTGTGGTGGCTCTCGTTCTTCATGATGCTGCCTGTGGGCGCGCAGAGCTTCCACGAAGCCGATGAGGCCCCGCCCGCGGGATCGGACCGCGGCGCGCCCAAAGCGCCGAGCTTGGGCAAGAAAGCGCTTTGGGCGGCGGGGATTGCGGCGGTGTTGTGGGTCGTCGTTGCTTGGGGCGTCTCAACCGACCTGTTCAACATGCGCCCCTGAGCGCAGCGCCCATGGGTGCTCGGGATAGTAGAGCTGCATAATGCGATCGACGTAAGCGACGAGGCTCGGATATTCGCAAGCGCGCTTGTGCAGCGGCGAATTGAAGAAGGGCGTCATCACCGCCGCCAACAACGCAAACGCCGTTGCATCGACGCCGGCGGGGCGATCGCCGAACAAGAAGGGCTTGTCGCCCGACAATTCAGAAAGCGCCTGCAGGGAGCGATCGGCAAGCATCAGAATTTCTTCCGGCGTGTGCCGGCCAACGCCATTCGCGCGCAACGAATCGGCAACGCGCACGCGAACGTCCGCGCGCATCTGTTCGCGCATTTCTGGCGGCGCGGCGTCGAAGAAATGCGCCGGACCCTTTTCAAAGTTTTCCGAGATGATCCAGCGCGCGTGCGCCATAGCCCAGCCGAACTGGTTCTCCAGCATACGCTCGAACGCCCACGCTTGCGCGCGTTGCAGTGACGTTAGGCCGTCATCGAGATCGATTCCGAACTTCCGCTCGATGTGCGCGCGGATGAAGGTGGAGTCGGCGATGATGTCGCCGCCGTCGTCGATGAACGGCACTTGGCCTTTGGGCGATTGGTTCGGCGCGGCCGGCTGTTTGCGATAGGCGACGCCCGCCATTTTGAACTGCACCTCAGTCTTGGTGACATAGGGGCTGACTTCCGGGAGTCCAAAACCCGGGTGGCTGCCGTAAAGAACGATCATGGGCGCATCTCCTGCTGACAGGCTCTTGCCTATTCCGGAGCTGCTGCCACCATGCTGTCAGCATCGAGCACGGTAAGGTTGGAAATGCGACGGGCGGACAGGCTGTTTCAGATCATCCAGATCCTGCGCCGGGCCCGGACGCCGGTAACGGCCGAGGCCATCGCGGTTGAGCTCGAAACCTCAAAACGGTCCGTTTACCGGGACATTGCAGCTTTGATCGGCCAGCGGGTGCCGATCCGGGGTGAGGCCGGGGCGGGCTACGTGTTGGAGCAGGGGTTCGACCTGCCGCCTCTGATGCTCACGCCAGACGAGATCGAGGCTGCCGTTCTAGGTGCGAAATGGGTCTCAACCCGCACCGATCCTGTTCTGGCGGAGGCGGCGCAGGACTTTCTGGCCAAGCTTTCCGCGGCCGTTCCTGAACGCCTCAGGCCGTTGGTCGTTGACCCAGCCAGCGGCATGCCGCCAGGGCGGCCGGGGGCGGAGGACGCCATCGATGTGGCGGAACTCCGCGCGCAAATCCACGCCGGCCGGAAGCTCGCCATGCGTTATTCCGACGAGCAGAGTAGGGCCACCGAACGCACGATCTGGCCCATCGCCATCGGTTATCACGAGACGGTGCGGCTGCTGATCGCCTGGTGCGAACTCCGCCGCGATTTCCGGCATTTCCGCATGGACCGCATTCTCGCCGCAGAATTCCTGGACGAGCGTTATCCCGAGCGCCCAAGCGCGCTTAGGGCGAAATGGCGGAAAACGTTGGGGCGGCCGCCCCGGCGCGACCCTTAGGGCGCATTGTTCGAGGCGACGGCGCGGTCTATCAGGGCGGGCTCAATTCAAGGAACACGTACGTATGCATGCGCTTAGGGTCACGCGCGCCCAAGATTTTCCCGAGTGGTACCAGACCATTGTCCGTGACGCGGACTTGGCGGAGCTGTCGCCGACGCGCGGGTGCATGATCATCAAGCCCTGGGGCTTCGGGCTCTGGGAAGCGATTCAGCATGAGCTTGACCGGCGCATCAAAGCCGCCGGCTGCGAGAACTATTATTTCCCGCTGATGATCCCGCTCTCTTTCATCGCCAAGGAGGCCGAGCACGTAGAGGGCTTCGCCAAGGAAATGGCGATCGTCACCCATCATCGGCTGAAGAACATCAATGGCGCGCTGAAGCCTGATCCGGAATCGGAGCTGATCGAGCCGATGGTGCTGCGGCCGACGTCGGAGACGATCATAGGCGACGCGTTCAGCCGTTGGATCAAATCGTACCGCGACCTGCCGCTGCTGATGAACCAATGGGCCAACGTCGTTCGCTGGGAAATGCGTACGCGAATGTTCCTGCGCACGGCGGAGTTTCTTTGGCAGGAGGGCCACACCGCCCATGCCAACGAGGCCGATGCGCGCGAAGAAACAATGCGCGCTCTCGAAATGTATCGGAGCTTCGCAGAGGACTTCCTGGCGCTGCCGGTGATCGCCGGCGAAAAGCCGGAGAACGAGCGCTTCCCCGGCGCTGTGTCCACGTTCTCAATCGAAGCGATGATGCAAGATGGCAAGGCGCTGCAAGCCGGCACCTCGCACTATCTCGGCACGCATTTCGCCGAAGCGCAAAACATCCGCTATCAGAACAAGGAGGGCGGTCTCTCGCTCGCGCACACCACGAGCTGGGGCATGTCCACGCGCATGATCGGCGGCGTGATCATGACGCACGGCGACGACGACGGCCTGAAAACGCCGCCCGCCGCCGCGCCGAAGCAGATCGTCATCGTGCCGATGCTGCGCGGCAAGCCGGAGGATGGCGAGCTGAAAGCGTATTGCGCGGCGCTCGCGGAGCAGTTGAACAAGCTCAGCGCCTTCGGTGCGCCGGTGCGGGCGCATATCGATCTAAAGGACGCCAAGCCCACCGACAAACGCTGGGACTGGGTGCGTCGTGGCGCGCCTTTGATCTGCGAGATCGGCCCACGCGACGCCGCCAACGGGCAGGTCAGTTTCTTGATGCGCAACGCGTTGCGCGACGGCGACAAGATCAAGACACACGCCTTGTCCAAGGACGAGTTCGTCGGTCAGGCCGCGTCAATGCTCGAAGCCGCGCAACGCGAGCTGTTCGAGGAAGCCAAGGCCCGCACCTACAGCAATATCCGCGACGACCTGAAAACCTTCGCGGACATCGAAGCGTATTACGGGACGGACGAGGATGCCGGCTTCAAAGGCTGGGCAAAGGTTCATTGGGCGCGTCCCACCGGGTCGGAACTGGAAAAGGTCGGCGAACGTTTGAAGGCGTTGAAACTCACCATGCGCAACGCGCCGCTCACGCAACCTTCCAGCTACGGCGCTTGCATCTTCACCGGCCGTCCGGCGGTGGAGGAAATTTTGATCGCGCGGGCTTATTGATGGCGACACGTTCGCAGCCGTTTGGCCTCTTCGAGCGTATGCTCGCGGGCCGCTACCTTCGCGCCAAACGCCAGCATGGCGGCGTGGCGTTGATTTCCGTCATTTCCGTGGTCGCCATCTCGCTCGCGGTGTTCGCGCTGATCGTCACTATGTCAGTGATGAACGGGTTTCGCGAAACATTGCTTTCGCGCATCCTCGGCGTGAACGGCCACGTGTTCATCGATGTGCGCGGCCTGCCGCCGGAAACGGTGGAGGAGGCCGCGCGCCGCGCCGCAGCGGTTCAGGGCGTCACGCAAGTGGCGCGCACAATAAATGCACAGGCGCTGGCCACGTCAGAAGGGTTGGCCACGGGCGTTATCGTTCGCGGCGTGTCGCGCGCGGACTTCGAGGCGCTCACCATGGTGTCGAGCACCATCCGGCCTGGTGGATCGCTAGCGGGGTTCGAAGGCGTGGAATCGCCGTCGATCATCATCGGCGATCGGCTCGCCGCCAGCCTCGGCGTGGTTGAGAACATGGCCGTCTCGGTGATTTCTCCTCAGGGCGCCGCGACGCCATTTGGCCTCACGCCGAGGCGCAAAGCGTTTCTCGTTGGCGGCGTTTTCAGCGTTGGCATGGCGGAGTTCGATTCCGGCTTGATCTACATGCCCCTCGAGCAAGCGCAGATTTTGTTCAATCGCGGCGAAAGCGTCGACGAACTGGAAATCCGCACCAACGATCCCGACAACAGTTTCGCCACCATGCTGGCCTTGCGCGATGCGCTCGGGCCAGACCTCACAATCACGGACTGGAAAGGCCGTTCGCAAGGCCTCTCCGACGCCCTGGTGGTGGAGCGCAACGTGATGCGCTTAATCCTCATGATCCTCGTGGCGATCTCCGCTCTCAACATCGTCACCGGCCTCATCATGCTGGTGAAGAACAAGAGCCGCGACATCGCCATTCTGCGCACCATCGGCGCCACGAAAGGTTCGATTGTGCGCGTGTTCTTCATGGCAAGCGCGAGCCTGGGCCTTCTGGGGCTGACACTTGGTCTCGTGCTGGGCGTGAGCTTTTGCCTGTTCATCGAGCCCATTCAGAACTTCATCTCCGCGACTACAGGCTTCGACGTGTTTCCAGGCACGGTTTACTCGCTTGAAACGCTGCCGGCGCGTGTGGAGTGGGGTGAGGTGGCGATGATCTCGTTCTTCACCATTCTTGTGACGTTTGCGTCGACGCTGATCACGTCGCTCTGGGCGTCCCGGTTCGATCCAGTGGAGGCGCTGCGCTATGAGTGAGGCAGTGCTTTCCTTGCGGGGCGTGGAGCGCCGATTTCAATCGGGTTCCGGTGAGTTGACGGTTCTGAACGGCGTCGATCTCGACATCATGCCGGGCGAGATCGTCGGCCTCGTCGGCCCCTCTGGATCAGGCAAATCGTCCTTGCTGCATGCGGCTGGTTTGCTGGAAGAGCCGTCGGGTGGCGATGTGCGCATCGGCGGCGTGCCGGCGTGGGAGCAATCAGACGACGCACGCACGGAATTGCGCCGGCTCAAGATTGGCTTCGTCTACCAGTTCCACCATTTGCTGCCTGAGTTCGATGCTCTCGACAACGTCGCGCTGCCCGCGCTCATCGCCGGGCGCCCCCGGCGCGAATGCACCGAGGAAGCCAAGCGCCTGCTCAAACTCATGGGGCTCGAACAGCGCATTCATCATCAACCCGCGCAGCTCTCTGGCGGCGAACAGCAGCGCGTGGCGATGGCGCGCGCCATGATCAACAAGCCGGTGCTCATCCTCGCGGACGAGCCCACAGGCAATCTCGACCCGGACACCTCCACGGCAGTGTTCGCCGCGCTCTCCGACCTCGCCCGCAAACAAGGCGTCGCCGCCCTGATCGCCACGCACAATCTTGAGCTCACCAAATACATGGACCGAGTAATGACGCTCGACCACGGCAAGCTGGTGCAGCGGAACTAGGGTCCGATTGCGGGGAGTTAGTGCCACGGCGCGGCTGGAATGACGACGGGGCGGGCGTGGCCTACACTCCGAATCACATGGCCCAGCCCTTTATTCACCTCCGCGCCCGCTCGGCTTATTCGCTGCTGCAATCTACCCTCCACGTGGAGGATTTAGCGAAGCTAGCGGCAAAGCACGGCATGCCGGCGCTTGGGTTGGCCGACGCCAACAATTTGTTCGGCGCGCTCGAATTCTCGGAGGAGTTCGCAAAGGCCGGCGTGCAGCCGATCGTCGGCTGCGCGTTGGACGTGAAGGGTGAGAACGGCGTCGCTGGCACGCTCGCTCTGTTTGCGCAAAGCGCCGAAGGTTATGCAAACCTGATGCAGCTTTCGAGCGCGGCGTTTCTCGACGTCCCCGCGAACGAAGCGTCGCACGTCACACTTGACCGCGTGCTCTCCACCAACAGGGACCTGATCGCGCTGACTGGCGGCGGCGCGGGGCCGCTGGCTGCGCTGATCGAAACGGGCCGCATCGAAGATGCGCGTGCTCTGCTTCAGCAGCTGGCGGAAGCGTTCGGTGATCGCTTGTACGTTGAGCTGCACCGCCACGGTGAGCGTATCGAGGCGGACACTGAAGGCGTGCTTGTGGATTTGGCCTACGAGCTGGGGTTGCCGCTGGTTGCTACGAACGACATCCGCTTTGTTGCACGCGCCGATCACGGGCCGCACGACGCCCTCATGTGCATCGCCGCTTCGTCTTATCTAGGCGAAGAGGATCGCCCGCGCGTCACCGCCGAGCACTATTTCAAGAGCGCCGCCGAAATGGAGGCGTTGTTCGCTGACCTTCCGGAGGCGATCGCCAACACAAGTGAGATCGCGCGGCGCTGCTTCTATCGCGTCGAGAAGCGTAGCCCGATCCTACCGGAATTCGACACAAAGCGCGGGCGTGACGAGCCGGCGGAATTGAAAGCCCAAGCCGAAGCAGGCTTGAAAGCGCGGCTCAAGGCGTTGGGCGATCGTCTCGCGGCGCCAGAAGAGGAATACTGGAAGCGCCTCGAGTACGAGGTGAAGATCATCACGCAGATGAAGTTCCCCGGCTATTTCTTGATCGTCGCGGATTTCATCAAATGGGCCAAGGCGAACGACATTCCCGTGGGTCCGGGCCGCGGTTCGGGCGCTGGCTCCCTCGTGGCTTACGCGCTCACCATTACCGACCTTGATCCGCTACGCTTCAATCTACTGTTCGAACGCTTCCTCAATCCAGAACGCGTTTCGATGCCGGACTTCGACATCGATTTCTGCCAGGAACGACGCGGCGAAGTCATCGAGTACGTGAAGAACAAATACGGCGCAGACCGTGTGGCCCAGATCATCACCTTCGGCACGCTGCAAGCGCGCGCGGTTCTACGCGATGTCGGGCGCGTCATGCAGCTCCCGTTCGGTCAGGTGGACCGCCTCGCCAAGTTGGTGCCGGCGAACCCCGCCAATCCGGTGACGCTCGCCGAGGCAATCGAGCTTGAGCCGAAATTGAAACAAGCGCGCACAGAGGAGGCGGAAGTCAGCGCTCTCCTGAATGTGGCGTTGGAGTTGGAGGGGCTTTACCGCAACGCTTCCACGCACGCGGCCGGCGTTGTGATCGCCGACCGCCCCTTGCAGGAATTGGTCGCGCTCTACCGCGACCCGCGCTCGGATATGCCGGCGACGCAATTCAATATGAAATGGGTCGAATCCGCCGGCCTGGTGAAGTTCGACTTCCTCGGCCTCAAAACGCTTGACGTGATTGATCGAGCCGTAAAATTCATTCGTGCGCGTGGCGAGACGATCGACTTGGAAGACACCGCCTACGACGACGAGGCCACCTACAAACTCATGCAATCAGGCCTGACGTTTGGCGTGTTCCAGCTTGAAGGCCAGGGCATGCGCGACACGCTGCGCAAAGTGAAGCCGACGAACCTGGAAGACGTCATCGCGCTGATTTCGCTCTATCGGCCTGGTCCGATGAAGAACATCGACCTATTTGCCAACGTGAAGCATGGGCGCGAACAGCCCGACTATCTGCATCCACTGCTGAAGCCGGTGCTTGAAGAGACTTACGGCGTCATCGTCTACCAAGAACAAGTCATGCAGATCGCACAAATCCTGTCGGGCTATTCGCTCGGCGAGGCCGATCTGTTGCGCCGCGCCATGGGCAAGAAGAAGCCCGAGGAAATGGCGGCGCAAAAAACACGCTTCATCGATGGCGCGAAGGCGCGCGACGTGAACGAAAATCTCGCGTCGCACATCTTCGATCTGGTGGAAGAGTTTGCCGGTTACGGCTTTAACAAGTCGCACGCCGCCGCCTACGCGGTGATCGCCTATCACACCGCTTACATTAAAACGCATTTCCCGGTGGATTTTCTGGCCGCTTCGATGAGCCTCGATCTTTCGAACTCGGACAAGCTCGCTAGTTTTCACCAGGATGCGCGCCGCATCGGCGTTAAAGTGCTTCCGCCTGACATCAATTATTCGCAGGCGGATTTCAGCGTCGAACCAACCGAGGAGGGCGTGGCCGTCCGCTACGCGCTCGGCGCCGTGCGCAATGTCGGTTTGGCGGCGATGGAAACGTTGGTCGCGGAACGGAGCGCGCGCGGGAAGTTCAAGGCGCTTTACGATTTTGCGGAGCGTGTCGATCCCAAATCGATCAACAAGCGCCAGCTAGAGAACCTCGCCAAATCCGGCGCGTTCGATCCGTTAGAACCCGACCGCGCCCGCGCGCTCGCGGCGTGCGACGTCATCGCGGCTCATGCGCAACGCGTTGCCGAAGAACGCGCGAGCGCGCAGACGAGCTTGTTCGGGGCCGAAGAACCAAGCGCGCGCCCGGCGTTTCCGAAGGCACCCTCCTGGTCCGGCCAGGATCGGCTCGACGCCGAGCGCGAGAGCGTAGGCTTTTATCTGTCGGGCCATCCGCTCACGGCGTTCTACACAGACGCGGGCGAACGCTACAAAACCTACCTCGACATTTTGGAAGAGGGCGAGGTCCACGAGATACGGATGTATCCGATGGCCGGGGTCGTGCGGCGGGTCCAGTATCGTCCAGCGATGTCAGGCGGGACGCTCGCCTTTGTCTCGCTTTCCGATCCGAGCGGCGACTACGAAGCGATGATCATGCCCGAGAACGTCGCCGGCGCGCGCGAGCGTTTGGAAGTAGGCAAGGCGGTGGTTTTTCGGGGCCGTGTGCGCTGGCGCGATGGCGATTTGAAGCTTTCCGCCGACACGTTCGAACCGGTCGAGGCTGCCGAGGCGCGAACGGTGGAGGATTTGCGCATCGTGCTGAAGGAAGGCGCGCCGCTGGAGTTGCTCGCGAAGACGTTATCCGCGCTGCCTCCCGCGAATGTCGGCGAGTCGCGGCCGCTGCGGCTGGTGCTGAAGCTCAAGGATGGCCGCGAAATCGAACTCAACACCAAGCGCTTGGCGCCCGCCAGCCCGGCGGCTCGTGCCGCCATCAAAGCGGCGCGCGGCGTGGAAAGAGTGATTTAACCGCGCCCGCGGAAAATCGCCGCCGGCGAGGAACTCATGTCAGGCGCGCAATCATCGGTCGCGGATTCAATAGGGCGCGCCGAAATCGGCTACCGTGCCGACATCGATGGCTTGCGGGCGATCGCCGTCGGCGCGGTGGTGCTCTATCATGCCGGTTTGGCGTTCGTGCCATCTGGCTATGTTGGCGTCGATATCTTCTTCGTCATCTCTGGCTATCTGATCGGCGGCATCATCCTGCGCGAGGTCGGCGCCGGAAATTTTTCGTTCCTCGCGTTCTATGCCCGGCGTGCGCGCCGCATTTTGCCGGCCCTGTTCGCCGTCGTGGTGGGAGCCTGCCTGTTGGGCTTGTTGTTGCTGAACGCCGAGGATTTGAAGAACCTCGGCACAAGCGCTGCCGCCGCCCTGACAGCGGTCTCGAACTTCAAATTTTGGCTGCGCACCGACTATTTCGCGCCGGAAGCGCATTTCGATCCCATGCTGATGACGTGGTCGCTCGGCGTGGAAGAACAATTCTACGTGCTGTTCCCGTTTTTGCTGCTGGGCATCGGGCGCTTTAGCCCGCGCAACCGGATCGTCGTATTGATGATCCTCATCGCGGCGTCATTCGCGGTGGCGTTGGTGATGCTGCGTTTCGACCCGCAAGGCGCATTCTACCTTTTGCCTGCGCGCGCTTGGGAGCTGGGAATTGGCGCGCTGTTGGCGGCGCTGCACTTGGCGCCGGGGCGCGCAAAGCTGACTGGTTGGAAGCGCGATGCACAGGGCGCACTGGGATTAGCTCTGCTCATCGTTTCAGTTGCGGCCTTCGATGCGACGACACCGTTCCCGGGCTTGGCTGCGCTTGCGCCCGTTGCAGGCACGGCGCTGCTCATCGATGCGCAGGGCAGCTTCGTGAACCGGCGCCTGCTTGCTGCAGCGCCTTTGGTGTTCGTGGGGCTTGTTTCCTATTCCTGGTATCTTTGGCACTGGCCGATGATGACGTTCGTGCGGCATGCGAGCACCTTCGCCCCGTCATTGGTCAGTATGCTCGGCGCAGGCGCGCTCGCTTTTGTGCTCGCGATCGCGTCGTGGTGGTGGATCGAGCGGCCGTTCCGCGCCCGTGTCCTGCCAGCACCAAAGGTCCTGTTCCACTACGCGGCGGCCGGCGTCGCCGTCCTCGCCGCCACACTCGCGCTGCGCCTGAGCAACGGCGCGCCGCAACGTTTGCCCGAAGCGACACGCGCGATCGAAGTAGCGATCGCCGACGGGCGCGGTGCGTGCTTGCTCGGCTTTGGCGAAAACCTGCGCGCCGATAGCAATTGCCGGCCAGCAACAAACGGAACGCCCGCTTTCGCACTCATCGGCGACAGCCACGCCGCTTCGCTTGAACCAGGTCTTCGCGCGCTGGCCGAGGGACGGAACGCCCGCTTGGTGCACTACACGAAGTCGGCGTGTCCGCCTTTGCTTGGCGTGACTTATCACCTCTCCAGCCGGCCTACACAGCGCGACGAATGCGACCGCTTCATTCGCGCAGCACTCGCCGATATCGCCGCGCGCGATGACATCCGCATCGTTCTCGTGGCCGGCCTTTGGACGATTGGTTCTTGGGACGACGGCAATTATTTGAGCCGTGCGGAAGGTGCGTCCGCGCGCCTCGAACCGCGTCGCGGCCTGGAGGAAGGGTTGGGCGCCTTAATCAACGCCTTGCAGGCGTCGGGGAAGGAGGTTGTGGTCTTCGCCGACGTGCCAAACCTCACTTTCGACGCGCCACGGCGCGCGACCACCGAGGCCATGTCGGCGCGTGCCTTGCTCGCAAGCGTCGTGGATCGGGAGACGGGTGTGGGCGATGGCGTCGTGAGGCGCGCGCGAATGCAGCCGCTCACGTTCGAGACAAATTCAATCATTCGCGAAATCGCCGCCGCTCATCCCAATGTGGGATTTGTGGATTTCGAGCCGACATTTTGTAACGCTGATGCCTGCCGGTACGTCGATGAGGGCCAGCTGCTGTATTTTGACAATGCCCACCTGACACGCGCCGGCGCCGTGTTCGCGCTTGAGCCGGTGCAACGCCAGTGGGTGGGGGCTCCTGAGGCCGCGTTCCAAGGCGCAGCATGGGGCCGCCCTTAAGCTTGCCTCCAGCGCTCCGCCCCACTATATCCGCGCCTTACTTCGCACGCGGGAGCGGCGGGGCGGTCTAAAAGCGGCCGTTTCCTCCATCCGGTCTTGGGAATAAATTCCTAAGGTTCTCCCGTGGCGGCAAACCGGAAAAGGAACGAACCTCATGGCGCTGCCTGAATTCAGCATGCGTCAGCTCTTGGAAGCTGGCGCGCACTTTGGACACCAGACCCACCGCTGGAACCCAAAGATGGACCGCTACATCTTTGGCGAAAAGTCCAACATCCACATCATCGACCTGTCGCAGACGGTGCCGTTGTTGCACCAGGCGCTGCTGAAGGTGCGAGAGGTCGCCGCTGCTGGCGGTCGCGTCCTTTTCGTCGGCACCAAGCGCCAAGCCGCTGATCACATCAAAGGCGCAGCACAACGCTCGGCCCAGTATTTCGTGAATTCGCGCTGGCTCGGCGGCACGCTGACAAATTGGCAAACGGTCTCGAAGTCGATCGCGCGCCTGCGCGAACTCGAGCAAACGCTCGCCGGCGGCGCAATTGGCCTCACCAAGCGTGAAGCCCTCAACCTGCAGCGCGAGCGCGACAAGCTCGACCGTTCGCTCGGCGGTATTGCGGCCATGGGCGGCATTCCGGACCTTATGTTCGTGATCGACACCAACAAGGAAGCGATCGCCATTCAGGAAGCACGCAAGCTCGGCATTCCTGTCGTTGCGGTGGTCGACTCGAACTGTGATCCCGACGAAGTCACCTTCCCGATCCCGGGTAATGACGACGCCGCACGCGCGATCCAGCTCTACTGCGATCTGATCGCCGATGCGGTGCTTGACGGCCTCACCGAGGGCGACGGCCGGCGTGGCGTCGATATTGGCGCTTCGGCCAACCCGACGCCGGAACCGGCATTGCGTGAGCGAGAGCGTGTGCACGTCCCGGCCGAAAGCCCAATCGATGGGCCAACGGGCGCGAACTATTAAGCCACAAGCTTTCAACGCAGAAACGCGAACTTGAGCGCGGCGCTGATGCGCCCGCTCGAAGCTCAGGAGAAGTGAACATGGCGGAAATCACCGCTGCGCTGGTCAAGGACCTGCGTGAAAAAACCGGCGTCGGCATGATGGACTGCAAGAAGGCCCTCGCCGAAAACAACGGCGACCTTGAAGCTGCTGTCGATTGGCTGCGCGCGAAGGGTTTGTCCAAGGCTGCGAAGAAGGCCGATCGCGCCGCCGCCGAAGGCGTCGTCGCGGTCGCAACCGCGCCGGGCAAAGCGGCTGTCATCGAGCTCAACTCGGAAACCGATTTCGTCGCCCGCAACGCCGACTTCCAAAAGGCGGCCGATCAATTCTCCAAGCTCGCGCTTGCTGCGACGGACCACGATGCGCTGTTGAAGACGGCTCATGGCGGCGCGACCGTGCAGGACGCGGTGACGAACTTGATCGCCACGATTGGTGAGAACATCAATCTGCGCCGGTCCGCGGTGCTGAGCGGCGACGCGATCGCTGTCTACGTGCACAATAAGCTTGAAGGCTATGAAAACGTCGGGCGCCTCGCCGTGCTCGTCGCGCTCGACACGACAGGCGACAAGGCGGCCGCGGAAGCGTTCGGCAAGAAGGTGGCGATGCATATTGCCTCCGCTGCGCCGTTGGCGCTCAGCGAGTCGGAAATTCCGGCTGACCGCGTGGAGCGCGAAAAAGCAGTGTTGGCCGAGCAAGTGAAGGAAGACCCGAAGGCTCAGGGCAAGCCGCAACAAGTCATCGACAAGATGCTTGAAGGGCGCCTGCGCAAGTTCTTCGAAGAATCCGTGCTTCTCAAGCAAGCCTTCATCCTCAACCCGGATCAAACGGTTGAGGCTGCGGTGAAGGACGCCGCCAAAGACGTCGGCGCCGCGGTTACGATCAAGGGCTTTGTACGGTTCGCGCTCGGAGAAGGCGTGGAAAAGAAGGTCGACGACTTCGCCGCCGAAGTCGCGGCAATGCAAAAGAAGGACTAAGCCCGGAACCGGGCCGAAGTCTCTGACGACGCACAGATTCGCCGCCGTTTGGCTTTGCGCCAACGGCGGCGAACGCGTTATGGTGCCGCCAAATCGCCTCCCGGACGGTCTTGATGAGTCTCGCTGAAACGAAAAAGCCCGCGCCGCGCCGGTTCAACCGCGTGTTGTTGAAAATATCCGGCGAAGCCTTGATGGGCGAGGGCCAGTTCGGCCTCGACATGAGTGTCGTTGATCGGGTCGCGCGGGAAGTGCTCGACGCCGCCAAAAGCGGCGTGGAGGTTTGCCTGGTTATCGGCGGCGGCAACATCTTTCGCGGCGTGCAGGGCGCGGCAAAGGGAATGGAGCGCGCCAGCGCTGATTACATGGGCATGCTGGCCACGGTGATGAACGCGCTCGCGATGCAAAACGCGATCGAAGCGTTAGGCGGTCAGGCGCGTGTGCTCTCCGCCATTCCGATGATGACGGTGTGCGAGCCTTATGTGCGCCGCCGTGCGCTTCGCCACATGGAGAAGGGCCGGATCGTCATTTTCGCCGCCGGCACCGGCAATCCTTTTTTCACCACCGATACCGCCGCGGCCTTGCGCGCCGCGGAGATGGGCTGCAACGCGCTACTTAAGGGCACCGGTGTTGACGGCGTCTACACCGCCGATCCCAAGAAGGATCCAACCGCGACGCGCTATGAGACGCTAACCTATCACGAAGTGTTGGCGCGCGATCTCAAAGTCATGGACGCCTCCGCCATCGCGTTGATGCGCGACAACTCAATTCCGATCGTTGTGTTCTCCATCCACCAACGTGGCATGTTGGCCGATGTGTTGACCGGCCGCGGCGTCTCCACCACCATCGGCGACTGAGGAATCCCATGGCCGCACCACCCCCATTCAAGATCGACGATTACAACAAGCGCATGGACGGCGCACTGACCGCTCTGCAGCACGAATTCGGCGGCTTGCGCACAGGCCGCGCCTCGTCGTCATTGCTTGATCCCGTGCAGGTGGAAGCCTACGGCTCAATCTCGCCGCTGAACCAAGTCGCAAACGTCACCGTGCCGGAACCGCGCATGTTGGTGGTGACGGTGTGGGATAAGAGTGTCGCCGGTGCGGTGGACAAGGCGATCCGCGCTGCCGGGCTTGGCCTCAATCCGATCATGGACGGCCAGACGTTGCGTGTGCCGATCCCGCCGCTCACCGGCGAACGCCGCGCCGAACTCGCGAAGCTGGCAGGCAAATACGCTGAGCAAGCGCGTGTCGCCGTACGCAATGTGCGGCGAGATGCGATGGAGCACCTGAAGCGACTGGAAAAAGAGCACGTCATCAGCGAGGACGAGCACAAGAAACTCGGCGCTGACGTGCAGAAAACCACCGACGCCCACATCAAGAAGATCGACGATCTGACGCGCCACAAGGAAGAAGAGATCACGCAGGTCTAGGCCTGCACAACGCGATGGCCGAACCTGCTCCAACGCACGCGCCTGTTCCGCGCCACATCGCCATCATCATGGACGGCAATGGTCGTTGGGCGCGTCAGCGGTCCCGGCCACGGACGTTTGGACACGGCGAGGGTGTCGAAGCCTTGCGCCGCACGGTAGAGGCGGCCGGGGATCTCGGCGTTCAATATCTCACCGTGTTCGGCTTCTCGACCGAGAACTGGTCCCGACCCGCCGAAGAGGTGAACGCGCTGTTCGATCTGTTGCGGCTTTACGTGTCACGCGACCTCGACAAGCTGGTGCGGGAAGGGGTGCGGGTGCGTGTTATCGGCGGCCGCAACGGCCTGCAGCGCGACATTGCTGAGATCATCGACAACGCCGAGGCGCGTACGCGCCACAACGATAAACTCAACCTCACGATCGCATTCAATTATGGCGGTCAAGATGAGATCGCCCGCGCCGCCCGCGCCATCGCTGTTGATGCGGCGGAAGGGAAAATATCGCCAGAAGATGTAACACCAGCGTTGTTTGAGCGTTACCTCGACACGTCCGACCTGCCGACGCCCGATGTCCTGGTGCGTACCTCGGGCGAACTTCGGTTGTCGAATTTCATGCTCTGGCAAGCAGCCTACGCGGAGCTCGTTTTCTTGGACGTGCTTTGGCCGGACTTCGATAAGGAGGCGCTTCAGTCCGCGATCGATGAATTCCAACGCCGCACGCGTCGCTTCGGAGGGACCGAGCCTGTCGCGAGCTGAGGCCGAACCCCGCGAGCGGCGCGATTGGTCGGACCTCGGCGCGCGTATCGCGTCGGGACTGGTGCTCGCAAGCATCGGCGTTGGCGCTGCGTGGCTTGGCGGACCTTGGCTGGCGGCGGCGTGCGCCGCCGCCGTCGTGGTCATGAGTTATGAATACGCCCGCATGAGCGAGCCAAACGCGACGATGACCGCGTTCTGGTTTGTCTTCGTGGGTTCCTTCATCGCTGTGATGTTCGCAAGCTGGCGCCATCTGGACTGGGCGGTGCTTTGGCTGGCGGTATGTGCCGTCACGTCCGCGCTGCGGCGGCGCACGTTGGTGCATGCGTTCGAAACCGCCGGCGGCGTGCTTTACGTCGGATTGCCGGTGACGGTGTTTCTCTGGCTGCGCGATCGCGCGCCGGAGGGACTGGAGACCATACTCGCGCTGTTCGCGATCATCTGGGCAGGCGACATTTTTGCGTACTTCGGCGGCAAGCTGATCGGTGGGCCGAAAGTGGCGGAAGGCCTGTCGCCCAAAAAGACTTGGTCAGGGATCATCTCCGGCACGCTCGCCGGCGCGGTGGCCGGCTACGGGTGCGGCCTCGCTTATCATGTCACGCCCGATTTCCGCATCGCTTGGCTCGCCATCGGCGCGCTGTTGGCGTTCACTGGCCTCATGGGTGACCTTTTTGAGTCCTTCCTGAAACGCCGCTTCGGGGTGAAGGACGCCAGCCGCGTTATCCCTGGCCATGGCGGCGTGATGGATCGGCTTGATGGCTTAATGGCCGCGTCGCTGCTGCTGGGCGCTGCGCTTGCGTTCGGGCCCCGCGCCACGGCAGTGCTCTTTGGAACGGGCCTATGAGCGCCGACGGCCGCAGCGTTTCTATTTTGGGCGTCACCGGCTCGGTTGGCCGCTCGACGGTCGATGTCGTGGAGCAATTGCGCGCGCAAGGTCTGGATGTGCCGGTTGAAGCAGTCACAGCTGGCGCGAACGTCGCTGGATTGCTCGACGCCTGTCGTCGTTTGAAGCCACGTTTCGCCGCAATCGCCAACCCCGACATGCTCGCGTTGGCGCGAGAAGCATTGTCGGGGCTCGACATTGAAGTCGGCGCCGGCGAGGCAGGTCTCAACGAAGCAGCGGCGCGCCCATCGGATTGGGTCATGGCGGCGATCGTCGGCGCCGCCGGAATCGGGCCGACGATGACCGCAGTGCGCCGTGGGGCGCTCGTGGCCCTTGCGAACAAGGAGAGCCTGGTCTCCGCAGGGCCGCTCGTGCTTGAGGCGGCCAAAGCCTCCGGCGCAATGCTGTTGCCCGTCGATAGCGAGCACAACGCGATCTTCCAGGTCATGAGCCATCCAGAGCGGGCCGAAAGCATCACGCTGACTGCATCAGGCGGGCCGTTCCGCACTTGGACCCTCGACGCTATGGCTGCGGCACGGCCCGAGCAGGCCTGCGCCCATCCAAATTGGTCGATGGGCGCGAAGATTTCCGTCGACAGCGCCACACTCATGAACAAGGGCCTGGAGCTGATCGAGGCGGCCTATCTGTTCGGGATGCCGGAGGACCGAATCGACGTCCTGATCCACCCTCAGTCGATCGTGCACAGCTTGGTGCATTATTGCGACGGGTCGGTTCTGGCCCAGCTCTCCGCCCCGGACATGCGGACCCCGATTTCCTATGCGCTGGCTTGGCCGGATCGGGCCGGTGTATCGACGGCCCGCCTGGATCTGGCGGCTATCACCAGTCTCAGCTTCGAACGCCATGATTCTAAACGGTTTCCCGCGCTGGACTTGGCTCGGTCCGCATTGCGGGCGGGGCCCGCCAGCACCGCCGCTCTAAACGCCGCCAATGAGGTCGCAGTCGACGCCTTCCTGCATGGGCGAATTCGCTTCCTCGACATCGCCCGGCTGGTGGAAACAGCGTTGGGGGAGGTGACAGTCGCGGAACCAGCCCTGATCGCAAAATCGCCGTCATCCTTGGATGAGGTGGCGGCGGTGGATCACGCTGCGCGACGCGCGGCTCAGCGGATTGCGGGAAACCTGGCGGCGGCCTAAAGGCATTTCAACAACTTGCGGCGCTCGGGAGCGGCGCGCGGAGGACCGGGCGAAATGCTGGAACTGCTCCAGAACGCATTGATCTACGGCGGCTCGTTTCTGCTCGTGCTCGGTGTCGTCGTGTTCGTCCACGAGTTCGGACACTTCCAGGTTGGCCGTTGGTGCGGCATCGCCATTAAGAGCTTCTCCATCGGCATGGGTTCGGAATGGTTCGGATGGACCGACAAGCACGGCACGCGTTGGAAAGTTTCGAAGATTCCGATTGGCGGTTTCGTGTCGTGGGTCGACGACACGGACGCCACAAGCGTCTTGCCGGCCACTGAGGAAAGCCAGGAACTGAGCCCCGAAGAAGCGCGTCGGCTGGGGCACTTTCGGGCGATGCCCGTTGAACGTCGCGCCGCTGCGGTCATCGCCGGACCGATGGCCAATTTCGTGTTTGCGATCTTCGCGTTTGCACTGGTCGCCTTCGCGATGGGCCGAGACGTAACTGATTATGGCGCGGTGACAGCTCGCGTCGGCAACGTGATGACCGGCTCCGCCGCCGCCGAAGCGGGTTTGCAGCGTGGAGAGATCGTTCGCGCCGTTAACGGCGAACAGGTTGCGAATTGGCCAGCCTTCCAAGGCATCATCGCGGCCAACCCCAATGTGCCCCTGCAGCTCACGTTGGAGTCAGAGGCCGGCACGCGCACTCTGGATGTGACGCCGCGCGCCATAGAGCGTCCCAACGCAAGCGGTGAAACAGAAACCGTAGGTGCGATCGGCGTCCAAGTTGGCGTGCGCCCGGAAGAACGCACAATCGAACCTGTGGGCATTCTCGATGCGCTGCGCTTTGGCGTTCTGAACACGTGGGGCCTCATCGCTCAAACGGTCGAATACATCGGCGGTATTTTCTCCGGCGCCGCCTCCGGCGCGGACATCGCCGGACCGGTCGGCATTCTCAGTCAATCGGGGCAAGTGACCTCCTACGCTCTCGATACGTCCGACCAAGGATTGTGGGGCGCCACCAGCGGCGTGCTGCTGGCGCTCTTGGGCTGGGCCGCCGTGCTTTCGGTTGCGGTCGGCTTCGCCAACTTGCTGCCGATCCCCATCCTGGATGGCGGCTACCTTGTCATGTGCGCGGTGGAAGCGTTGCGCGGCGGCAAACCTTTGCCACCTGTGGCTCAGGAATGGGCGTTTCGGGCAGGTTTCGCCGTCCTCGCCAGCCTCTTTCTGTTCGCTACATGGAACGACATTACCCGCCTTCTTCCCGGAGGCGCAGGGTGAACAGCTTCGCGTCCTTGTGTTTCCCAAAGGGATGCTGTCTTAGAAATCCGGCGCTGGGGAGCGCCGAACCGTCGAGGGGTTGATGAAGCGGGTTCTGAGGGATGTCGTGGTCGGCGCTGTGACGTGCGCGGCTACGGTCGGCGCAGCGACGGGCGCGCTTTTAGTCGGCGCGGGCGAAGCCGTAGCCCAGACACCGGGCGCACAGCCGGCGCAGGCGCCGCAGCAAGGCGTCGCGATCCGGCGCGTCGTGGTTGAGGGCAACCAGCGGATCGAAGCGTCCACCATCACGTCCTACTTGCTCGTTCGCCCCGGCGACACGTTCGATCCCGAACGCATCGACCTTTCGCTCAAGACGTTGTTCGCCACCGGCCTGTTTGCCGACGTGCAGATCGAACAGCGCGATAGCGATCTGGTCGTGGCGGTGATTGAAAATCCGATCATCAATCGCGTGATTTTCGAGGGTCTGGGTTCTCTGCAAGAGGACGACCTCGAAGAGGAAGTGCAGGCGCGTCCGCGGTCTGTGTTCACGCCCGCGCGTGCGCAAGCCGACGTGCAACGTATCCTTGAGCTTTACCGCCGTGCCGGCCGCTTCGCCGCGACCGTGACGCCGCAGGTGCGAGAGCTTGATCAAAATCGGGTCGATTTGATCTTCGAGGTCGATGAGGGCCCGGTGACGGGCGTGCGCGACGTAAACTTCATCGGTAATGACGAATTCGGCGACCGCACTTTGCGCGACGCCATCGTCACGACCGAGTCGAAGTGGTGGAATTTCTTCAACTCGAACGACAATTACGATCCGGATCGCCTCGAGTACGACCGCGAGCAATTGCGCCAGTTCTACAACAATCGCGGATACGCCGACTTTCGAGTCGTCTCCGCCGTTGCCGAACTCACGCCCGATCAACGCGATTTCTTCATCACGTTTACCGTCGATGAAGGCGTTCGCTACGAATTCGGGACCGTTAACGTCGAAACCGAACTTGATCGCCTGCCTACCGAATTGTTGTTGGCGACGATCCCTATCCGCCGTGGCGAAGTGTTCCAGGGCGATCTGATCGAAGACGCCATCGACGCGATGACGTACCTTGCCGGCACCGTCGGCTACGCCAACGTCGATATCGCGCCGAACGTCGAGCGCGACCGCGAAAATCGCGTCGTCAATATCACGTTTGAAGTGAACGAAGGCCCACGCGTTTTCATCGAGCGTGTCGATATCGTCGGCAACACGCGCACATTGGATCGCGTCATTCGCCGCGAAATGCGTGTCAGTGAGGGCGACGCATTCAACCGCGTACTGCTTGACCGTTCACGCGCGCGCATACGCTCGCTTGGCTTCTTCGAGAACGTCACCGTAGAAGAAACGCCGGGTTCACAGCCTGATCGGTCTGTGGTCACTGTTTCCGTTGAAGAGCAGTCCACAGGGGAGTTGGCATTCGCAGCCGGTTTCTCGTCCTACGAAAGCTTCCTGTTCGATTTCTCGATCACCGAGCGGAATTTGCGCGGCCGAGGTCAGTTCTTGCGGTTACGCGCATCGTCGAGCTCGCAACGCCAGCAAGTCGATATTCGTTTCACCGAACCGCGCTTCATGGGTCGCGAACTCGCCGCAGGCTTCGACATCTACTCGCTGCGCACGGACTTTCTCGATCAATCGTCATTCGAAAACCAGTCCACCGGCTTTGGGCTGCGTACGAGTTACCCGGTCGCCGACCGCACGAGCCTCGGGCTGACCTACTCCGTCATTCTCGACGACACCGAAATCGCAAACTCGCTCGTTGATCATGACAGCAACGTGGGCACGCCAGCGATTGATCAATGCAACCCGATCAACCTCCAGCGGCCGCTGATTTGCGCCCAGGAAGGCAACTTCCTGACGTCGCTCGTCGGTTTCACGATCAATTGGGATCGCCGCAACGATCCGATCTTGCCGACCCGCGGGTTTGACCTCTCGCTCAGCCAGGACATTGCGGGCCTCGGCGGCGAAGTGAACTATCTCCGCACCGAGATGGACCTCGGCTTCTATTATGGGCTGTGGGAGGGCTGGCGCCTGAATATGCGCGCCAATGGCGGCTACATCTTCGGCTGGGGTGGCGACGACGTCCGGATCAACGACCGCTTCTTTAAGGGCGGCGCTTCTTTCCGTGGCTTCGACGTCGCCGGCATCGGCCCCCGTCAGCTCGTGGTCGACGACGCCACGGGCGAGATTACCCAGATTGGCGACGCGATCGGCGGCAACGCCTTCGCCGTTGGCACCATCTCGTTGGACGTCCCGCTGGGTCTGCCGGAATCATTCGGTCTATCCGCGGCGCTGTTTTCTGAGTTTGGCACACTCGGAACTGTGGATTCCGCGAGCCGCCAGACGGTTGATCTGGCAGGAAGCACTCGGCTCGTGGTCGAAGACGACCTCGCGCTGCGTGCGGCGGCCGGTCTCACCGTGTTCTGGGATTCTCCGTTCGGTCCTGTGCAGTTCGATTTCTCGCAGCCCTTGGCTTACGAGGATTATGACCGGCGCGAGACTTTCCGCTTCTCAACGCGGACACGCTTCTAACCCCCAAGAGAAAGGACGCTTCGATGCGTTTCCTCAAGCATTTCATCGCGGCCATCGCCATGGCGGCGGCCTTCACTTCGCTGGCGCCGGAAGCGCACGCGCAACGCAACCGCGGCGGCGGCCAAGCCGCCAGCGTCATCGTCATCGATTATCAGCGGATCATCGAATCCAGCAATGTCGGCCGTGACATGACAACCAAGTTGAACCAAATCCGTCAGCAAATCGCTGCGGAAATCGGACCGGAAGCTCAAGCCATTCAGACCGAGCAGCAGAGCATCGCCCAAGCCGTGCAAGGGCAGTCACAAGAGCAGGTTCGCCGCAATACGGCGCTGAACTCGCGCTTGGAGCAGTTCGAAGCACGTCTGAACGCGTTCCGCACACGCCAGCAGGGCCTGTCGCGCGACATGGACTACACCCAGCAAATGACCATCAATTCCTTCAACACGCAGATCACGCCCATCGTGCGCCAGGTGATGGAAGCGCGTGGTGCGGGCATCGTGCTTGACGCCTCGGCAGTCAATCTGATGCAGCCAGCTGTGAACGCGACGGATGACGTCGTGCAGCGCCTGAACCAGTCGATCCAGACGATCGAGGTCACGCGTCAGTCGGCCCCCGCGCCGCAGCAACCGCCAGCCGGCGGCCAATAAGGCGACGGCGACAGTGACAAGGGCGAGCGCCGGCGCCAGCATGGGCCGCGCATGATCGACCCTCGTTTCTACGAAGCGCTCGGGCCGGCGACGGTCCGGGCGCTTACGCCTTCTGGCGATATCGGTGGCGATGCCGAGCGCAAGCTCATGGGCGTTGCGCCGGCCGACGAAGCTGGCCCCGGCGACCTTTGCTATTACGAAGCCAAGGCCAAGGGCGCAAAGCCGCTTGAGAGCTCGCCCGGCGCCTGCGTGATCGCGCCGGCGCTCGCGCACTTGGCGCCTCACGCCGGGGCGCTCATCCTCTCCGAACGCCCACGTGCGACTTTCGCACGCTTATCGCGGTTGCTGGCGCGGCCACGCGGTTTTGCGGCGGGCGCGCCAGCGATCGATCCCACAGCCCGCATTGAAGTTGGCGCCCGCATCGGTCCGGGCGTTGTCATCGGCGCAGGAGCCCAAATTGGCGCGGACGCCGAGATTGGCCCCAACAGCGTCATCGGCGCGGGTGTGGCTATTGGGCGCCGCTCTCGCGTCGGCGCGCGCGCGTCGATAGCGTGCGCGCTCATCGGCGATGACGTCCACGTTCTCGCCGGCGCCGTGATCGGAGAGGCGGGATTCGGCATGGCTGCGAGTGAGCAGGGGCCAGTCGACGTGCCGCATTTCGGGCGCGTTATCGTCCAAGACCGCGTCACCATAGGCGCCAATTGCACGATCGACCGCGCCGTTTTCGGCGATACTATCATCGGCGAAGACGCCAAGATCGATAACCTCTGCCACGTCGCACACAATTGCACGATCGGACGCGGCGCCTTGATCGCGGCGTTCGGCGGTATTTCGGGTTCGACGGTGCTAGGTGACGGCGTGACTTTAGGCGGCCGGGTCGGCATCGGAGACCACCGCGTCATTGGCGCCCGCGCGACGCTTGCGGGGGGCGCGGCGGTGTTTAAAGACGTGCCAGAAGGCGAAACATGGACCGGATATCCGGCCAAACCGATACGCCAATGGATGCGTGAGCAGGCGTGGTTGAGCCGCAAGGTGGGAGCGCGCGATGCAGGCGAATGATCTGACCGAGAAGAACAAGACCACAGATGACGTGATCGAGATCGGCGAAATTTTGCGCCGGCTCCCGCATCGGTATCCTTTTTTGTTGGTTGATCGTGCAGTCGACTACATCCCAAACAAGTCGATCCGCGGCATCAAGAATGTCACCATCAACGAGCCGTTCTTTCCTGGGCACTTTCCCGGTGCGCCGGTGATGCCGGGCGTGTTGCAGATAGAGGCATTGGCGCAAACGGGCGCGTTGTTGATGTCGAAGACGCTAGAAGCCGACATCACTAAGCATCTGATCCTGTTCATGTCAGTCGAGAACGCGCGGTTCAAACGCCCGGTGATGCCGGGTGACACCATGGACATGCATGTCGAAGTGCTGTTCGCGCGCCGCAACATCTTCAAGTTCCGCGGCCGCGTCGAAGTGCGCGGCGAACTCGCGACTGATTGCGAATTCGCGGCCATGAAAGCGGACCGCCCGGCATGACCGCAAAGATCCACGCCACCGCCGTGGTGGACAAAACCGCTGAGTTCGGCGTCGACGTCGAGATCGGTCCGGGATGCGTGATCGGCCCGAATGTAAGCTTGGGCGATCGCACGCGTCTCACGGCGCACGTGTTCATCGAAAGCCACACGAGTACGGGCAAGGACAACGTCGTCTTCCCGTTCGCGGTGCTAGGCGGCACGCCACAGGATCTCTCTTACAAAGGCGAGCCAACGCGGCTCGAAATCGGCGACAACAACGTCATCCGCGAGCACGCTTCGCTCCATCGCGGGACCGTGCGCGGCCGTTCAGTGACGACCATCGGCGACAACTGCCTGATCATGGGCAATTGTCACGTCGCCCATGATTGCGACGTCGGCAACAACGTCATCATGGCCCAAACCGCCACCATCGGCGGCCACGTGAAGGTTGGTGACTTCGCGTTCCTGGGTGGTCTTTCCGGCGTCCATCAATTTGGCCGCGTGGGTCGCTATTCGTTCGTCGGCGCATCGGCGCTGATGACGACCGACTTGATCCCGTTCGGATCAGCGATCGGCAACCACGCCCACCTCGGCGGTTTGAACGTCGTTGGCCTGAAGCGCCGTGGTTTCAGCCGCGAACAAATCCACGATCTCCGCGCCGCGTATCGGATGCTGTTCGCGGAAGAGGGCACTTTCCAGGAGCGCGTGGAGGATTGTGCGCAATTCTACGCGAAGAATCCCGAAGTGATGGAGATCGTCGATTTCGTTCGCGCCGACGCAGCGCGTCCGCTGTGCATGCCGCGAGACTAAGCAATGCCAGCATGGCGCAAGCTCGGGATCATCGCTGGCGCCGGTGAACTGCCTGTCGCGTTGGCCGAGCACTGCGCTGCCGAAGGCGCATCCTATTTTGTAGCTCGCGTTGCCCCGTTTGCGGATGAGGCGCTCGAAACCCATCCTCACGACACGCACGGGCTCGGCGAAATGGGCGCGCGCATCGCGGCGATGAAGGCCGCGGGCTGCGATGCTGTCGTGTTCGTCGGCAAGATACCGCGGACGGATTTACGTACGCTCAACTGGGATGCGGGCGGTATGGCGATGGTTCCCGCGCTCGCTGCCGCCGCGCCGAAAGGCGATGACGCCCTTTTGCGTGCGGTTCTGGATGAGCACGCCAAACAAGGCTTTGTGATCATCGGCGCGGATCAAGTGATGGAGGGGCTCGCCGCACCTGATGGCGTGTGGGGCAAGCATGCGCCAAGTGCGGGTGATCTGGCGGACATGCGCCTCGCCGCGCGCGTCGCCGCCGCCATGGGTACGTTCGACGTCGGCCAGGGCGTGGTCGCATGCGCGGGCCTTATTCTCGCCGTTGAAGCACAGGAACAAACCGACGCGATGCTGCAGCGCGTCGCGACGCTTCCCACTGACATTCGCGGCGGCGCCAGCGCGCGTCGTGGCGTTTTGGTGAAGCGCCCGAAGCCCATTCAGGAACGTCGCATTGACCTCCCGGTTATCGGCGTACGAACCATCGAAGGCGCCGCGGCCGCTGGCCTTGCTGGCGTGGCGGTTGAAGCGGGCGGTGCGCTCGCCGTGCGCCGTGCCGCGATCATCGCCGCCGCCGACGCCGCCGGTTTATTTGTCTTCGGGTTCACGTCCGCAGACTTGGACGTGACGTGACCAAGAGGGTCTTTCTCGTCGCCGCGGAAGTTTCCGGCGATGCACTTGGCGCCGACTTGGCGCGCGTATTGAAGGATCGAGACGCGTCAATCCAACTCGCCGGCGTGGGTGGCGCCCTGATGGCTGCCGAAGGCATCAAGAGCCAGGCCGACATTTCCGGTCTCGCCGTGCTTGGCTTCGTTGATGGCTTGCTGGCGTACCAGCGGGTGAAAGCGGCCGTGGCCGCGACCGTGGCGGCCATCTTAGATGGCAAGCCGGATGCCGTTGTTTTGATCGATTCATGGGGCTTTACGCTGCGTGTCGCGCAGGCCGTCCGTGCTGTGGCCCCCGAGATCAAACTCATCAAATATGTTGGCCCGCAGGTATGGGCGACGCGCCCCGGTCGCGCCAGAACGCTCGCCGCGACCGTTGATCACCTCATCTGCATCCACGATTTCGAGGTCCCGTTTTACGAGCCGTACGGATTGGCCTGCACCGTTTGTGGCCACCCTGCGCTGGGCCGCTTCAGGCAAGGCGACGGCGACGCCTTCAAACGTAGGCAAGGCTTCAAGGCAAGGGACCGGGTGCTGCTCGTGCTCCCCGGAAGCCGCCCAGCCGAAATCCGTCGCATCGGCCCAACGCTCTGGCGCGCGGCGCAAGAACTCGACAGCACGCGCGATGATCTTCGCCTGGTTGTCGTCGCCGCCAGCGCGGTCGCCAGGGCAGTAAAGGAGCAGGCGCCGCCGAGTGCGCGCATCGTCGACGAGCGCGAGAAAGAAGACGCCTTCGCTGCCGCTACCGTCGCGCTCGCCGCATCAGGCACAGTAACGACGGAAGTCGCGCTGCAGGGCGCGCCGCTCGTGATTGGGTATCAACTTGGTTGGATCACCTGGGCGCTGGCGCGCGCGTTCCTGTTCAAGGGCAAGTACGCAACGTTGATGAACGTTGCCGCCGACGCTGAAGTCGCGCCGGAACTCATCCAAACCCGCTTCACCGCCGCCAACATCGTCGCCACCGCAGGACCTCTGCTGGACGACGACGATTTACGCGAAGACCAAATCCGCAGGCAGGACGAAGCGCTCGCGAAAATGGGCCGTGGCGGCCGGCCGGCCGCCGAGATCGCTGCGGATACCGTACTGGCCGTGATGGCTCAGCCGCGCTTGCCGACCGCGACGTAATCCCGCTTCGGCGCACCGGTGTAGATTTGGCGCGGACGGCCAATCTTCTGGCTGTCGTCTTCCATCATCTCCGTCCATTGCGCGATCCACCCGACGGTGCGTGCAAGTGCGAACAACACCGTGAACATGGAGGAGGGAAAGCCCATCGCGCGCAGCGTGATGCCCGAATAGAAATCGATATTCGGGTAAAGCTTGCGTTGAATGAAATACTCATCGCTCAGCGCAATGCGCTCCAGCTCAACCGCCACCTTTAGCAGCGGATTATCTTCAGCGCCGACCTCCTTGAGCACTTGGTGGCAGAGCTTCTGCATCGCCTTCGCGCGCGGGTCGTAGTTCTTATAGACGCGGTGGCCGAAGCCCATCAGACGCACATCGTCGTTTGGATCTTTCACCCGGCGAATGAATTCCGGAATTTTATCGACGGTGCCGATCTCTTCGAGCATTTGCAGCGCCGCTTCGTTGGCGCCGCCATGCGCTGGCCCCCAGAGGCACGCAATGCCAGAGGAAATGCAGGCAAACGGATTGGCGCCGGATGAGCCCGCCAGTCGCACCGTCGACGTCGACGCGTTTTGCTCGTGATCGGCGTGAAGGATCATGAACACGTCCATCGCGCGCGCCATGACCGGGTTCACCTTGTAGTCCTCCGCCGGCACCGCGAAGCACATGCGCAGGAAGTTCGAGGCATAGTCGAATTCGTTGCGCGGGCTCACAAAAGGCTGGCCGATGGAATATTTGAATGCACGCGCCGCGATCGTCGGCATTTTGGCGATGAGGCGATGGCTGGCGATCGTGCGTTGCACCGGATCGTTGATGTCGGTGCTGTCGTGGTAGAACGCCGCCAGCGCGCCAACCGTGCCGACCATGATCGCCATCGGGTGCGCGTCGCGGCGGAAGCCCTCGAAGAAGCGGTCGAACTGCGCGTGCAGCATCGTGTGATAGGTGATGTTGCGATCGAAGTCCTTGAACTGGCCTTCGTTCGGCAGATCGCCGTGCAACAGAAGATAACAAACTTCGAGGAAACTCGATTGCTCGGCCAATTGATCGATCGGGTAGCCGCGATAGAGCAGCACGCCCTCATCGCCATCGATGAAGGTGATCTGGCTCTCGCAGCTTGCTGTTGAGGTGAAGCCCGGATCGTAAGTGAAGGCGCCGGTTTGGGCGTAGAGCTTTCGGATATCGAGCACATCGGGGCCGACCGAGCCGCCATACACCGGCACCTCAATCTGCTTGTTATCGAATGTCAGCGTGGCCGCCGGCTTCTTGGTGAGCTTGCTATCCATGGCCTTACCTCAAGTCTGATCCGCGATGCGGGCCAGCGATTCCTCGCGGCCCAATGCTTCCAAAGTCTGTCCCAGATCAGGCGCTGGCGCCCCGCCCGTCAAAGCGGCGCGTAGTCCTGGTCCAATCTGGCCCATTCCAACGCCTTCCTCGGTAGCAAAAGCCTTAAGCGTCGCCGCCAAAGCTGTATTTTCCCAAACGGGCGTCGCTGACAAGCGATCCTTCAAGCGTTTGAGCCTGAGCTTCATTTGGGGATCGAGGTGCTTTTGCGCAGCCTCGTCCGGCGCGAGTGGACGCTCCACCAGCAGGAATTTTGTAAGGCCCGCCAGCTCGGCCACTGTCTTTGCCCGATTCTTAAGCACCGGTATCGCAGCGGCGATGCGTGTACGTCCGGTGTCGGAGACGCTCCAATCCTCGCGCTGGCCAGCGATGAACTCGAATACAATTTGCGTGAGGCGCGCATCGTCGGCGAGTTTCAAGAAGTGCGCGTTGACGTTGTCGAGCTTTGTGAAATCGAGCCGCGCCGGCGCCTTGCCGATCTGTTCCAGTCTGAAGCCCGGCGCCGCGTCTTCCTTTGTCACGATATCGTCGTGTCCGGGGCTCCAGCCGAGGCGCATCAGATACGCGTTCATGGCTTCGGGCAAATAACCCATGTCGCGATACTCATGCACCGCCTGCGCGCCGTGGCGTTTTGAGAGTTTGGCGCCATCGGGTCCATGGATGAGAGGCACATGCGCGAACTTCGGCGGCGTCCAGCCCATGGCTTGGAAGATTGGCATTTGCCGCGCCGCATTGGTGAGATGATCGTCGCCGCGGATCACGTGCGTCACGCCCATGTCGTGATCGTCCACGACCACCGAGAGCATGTAGGTCGGGTTGCTGTCGGCGCGGAGCAGCACGAGGTCGTCAATGTCGCGCGCCTTGATACGCACATCGCCTTGGATGAGATCGGCGTTCAGCACGTCGCCATCATCGGGGGCCCGTAAGCGCACGGTGAACGGCGCATCCACCGACGCCGGCTTGCCTCCGTCACGCCAGGGCGAACGGATCGCGCGGCCTTCTGCGTGCGCTTCGGCCCGTGCGGCCTCAACCTCTTCTGGCGTCATGTAGCAACGAAACGCTGTTCCCCGCTCGATCATCTCCGCCGCGGCTTCGCGGTGGCGCGGTGCGCGGGCGAATTGGAACACCGGCTCGCACTCGGGCTTCAGCCCAAGCCAGTCGAGCCCATCGACAATGGCGTCGATCGCCTCTTTGGTGGAGCGCGCGCGGTCTGTATCTTCGATACGGAGCAGGTACTTCCCGCCAGTCGCTTGCGCGAACAGCCAGTTGAAAAGCGCCGTGCGGGCGCCGCCAATGTGCAGGAAGCCGGTGGGCGAGGGGGCGAAACGGGTGACGACGCTCATTGCGGGCAGTTCGGGGAAGGCCGGTTCGAGATTGAAGAAGCGGGCGCGTGGTAGCACGGCCAAGGCGCTTTCTCCTAGCCGCGCCCCGATGGCCGTAATGCGCGACGTTTTGGCCGGCGCATGGGCAGCTCAACGCGATCGCTGGATCCTCTGGCTGCCGGTCGCGACCATCGCTGGCGCTGCGTTCTGGCTCGTCGCGCCCACCGATCCGTCGATCTGGCTCGGGGCGGGCTTGGTGGTTGGCGCGGCGCTGCTGATCGCCGCCGGCCTGCTGATCGCACCCGGCGCGGAACTCGATCTCCTGCGGGTCGTCACTGTTGCGTCCGCCAGCTTGGCGCTGGCAGCCGGGTTGGGGATTGGCGCGGCGCAAGTGCGCACGCATCTGGCCGCCACCCCTGCCATTGTTGGCGATGAGGAACCGCGCGGCGTCGAAGGTTGGGTGATTGCGGTTGAGTCGAGCACGGCGGGCCCGCGCCTACGCCTCATCACCCGCGCCATCGAGGGCAGCGAGGCCGTGCCGCGTTATGTGCGCGTGTCCGTTCCCGCAGCGGGCATGCTTACACCAGGGCGCGCCGCACGTTGCTTTGCTGTGCTTGCGCCGCCCGCTGGGCCGATGGCGCCGGGCGCCTACGATTTTGCGCGCCGCGCTTACTTCGAACGCCTCGGCGCGACGGGGTTCGGTTTTGGTCGCTGCCGTCCGGCTGCCTTCGGCGCGCCGCCCTCGTGGTGGGACCAACAACGTTTACGTCTGGCCGCGTTGCGCTGGGATTTGTCCGAGACAATCCAGGCCGCTTCGCCCGGCCGCGGCGGGGCCATCGCCGCTGCGCTTGTGTCCGGCGATCGCAGCGCGATCGACACCGAGACAAACGAAGCGCTCACCAATTCCGGCCTTGGACATCTTCTCTCTGTGTCCGGCATCCACATGGGCGTCGTCGGAGGATTGGTGTTTGGAGCGCTCCTCTGGCTGTTCGCTCTCATTCCACCGATTGCTTTGCGTTGGCCGGTGAAGAAAATCGCCGCGATCGGCGCACTGACGTCGCTTGCAGTATATCTTGTGATCTCTGGATCAAGCGTGCCGGCTTTGCGCGCGTTCGTGATGGCGTGCGTCGCCTTCGGCGCGATCCTGCTCGACCGACCGGCGATCTCAATGCGCGGTCTCGCGCTCGCGGCGCTCATCGTCACACTCGCGTTTCCGGAATCGGTGCTTGAGCCTGGCTTCCAAATGTCGTTCGCGGCGACGATGGCGCTGGTCGCGCTATTCGAGATGTCGAAACGTCCGGCGAGCGAACCGGCGTTGCCAACGCCCGGGCCGCTCATCGGCGCGCTGCAGTGGAGCTCGCGGTCTATTGGCGGCGTAATCCTGATCTCACTCGTCGCCGGTCTCGCGACCGATCCGTTTGCGATCTACCATTTCCAACGCTTCTCCATCTACGCGCTCCCCGCGAACCTGATCGCCGCGCCCATTATGTCGTTTCTGGTCGCGCCGGCCGCAGGCGTGGCAGCCGTGCTCGCGCCTTTCGGCCTAGCCGACCCCGCGATCGAACTCATGTCGAGTGCGCTCGATCTAATCGCCGCGATTGGCCAGACATTTGGCGTGCGCCCCGAAGCTGTGCGCGCGCTGCCGAAACCGCCGGACCTGGCGTTCCTTCTTTGTGTTCTAGCGTTATTGTGGGCCAGCCTGTGGCGAGGGTGGGTGCGTTGCGGCGCGCTTGTATTCCTGGCCGCAAGCGTGGTCACGTATGCCCGCACGCCGCTACCCATCGCCGCCTTCGACGGCGATCTCCGTGCTGTGTTCGCACAAACTGAAACAGGCGCGTGGACGTTGTTGCAACGGCCCGGCCGTAGCACTTACGTTCGCGACCGCCTCGGCGGCATGCTCGGCCTGTCGCCTGCCCAACTCGAGCGCATCGCTTCGCCGGAGGCGTGCGGTGAAACGTTATGCACGTTGCGAGAGGGAGAGTTCGCGCTCGTCCGGTCACTTGAGGTGGTCGCAGCGCATTGCGCCCCCGGTGCGGTGCTCATCACGACGTTCAACGTATCCGCCCCGTCGACCTGTCCCGATGCGCTTGTCATCGATCCCGCCAACCGTGCTCAGCTCGGCGGCGGCCTAATCTACGCAGAAGCCGACGGCTTCCGCATCGAGCGGGCTTGGCCCGTTCACATCAGCCGAGCCTGGACACCGGCCCAACGCAGCGATGACGGTCAGGAATAACGGCGGATCATCGCGACCAGCTTGCCCTGGATGCGCACGCGGTCAGGGCCGAAAATGCGCGTCTCGTAAGCAGGGTTCGCCGCTTCGAGTGCGATCGAATTGCCGCGCTTACGCAGGCGCTTCAACGTCGCTTCTTCGCTATCAACCAACGCCACGACGATGTCACCGCTATCGGCGGAATCGCTGCGCTTCAACACCACAACGTCGCCGTCGAGAATGCCCGCCCCAATCATGGAGTCGCCTTTGACCTCGAGTGCGAAGTGATCGCGGCTATCGAGATCGGACGGCACGGAAACGCGGCCGATTTCGTTCTGCACGGCTTCGATCGGCACGCCGGCGGCGATCTTGCCAAGAATGGGGAGCGTCGCACCTTCGCCATCGCTCGAACGGCTCTCGGCGGCCACGACGCTGGGACGGAAATTGGAGCGCCCGCGCGGTGGGGCGGCTGGGGCGGCGGAATCTGGCATTTTCAGCACTTCGAGCGCCCGGGCCCGGTGCGGGAGACGCCGCAGGAAACCACGCTCCTCCAGCGCGGTAATCAGCCGGTGGATGCCAGACTTCGAAGCCAGATCCAGAGCCTCCTTCATCTCGTCGAACGAAGGAGAAACGCCTGTCTCTTTGATCCGCTCGTGGATGTAGAGGAGCAGTTCTTTTTGCTTGGCCGTCAGCATCGGAGCACGATCTCGGTGGCGGTCGTTGGACCAAAACGCGAACGGCCAATGTTCTACCTCCGTTCCCCGGCTGACGTCAAGGTGTGAGCAGGTTTCGGGTCGCTGCCGAAACGTCCTTCTGCCGCATCAGAGCCTCACCGACGAGAAACGCTCCTGCACCGGCGCTCCGCAAGCGCGCGACATCTTCTGGTGTGAAGATTCCGGATTCCGCGACGAGCAGGCGATCCTTAGGTACGCGCGCTGCGAGCCGTTCGGTGGTTTCGAGCGAGGTTTCAAACGTCACCAGGGAGCGATTGTTGACGCCTATCAATCGCGCATCGAGCAGAAGCGCGCGTTCAAGTTCGCGCTCGTCGTGGCACTCGACCAGCGCGTCCATACCGAAACGCTGCGCCTCGTCGGCGAGGTCGAGCGCGAGTTCATCGTCGACTGCGGCCATGATGATGAGGATCGCGTCGGCGCCGAGTGCGCGACTCTCAACAATCTGCCAGGGATCTACCATGAAGTCCTTGCGCAACACTGGTAACGAAACCGCCGCCCGCGCTGCGAGCAGAAAGTCTTCGTGACCTTGGAAGCTTGGCGCATCCGTCAGCACTGAGAGGCAGGTGGCGCCGCCTTCGGCGTAAGCGCGCGCGAGTGCAGGCGGATCGAAATCGACGCGGATGAGCCCCTTGGACGGGCTTGCCTTCTTAATCTCAGCGATAAGGGCAGGGCGATCCGTGCACGCGACGAGCGCATCATGGAAACCCCGCGGCTTTGCTTGAGCGCTGGCCAAGCGTTCAAGCTCTTCAAGTGAGCGCGATACTTTGCGCGCGGCGACTTCCTGGTGCTTATAGGCGATGATCTCCCTAAGCACATTCATGGCGCACGCCTGCTGATCTCAACAAGCTTCACCAATGCTTCGAGCGCGCGGCCCTCGTTCAGCGCGTCGAATGCCAGCTTCGCGCCGTCCGCCAGCGTCTTGGCCGCACCCGCGGCCACCAGGGCGCCAGCGGCGTTCAACTGCACAACTTCGCTGTAGTCCGACCCGCCGGCTTGACCCTCAAGCAGTCCGCGAAGCGCCAGTGCATTTTGCGGGGCCGCGCCGCCTTTGATGCCAGAGTTCGATGAGGTGGAAAGAAAAGCGTCAGCAGCGACCACTTCGAAACTGCGGACGCCGCCGCGTTCTAACGCAGCGACGCGATTAGCCGCTTCGCAGGACAATTCGTCCAAGCCACCCGCGCCATGCACCACCCACGCGCGTTCGCTCCCCAAAGCGCCGAGCGCTCCCGCGATGGGTGTAAGAAAGTCTTCGCTGAACACGCCGACGAGCTGACGCGAAACGCCCGCCGGATTCGAAAGCGGGCCAAGCAAATTGAAGATTGTGCGATGTCCGAGTTCGCGGCGTGCGAGCGCCACGTGCCGCATGGCGGGGTGATGGTTTTGCGCAAACAGGAACGCCACGCCGGCCTCACTTAGGCAGCGTTCCAATGTCGGCACATGCCCTGTCAGCTTCACGCCCAAGGCTTCCAGCACATCCGCCGCGCCAGATTTGGAGCTCATAGCCCGGTTGCCGTGTTTGGCGACGGGAACGCCGCATCCGGCCACAACAAAGGCGACCGCGGTCGAGATGTTCAACGTGTGCGCGCCATCGCCACCAGTACCGCACACGTCGATCGCGTTCTCCGGCGCCGCCACGCGCACCATGCGTGCTCGTAGCGCCTTCGCGCCACCGGCGATCCAGGCCGCGTCACCCATGAACGGCACGCTGAGCGTAAGGAACCGCTTGATGTCCTCGTGCGCGGCGACGCCTTCCATGATCACCGCGAACGCAGCGTCGATTTCATCGGGTGCGAGCGCGTCCGTTTCCAGCTTCGCGAGGTATGGAGCAAGGGTCATCGCAACCCAGCCGCCGCCAAGAAATTGGCGATGAGCGCATGGCCGTGTTCAGAGGCAATCGATTCCGGGTGGAATTGCACGCCAAACACGGGCCGGGTCTTGTGTGACATGCCCATCACTTCCCCGTCGGCGGTTTCCGCATCGATGTTCATCACAGCGGGAAACGTTTCGCGCTTCACCGCCAGCGAATGATAGCGCGTAGCGCGGAAGGGCGAGGGGAGACCGCGGAACAAACCACCGCCGCGGTGCGTCACGTCCGACACTTTGCCGTGCATGATCTCCCGCGCCGAGACGACGTCGCCGCCGAAGGCTTGCCCCATGGCTTGGTGCCCAAGGCACACGCCCAGAATTGGCAGCGCGTCGGGCGCCTTCGCCAGTAGATCGAGACAAATGCCGGCCTCGTTCGGCGTGCACGGCCCGGGCGATAGGATCACCGCCTTCGGCTTCTTCCGCAGCGCATCCTCCGTGGAAAGCGCGTCATTGCGCACCACTTCGGTCCGCACGCCAAAATCCTCGACGTAGTGGACGAGATTGTAGACGAAGCTGTCGTAATTATCGATGACGAGGATCATGGGCGCCGCTCGGACGAAAGAATAGAACGCCGCGCATGGAATTGCACGGCCAGGCTCAGCGTGGGCAGAGCCAGCGCCATCGTGCGGTGCGTGGGCCGTTCGTCATCGTCACCGATTGAGACTTATTGGGCGCGCGAACGCAAGGGGCTTCGCCCTCAGACATAGCGCCACGCCTCGGCGGCGGCGCGGAACAAGGCGCGTGATTTATGCTGGGTTTCCTGAAGCTCCAGCTCCGGATCGCTGTCGAGCACGACACCGCCGCCGGCCTGCACGTGCAGGACGCCGTCCTTCACCACTGCCGTCCGCAGCGCGATGCAGGTGTCCATGTCGCCAGCGGCGCCGAAATAGCCAACGCCGCCCGCGTAAACGCCGCGCTTGTGCTTCTCAACCTCGTTGATGATCTCCATCGCCCGAACCTTCGGCGCGCCGGTTACAGTGCCGTGCGGAAAACCGGCCATCAGTGCGTCAAGCGCGGTGAGGCCGTCCGCGAGTTCACCTTCGACGTTGGAGACGATGTGCATCACATGGCTATAGCGTTCGATCGTGAAACTATCGGTGACGCGCACATGCGCCGACCCAGCGCTCGCCGCTACAGCGTTTGAGCCCGCCGGCGCGCCGCGTTTGGCGATACGGCCAAGGTCGTTGCGCGCGAGATCAACCAGCATCAAATGCTCAGCGCGCTCCTTTGGATCAGCGAGCAATTCCCCTTCGAGCGCATGATCCTCCGCCGGCGTCGCGCCACGAGGTCGCGTGCCCGCGATCGGCCGGATCGTCACTGTGTTGTCGCGCAGACGCACTAGAATCTCGGGGCTTGAGCCCACCAGCGAGAAATCCGCGAAGTTCAGGTAGAACAAGAAGGGCGAGGGGTTTAACCGCCGAAGCGCACGATAAAGTGCGAACGGCGGTTCAACCAACGGCGCCGAAAAGCGTTGGCTCGGCACCACCTGAAACACGTCTCCCGCGCGCGCGTACGCTTTGCACTTTTCAACCACGGCCCTGTATTCGGCGGCCGTTGTGTTGGACGTCGGTTGAGCTTGCGGCGCGCTCGGCGCAAGCGGCTCACGGCGCTTTGACAGGGAACGGTCCAATGCCCGCATCGTACGGTCGAGCCGCTGACGCGCGGCCGCGTACGCCGTCTCCGCGGTTTGGCCCTTGCGCTTGCGCGCCGGAGTTACAAGCGTGATCTCACTGGTGACGTTGTCAAACACGGCGACGATCGTCGGTCGCACTAGTATTGCGTCGGGTGTCCCGATGGGGCTTGGCGCTTTGTCTGGAATGCGCTCAACGAAGCGCACCATGTCGTAGCCCAAATAGCCAAACAAGCCCGCCGCCATCGGCGGCAACGGCGCCGGCAGTTCAAGCGCCGAACGCTGCAACAATTTGCGCAAGCTCTTCAGCGGCGCGTCGCGTTGCGGACGGAACGCAGCCTCAGAAAATCCGCCACGGCTCGCTTCCGCCCGGCCATTCTTCACCCGCCAAACGAGATCGGGCTTCAGCGCAAGGATTGAGTAGCGGCCACGAAAATCACCGCCCTGAACGCTCTCCAGCAGCAACGTCCCTGGATTGTCCGCGCCCAGCTTCAGCATCGCTGATACCGGCGTTTCAAGGTCGCTGATACGCTTGGTCCAGACAACCGCTCCGCCGCCGGCGTACGCGCTGGCGAAGGCGGCGAAGTCAGGCTGAGCCGGCGGCTCGCTCATGGAGCCGCGTCGTCGGTCGGTCCCGAGGTGTACAATTGATCGAGCAGCCGCTGATTCCGCCGCGTGCTGGCGTCGGCGATGATCGCGCTTTGCACGGCTTCACCAAGACTTTCCCCAACCGCTTGCTGCAATTGTGCACGGCCTGCTTCGACTTGCTCGGGCGCGGTTGCGGGGTCGGTGCGTTGGATGTTTTCAACGACCGCCACATACACTGCGCCGCCATCGCCGCGGATGCTCGAGACAGCGCGGCCTTGCTCGGCGCCGAACATCAGTGCTGCGAGTTCGCGCGCCGGCAATTGGGCGGCGGTTCGGCGGTCAAGGTCCCGCGAATTCACCAAAACGTTCAAGCGGCGCGCCCGAACGACGGCGTCGAACCCTTGTCCGCCGTTGATCGCGGCGACAATGTCGGCGCCCAGTTCCTCAAGTCGGCGTGCGCGCTCACGCGATGTCCAGGCATCCACCAATTGCGCGCGGACTTCGGCGAGTGGGCGCACACTCGACGGCGTCACGCCGGTCACCGCCACAACCACATCCGCATCGCCGACTGGCAAGAAGTCCGACGCTTCCCCTTCGCTGGTCTCGAACGCGACTTGCACCATGTCCGCCGGCAACCCTTCGATCTGTTGCCCTTGCGGCGTCTGGCCTTGAGCGTTGACCGCGGCGATTTCCGTGATCGGCAATCCCGCGGCCCGCGCGGCTTCCGCCGCTGACGTGCCAGCGGCGCGCGCTTCTTCAAAGGAAGCGATTGCCGCTTGCAGCAATTCAGAAGCTTCCTCGCCGGCGAGTTCTTGGCGTAGCTGATCGCGGACCTGGGCAAAATCGGGGGCTGAGGAGGCTGTAACACTGGTGACGCGCACGACGGTCCACGGCGCGAGTTGGCTTTGCACAGCGCGCGGTGGTGCGTTCGCGGCCATCGAGAACACGGCTTCCGCGACGGCGCTATCGGCGATCTGATCGCGCGTCTGATCGGCGCCGCGCGTCAACGGTGCGTTGAGAGCCTGTGACACCGCCTCCGGCGTCTCGCCGCGCCCGAGCCGCGCGACCGCGTCGTTCGCTTGGGCCTGGCTTGAGGCGGCGATGCGATAAAAGCTCCGCGTTTCCGGCGCCACCAAAGTCGCGCGCCGGGCGTCGAACTCTTCGCGCAAGCGCGCTTCCGGCACATCGATGCGGTTGATGAAGTCGGCTGGAGTGGCGCGCACCAGCACCAAAGCTCGGTACTCCGGCACGCGGAGACTGGCTTCGTTTTCTTCGTAGAAGGCTTGGACCTGCGCTTCGTTGGGCGCGGGGATCTGACCAGCGAGCGAGGCCGGCGCTTCCGCAAGTGATACCGTCCGGCGTTCGCTCTCGTATGCCAGCACAAGTTTGCCGAAGCTTGACGGCGCACGGGCGCCCGCAACCAAAGCTTCCATGAACATGCCTGTCGTCAGCTCGTTGCGAATTTCGCGCTCAAACTCCGGGCGCGAATACCCCAACTCTCGCAGGAATCCGTCGTAAGCTGCGGTGTCGAACTGGCCCGACAACGGATTCAGCACCGGCGGAAACTCGCGGATGCGATCGGCGACTTGCGCGTCGCTGGCGCTGACACCGATCTTGTCGGCGTAATTTTCCATCGCCGTGCGTGCGATCAGCGATTCCAGCAGCCGCGAATGCAAGCCGGCCTCGATCGCGTCAGCTTGGCTGATGTTGTTTCCCTGGTTGCGCATTTGGCGGAGATAAATCTCCATTTCGCGCGAGAGCTGCTGCGGCGTGACCGCCCGGCCGCCAACTTCGGCGAGGTTCTGTGACCCAACCCCGTTGAACACGTCGTTCACGCCGAACATCGCAAACGCCACCGCCAGCAAGAACAGCAGCAGGTACGCGATCCAGCCGCGCGTCAGATTTCGCAGTTGAGCAAGCATTGAGGTATCCGGTAGGCCGTTGGGCGCGGGACTTTAGTTACGCGTCGCCCTAGGGGCAAATCGCGCCTTGGGCAATTGGTGGGTGCTGTGGAGGGAATATGGTGCGGGCGAATAGCCGCAGGCCGTTGCTGGCGGGAAACTGGAAAATGTTCGGCCGGGCCGCTGATCTGGCCGAGATTGCCGCTCTGGGGGAGCGGATCGGCGCAGCCGGCTCGCAGGTGGAGGCTCTCATTTGCCCCACCGCTCCCTACATCTCCGCCGCGGCGCATGTCGCCGCAAACGGCCCGGTTTCCATCGGGGCGCAAGATTGCAGCGCGGTGGCCGAGGACGGCGCGCGCACCGGCGAGGTGAGCGCCGCCATGCTTGCGGACGCAGGCGCCAAATACGTCATCCTGGGCCATTCCGAGCGCCGTTCTCAACATGGCGAGTCCGACGGTTTGGTAAGCCGAAAGGCCAATGCAGCGCTGGCTGCTGGCCTCATTCCCATTGTTTGCGTCGGCGAAACCCGCGCCGACCGGGATTCAGGCGCCGAACTGAAGGTCGTCGCCACCCAGGTCCGCCAGAGCATGCCCACGGCCGCTGGCGCGTTTGTCGTCGCCTACGAGCCGGTCTGGTGCATCGGCGGCGATCGCATCCCCACCCAGGCCGAAATCACCGACATGCACGCCAATATCCGCGCGGTTTTGGGCGCGGTAGGGGAGAGCACCCGTGTCCTCTATGGTGGAGCGGTAAATCCCAAAAATGCCCACGAGGTGTTTTCCTGTCCTGGTGTGGACGGCGCCCTGGTTGGTCGAGCCAGCCTCAAAGCTGCCGACTTCGCGGCGATTATTCTCGCGCACCCCGTCGCCAGCTGATGCTGTCGGTGCGGTCTGGCAATTAGCGTCCGCCTCGGCTATTGAGCGCGCTTTCGCGCGCACCCATGTTGGGAGGTCCCCAAGACCGGGGCGGCGAACGGGAGCAACGCCACTCATGGCGATGATCGTTCTAGTTATCCATTTGATCGTCTGCCTTGCGCTGATCGGTCTGGTCTTGCTGCAGCGTTCCGAAGGCGGGGCGCTTGGCATTGGCGGCAGCGGCGCGCTGATGAGCGGGCGCGGCGCGGCCGACGCGTTGGCCAAGATGACCACCTTCGCAGGCGGCTTTTTCTTGATCACGTCCCTGAGTTTGACCGTTATTTCGGGCGCTGCGCGCGACTCGACGGGTGGTTCGGTCTTTGACCGTCTGCCGAGTTTCAACGCCCCGGCCACGCCAACGCCGGACGCCGTGACCCCAGCTGAAGAGCCGCCCGCCGCACCGGATCCAACCCAATCAAACGCTCCTCAAGCCGCCACGACTCAATTGGCTTCGGCTGAGCCGGCGACGGCCCAGCCGACCGTTACCCTTGGCCCAGCACCCGCAGCCGCTGGCGAGCGCGCCGGACCCCTAAGCGCTGCGGCGACCCCCGCTACCACGCCGCGGAGCACGCCGACCGCCACGCGCACCGTCAGCACGCAGCAACCGGCGGCGACCCGCCCCGCGACCACCGCGCCGACCACCGTTCAACGCAATAGTGCCTCCGCCAGCGGAACGACCCAGCCCGCCGCAACGGCAACGACCGCCCCACGCACACAGCCGTTACGTTTGCCGGGCGGCGATCAAGCGGCGGCCGCTTTGAACACTGTACCGCTCGATGCGGCGGCCAACCCCGAATCGCCCCAGGGTGACGGCGTGGCGGCCGTGCGGCGCGAACGCGCGGGACCAGACCAATAAGGTTTGGACGCCTAAAGGTTATTGGCTGAGAGGCCAGCCGAATGCTGGCTGAGGGGCGGGGCGCGGATGCGTTCTGCTGATGTGAAGGATAATGGCGCGCTACGTGTTCATTACCGGCGGCGTGGTCTCTTCCCTTGGGAAGGGCATCGCCTCCGCCGCTCTCGGCGCTTTGCTGCAAGCCCGAGGCTACAAGGTCCGCCTCCGCAAACTCGATCCCTACCTGAACGTCGATCCGGGCACGATGAGTCCGTACCAGCACGGCGAAGTGTTCGTCACCGATGACGGCGCAGAGACCGATCTCGACCTCGGGCACTACGAGCGCTTTACAGGCGTAAGCGCGGCCAAGGCCGACAACATCACCACCGGTCGCATCTACCAAGAGATCATCGCCAAGGAACGCCGCGGCGATTATCTGGGCGCGACGGTACAAGTGATCCCGCACGTCACCAACGCCATCAAGGAATTCATTCTCTCCGATCACGGCGGCGCGGATTTCGTGTTGTGCGAGATCGGCGGCACGGTGGGCGACATCGAAGGCCTGCCGTTCTTCGAAGCGATCCGCCAACTCGGCCAGGAGCTCGAGCCCCAACAAGCGGCGTTCGTGCATCTCACGCTGTTGCCCTACATCCCGTCGGCCGGCGAGATGAAGACAAAGCCCACACAGCACAGCGTCAAGGAACTGCGCTCCATCGGCATTCAGCCAAACCTCTTGCTCTGCCGCTGCGACCGCCCAATCCCCGAAGAGGAAAAGCGCAAGATCGCGCTCTTTTGCAACGTGCGAGAAGGCGCCGTGATCGAAGCGCGAGATCTCGAAACGATCTACGAGGCGCCGCTCGCGTATCACGCTGCCGGGTTCGACACCGAATTGCTGCGCTATTTCGGCGTCACCGTCGCGCCGCAGCCTGATCTCAGCCGGTGGCAGCAGATCGTGAAGCGCCTCAAGGCGCCCGACGGGCAAGTCACCATCGCCGTCGTCGGCAAGTACACCGAATTGAAAGACGCCTATAAATCGCTGATCGAGGCATTGCACCACGGCGGCGTGGCCAACAACGTCAAAGTCGACATCCGTTGGGTCGAGAGCGAGAGCTTCGAGGCGCGCGGCGAAGGGTGGGCGCAAGATCTGCACGGCGTTCACGGCATTCTGGTGCCTGGTGGGTTCGGCGAACGCGGCACCGAGGGTAAGATCGCGTCCGTCCAGTTCGCGCGCGAGCGCGGCGTGCCCTTCTTCGGCATTTGCTTCGGCATGCAGATGGCGTGCATCGAAGCTGCACGTCATCAAGCCGGCCTGAAGGGCGCAAGCTCAACAGAGTTCGGCCAAACGAAGCACGCCATCGTCGGCCTGATGACTGAATGGCTCAAAGGCAACGAACTCGAAAAGCGCCAAGCCAATGGCGATCTGGGCGGCACCATGCGCTTGGGCGCGTTCACCGCCGCGCTGACGCCCGAGAGCCGCGTCGCCACGATCTACGGCGACACGACGATCTCCGAGCGCCACCGCCATCGCTACGAAGTGAACACGCGCTACCGCGAGAAACTCGAAAACGCCGGCCTCATCTTCTCCGGGATGAGTCCGGATGGCGTACTGCCGGAAATCGTCGAACGCCAAGACCATCCCTGGTTCATTGGCGTCCAATTCCACCCGGAGCTCAAAAGCCGACCCTTCGAACCGCACCCGCTCTTCGCCAGTTTCATCGGCGCAGCGGTCGAGCAATCGCGGCTCGTCTGACGCAACCTTTCCCCACCTCCTGCGTTGGCCCTGGTCATGGCGGCAGCGGTTCAGGTTGAAACTCCCAAACGTCCCATCACCGGCGATCGCGCGCTGATCTTCTTCAATGAAGCAGCGGGCAGCGTCGGGCCGGGGGATCGCGAGAAGCTGATCGAGGCCGTGCAGGCGCATGGCTTTGACAAATACGCGCTCGTCGGGCCTGAGAAGCTAACCAAAAAGCTGCTCTCGCGCGCCAAGAAGTTCGACGTGATCATCGTCCTGGGTGGGGACGGCACGGCAAAGGGCGCAGCCGAACTCGCGCCGCGAAACGGTCCGCCGCTTATCCTGTTGCCGGGGGGCACGATGAACATCCTGCCGAAGGTGCTCTACGGCGACTTAGCATGGCCCGCGGCGCTTGCGGCGGCGTTGGAGCGTGGCGTGATCAAACGCCTGCCGGTGGGCAAGGCCAACAGCAAAAGCTTCTTCATCGCGGGCCTCTTCGGCGCACCGACTTTGCTCGCACGCGCCCGCGAAGCGGTGCGCGAAGGCAAACCGCTGACGGCGGTAAAACGCTTACGCCATTACACGAAGCGCGCCTTCTCGCGGCCCGTGCGCGCCAAGCCTGAAGGCGGACGCATGCGCAGCGCCGAAGGCATCGGCGTGCTCTGTCCCTCGTTCTCTGGCTTGGTGGAGGGCAAATCCCTGGAATGGGTCCGGCTCGACGCTAAGAACGTCGTGGACCTCGCTCGTCTCAGCATTCGCGCCATGAGCCCAGATTGGCGCAACGACGACGTCGTCGACGTCCGCACCTGCACGCGCGGCGATATCAAATCGGTCGGTGTCATTCCCGCCACGCTCGACGGCGAACCGACAACCTTTCTTTCACACGTCCGCATCAGCTACGACCGCAACGGCCCTCGCGTGATCGCGCTGGAGCCGGAGGCATCCGCCTGATGCAACTGGTGCACCTAACCGATCTGCACTTCGGTTGCGAAGACAAATCCGCGCTCAACGCCGCGCGCAAATATATCGAAGAGAACAAGCCTGAAGCGGTGATCATTACCGGCGACATTTCCCGCGAAGGGGAGAAGGACGAGCTGGAGGCCGCTTGCGCCTGGATGCGTGAGTTGCCGGCGCCCGTCATGGTCACGCCAGGCAATCATGACGTGCCGTACTACAATCTCATTGGCCGCGTCCTCGATCCGTGGTCGGCCTACGAAAAGGCCGCGCGCGGTTTGCGGACAGATGCCTGGTGTACGCCAGATTGGACGATCGTGCCGATTAACACGGCGCGCGCGCTACAGCTGCGCCTCAATTGGGCGCAAGGCGCGATCTCGGACGTTCAGGTCGCCACTGCGGCGGCAGAGCTGCGCAAGTGTCAGCCGGATGCGTTGCGTATTGTCATTACCCATCACCCGCTCGATTGGCCGAACGATGCGCCAATAAAAGGCGCCACCATCAACGGCGTGCCCGCACAAGGCGCGCTCATCGAAGCCGGCGCGCAGCTTTTCCTGTCGGGCCATTTGCATTTTGCCTCGGCGCGCTTGATCGGCACACAAGCGCTTTCGATCACCAGCGGCACGCTGTCACAACGCGTCCGCCACGAACCCTGCGCGTTTACTGTGATCCGTAGGCCATCGCCTAACGTGATCGAAACTGAGGTGATGCACGTGGTGCAAGGCGTTGCGCAAACCGCGAGCAAGCGGCAGTTCACGCTGCAACCGACGCCAATTGGTCAGCCCGATATCATCCGCGCGAAGGTCTAAGCCTTGCGCGGGGGCACAACGTCCTTGAAGTCCGCGAAACCTTTCCAGGCCGGTTCGACCGGAGCGGCATTCGCATCGGGCACGTAAGCCGATGGCGTCCCCGACGCCAAATCGTGGATGTAGCGCGGACAATTGGGAAAGATGTGCTCGGCTGTCACGCGCACCAAAGCCTGAGCGCCGGTGAATGAACTCATGAGAGGATCATCAAACAGCACTTCCGCGCGTCCATTCACACGCAGCCGCTTCGGCGCTTCACCCATCGCGATGAACAGGAGTCCAACCGCAGGGTTCGCCGCGATGTTGCCCAGGCTGCGGAACATGCCGTTGCCGTCGTAATCAGGAAACGCCAGCGTGCTCGGCGCGATCACGCGCACGAAGCCGGCCGCACCGCCTTTGTAGGAGCAATCCGGTCGGCCTTCCGTGTCGGCCGTCGCGAGGAAAAAGAAGGCCGCGCTTTCGATGAAGCTCTTGTCGGCATCGGAGAATGCCGTGCGGTGCAGCTTCTCCAGCAACCTGTCGGCCAAGGCCGTGGATGCGAAGCGATCCTGCAGACCGCGTTGACCGTCATGGTAGAAGCTCATGCAAAGCCTCCAGGGGTGCGCGCGATCCTAGCGCGCTTGCGCATGGCCCGTCACGCGCTGCGCGAAGGCGGTCACGTCATCCAGCACTGGCGCCCGCCGTCGGAAGGGCCGCGATAGCGCCAGCATGATCCCCACGTGATCGACGCGGGGGTAGCGTTTGGTTTCCACGCGCCCGCCTGCCGTGTGCACGGCGCGCTCGAGGCCTTCAAGGTTGCGCGGGCCCACTGTCGTGTCCCTTTCTCCCCAGAGCAGCAGGAGGGGCGGCGCATCGGAACGCGCAAAGCTTACCGGCTGGGTGGTCTGTGCATCCGTTGTTTGGCCGAATGCGGCGCGCGTCGAATTCACGTCAAACGGCAGAAAATCGTACGGACCCGCGAGCCCGATGGCGCCACGAACAGCGCCTGCGGGTACGCCAGCGTCACGCAGGAAGTGCGCATCGAGCGCCAGCATCATCACGTTGTAAGCGCCCGCCGAGTGGCCCACGAGCACGATATTGTTGGGATCGCCACCGTGGGCTGCCGCGTTTGCATGCGCCCACGCCACTGCCGCCGCGCAATCCTCGACGAAGCCAGGAAAACGAACGTCTGGCACCAGGCGATAGTCCGGAACGAGTGCGAGGAAGCCCCGCGCCGCGAACGCGTCGCCCACGAACCCGTAATCACCGCGCGCGCCGGAATCCCACGAGCCGCCGTAGATGAACACGATCACTGGCATCGGCGCTCCCGCCGGCGCGACGGGTGCGTACGCATCCAGCTTCTGGCGCGCGTCCGTCCCATAGGCTGCGCCGGTTAGCACGCGCCGCGCGCCAGCATCGTGGGGCGCCCAGCGGTTGAAGGCGCCGAGGGACGGTGTGCACGCCGCAAGCAGGGCAGGGAGGGCGGCGAAGAAGGTGCGGCGAAGCATGGTCGGTTTACGTTTGCCTTGGCCCGCCAGATGTCCACCGTGTTGAATGCATCCAACCGTCGCCGCGGGCGCATCCCAAAGGCAACAGGACGTGCGCGCCCACTCGCGCCCGGACGTTTTTGGCAGGGGGTCCACCTATGAAGTATCTGATTGTAACGGCGATTTTGGCGCTGACCTGCGCCACGCCCGCCCTCGCCGACGTGCGCCCCAACCTCAGCGGCTTCACCAAGGTCGACGCAAGCGCAGGCATGGACGTGACCGTGACCGTAGGCTCGGGGTTCCGCGTCGAGGTCACCGGGCCAGGCGCCGATCGCGTGATGACCCGCGTCAGCGGTGACACGCTCCACGTTGAGCCCACGCCAGGGATGCACTGGGGTCGTCGCCCGCCGTCTGAAATCCGCGTCAGTATGCCCACCCTCACTGGGCTCGACGCCTCCAGCGGCTCCGACATCCACGCCACCGGCATCAATGGCGGCGACGTGACGCTCGAAACATCATCTGGCGCCGACATCACCGCCGCCGGCGCCTGCCGAACGCTCTCCGCGCACGCTTCCAGCGGTTCCGATCTCGACGCTCGCGGTCTGCGTTGCGAGAGCGGCTCCGCAGATGTTTCGTCTGGCGCAGACATCATTCTGAATGTGAGCGGCACGTTGAACGTGGACGCCTCCAGCGGCGGCGGCGTCACCGCGATCGGCGATCCGCGCATCGGTGATATCTCGCTCTCGTCCGGGGGCTCGTTGCGTCGTTCGCGCTAAGGGGAAGACACATGAACAAGATCATCTTCGTAGGCGTAGCGATGTTCGCGCTTGTCGGCGCGGCCGGCGCTGAAACGCGCAATCTCTCCGGTTTTGAAGGCGTACGCGCATCGGGTCGCTTTGACGTGCGCATCAACGTCGGCTCCGAATATTCCGTCACCATCACCGGCCCTGACGCCGAGCGCTTGAAGACCGAAATCGAAGACGGCGTTCTTGAGATCGAACCGCGCAACCGCCCATGGTTCGGGAGCGAGCCGCGTTACGACGCGGATGTCACCATCACCACCCCGCGCCTCGTCTCGCTCGCGGCCGCCCGCGGCGTCGAGATGGAAGCAACCAGCATCGCGGCTGATAATTTCGAGATTGCCGCCGCAATGGGCGCTTCTGTCAGCGCCACCGGAACGTGCCGTGCGCTCGACGCGTCGGTCGCCATGGGCGCCTCACTGGACGCCAGCGATCTGCGCTGCGAGACGGCGGATGTTTCCGCCGCCATGGGTGGTGACGCCCGTGTGTTCGCGAGCCAGTCCTTGGACGCATCCGCGGCCATGGGCGGATCCGTCCGCGTCGGCGGCGCCCCGGCGCATACCGACATCTCAACCGCTATGGGCGGTGGCGTTTCGCTGCGCTGACCCAATCAACAAACGACGAGACAAAGGGCGCGGGCTCAGTCCGCGCCCTTTGCATTCGCCGCGCCGTCGCGGGCGTTCGTCTATGCCGCACTGACGCTGCACGTGCGCCCGCTCACATTGGCGTTCGTGAGGGTTCGCAAATGAAAACGATGTTCGCCGCCTTGGTCTTGGCGTGTTTCGGCAGCGCCGCCGCGGGCGCGCAACCTTGGTTTGTTGAGGTCACAGAAACCAATCTGCCTGCGCGCGGTGGGCTCACGCACGCCACCATGGATATCGGTTCTGTCGATCTTGACGGCGACGGTGATCTCGATCTGGTGCTGCCGCAGGAATGGCGCACCAACAGAATTCTGATCAACGATGGACGCGGGCGCTTCACCGCGCGCACCGATCCTTTCCCGGCGCTGAACGCCGATGAGCTTGTCCGACCTGAAAACATTCAGAACGAGCTGCAGAAGGATTCCGAGGACGTTTCGATTGCCGATTTCAACGGCGATGGCCGCCTCGACCTCGTCATGGTGGTGGAGGATGATATCAAGTTTGGCCGAGTCAACGTCCACCAATATTATCGCGGGCTGCCGAGCGGCGGCTTCGAACGCATCTATGGCCAATTGCCGGACACGGTGGCGAATGCCGTGGCGCACGCCGACATCAACGGCGATGGCGCGCCCGACCTCATGATCTCTGGTGACGCGCAAGACCGCCTCCTGATTAATGACGGTCGCGGCGGCTTCCGCGATCAAACGGAGGCGCGGCTGCCGCGCGAAGCATCCGTCGCCCAAGACGTCGAATTTTTCGACGCCGACGGCGATCGCGATCTCGACCTCGTGCTCGGACTTGAAGGCGGCCACGCGCTCTGGCTCAACGACGGCCAAGGCGTGTTCACGGATGTGAGCAAGGAGCGCTTACCTGCTCCGGGCAATGTCGAAGCCCGCAAAGTGACTCCGGTAGACGTCGACACCGATGGCGATCTCGATCTCTATTTCGCGCACGTCGGTTGGCAGGGCAGGGCGCCGCAAGATCGGCTTTACATCAATGACGGCGCGGGCCGCTTCTCGGATGGCACGGCCGAACGCCTACCGGCGGAGGACCGTCTCAGCCTCGACGCAAAATTCGCCGATCTCGACGGCGACCGGGACCTGGACCTCGTGCAGGGCAATGCAGGCTCAGTGCGCATTTTCGCCAATGACGGGCGCGGCCATTTCAGCGATGTGACGGCGCGGGCGCTGGGGCCGAGCGATGTTCCAGGCTCCAGCATCGCGATCGAATTGGCGGATTTTAACGGCGATGGGAGGGTCGATATCTATGTCGGCCAGCTCGCGAACCAAAACGCTCCGGAATCCTATGATCGCCTGTTCCTGAACACCCGCCGGCGGCGGTAAAAGCGGTGTGGTTTGGGTGGCGCGCTGGCTTGCCCGCGAGCGTCTAATCCTCTATCAGCCCCGCTTCGCCGGGGCGGTAGGCTCCCGGCCCAGGAGTTTCCGGCCATGGCCGTTCCGAAGCGAAAAACCACCCCCTCGCGCCGCGGCATGCGCCGGTCGCACGACAAACTCGCCAAGAATACTTACGTGGAGGACGCTGAGTCCGGGGAACTGCGCCGCCCCCACCACATTGACCTGAAGACTGGCAAGTACCGGGGCAAACAGGTCCTGAAGGCCAAGGAAGATTGACCATGCGCATAGCTGCCGCAGCCCTCGTTCTGGTTTTGGCAGCATGCAATCCGGCTTCAGAGCCGCCCGCCGCGCCCGAAGCGCCGGCGGCGCAATCTGACGCGCCATTCTTGTCCGCCGCCGGCTACGGCCCTGTCCGTATTGGCATGACGATCGAAGAGGCCTCCACGGCGCTTGGCGCCCAGTTGGTCCCAGATGGCAATTTCGACGAACCCGATGCTTGCCAGACGCTCCATATCGATGGCGTGACCGACGAAGACCCGTTGCGCTTCATGGCCCAAGGCGGGCGCATCACCCGCATCAGCGACTACGGCGGCCGCGATGCGACAACCCCTGAAGGCGTGGGAGTCGCCTCCACCGATTCCGAAATTCGCGCCGCCTACCCCAACGCGATCGAACAACCGGCCAAGTACAACGCCGCCCCGGCTCACGATCTCATCATTTGGACCACGCCGAACGAGAGCGGCGTACGGTTCGAGATCAACGAGCAGGGCGTCGCCACAATCGTCCACGCCGGCGACGAGAGCATCCAGCTTGTGGAAGGCTGCGCCTGACAAAACGCAGGGCGTCCGCCCTTGCGTTTACGTCCGCCATCCGGTCCAAAAGCGCTCACCTGATTTGAGCGCGAGACAAACCCATGACCGGCATCGCCGACATTATCGGCCGCGAAATCCTCGACAGCCGCGGCAACCCAACCGTTGAGGTGGACGTCCTGCTGGAGGACGGTTCGTTCGGCCGCGCGGCGGTGCCGTCAGGCGCGTCCACCGGCGCCCACGAGGCCAACGAGAAGCGCGACAACGAACCCGATCGCTATTTGGGCAAGGGCGTCCGCGACGCCGTCGAGGCGGTCAACGGAGAGATCGGCAACGCCGTCATCGGAATGGACGCCGAAGATCAGCGCCGCATCGACAACGTGCTGATCGATCTCGACGGCACCCCCAACAAGGCCCGCCTCGGCGCCAACGCCATCCTCGGGGTGTCGCTCGCCGTCGCCAAAGCCGCCGCCGATTGCGCCGGCGTGCCGCTGTTCCGCTATCTCGGCGGCGTGCAAGCGCGCGTGCTGCCGACGCCAATGATGAACATCGTCAACGGCGGCGCGCACGCCGACAACCCGATCGACATGCAGGAATTCATGATCATGCCGGTCGGCGCGGAAACCTTCGCCGACGCCGTGCGCATGGGCGCGGAAGTGTTCCACACGCTGAAGAAAGAGCTGAAAGCCGCCGGCCACGCGACGAACGTGGGCGACGAAGGCGGCTTCGCGCCGAACCTCGCCAGCGCCGACGAAGCCATCGGCTTCATCCTGAAATCGATCGAGAAGGCGGGCTATACTCCGGGCGACGACATCGCACTCGCGCTCGACTGCGCCGCTACCGAGTATTTCAAGAATGGCAAGTACGAGATGGCGGGTGAGGGCAAGTCGCTCTCACCGGAAGCCAACGCCAAATTCCTGGCCGATCTCGTGTCGCGCTATCCGATCGTCTCGATCGAGGACGGCATGTCGGAAGACGATTTCGAAGGCTGGAAAGCGCTCACCGATCTCGTCGGCGACAAGTGCCAACTCGTGGGCGACGACCTCTTCGTCACCAACACCGAGCGCCTGGCGATGGGCATCACCAAGGGCCTCGGCAACGCCATCCTCATCAAGGTCAACCAGATCGGCACGCTGACGGAAACGCTGGACGTCGTCGAAATGGCGCATCGCTCGGGCTATTCGGCGGTGATGAGCCATCGTTCCGGCGAGACCGAGGACTACACCATCGCCGACCTCGCGGTGGCCACCAATTGCGGCCAGATCAAAACCGGCTCGCTCTCGCGCTCGGACCGCACGGCCAAGTACAACCAGCTTATCCGCATTGCGGAAATCTTGGACGACAGCGGCTTCTATGCAGGCCTGAGCACGATCAACGGCCGTTAAGAGGGGCGCCTCGCTCTACGCAGCTTGGCGAACGTTAAGCGCAGCAAATTTGCGTCGGCGCCATGGTGCGCTTCGCGGTGGTGGTTCGGGCAGAGCACGACGAGGTTGCGCGCATCGTTTGAACCACCTTCGTTCGGCGGCGCGATGAAGTGCGTTTCCAAATAGATCGAGCCGTCTTCAAGCTGGAAACCGAGCGCTCCGCAATGTTCGCAGCGCCCCTCTGCCGCCTCGAGCCGAGCCTGGCGGACTGCAGCGTCGGGCTCAACCGCACATTCAGTTTGCGTCCCACCAGCGAGCGCGAACTGATCGACGTAACGTGGCGCCGGCGCCGGCGCCGGACGATCGCGCAATCCGCCATAGGCGAACACATGCACGGGTTGCCGCTTGTTCTTGACCTTGTGCTCACCCAGATCGTCGAACTCGGTTTCGATCTTGCCGGCCACGTGCTCCCGCACCGTCCGCGACAGCGCAACCCCGCCTGGAGCGGCAAGCGCCTGCAAACGCGCCGCGACATTGACTCCATCGCCGAAAATATCTTCGCCCTCGATGATCACATCGCCGAGGTTCACGCCGATGCGGAAGGCGAGGCGTTCGTCGTGCGCGGCGATTGTGGCTTCCGCCATACGGGCCTGGACTTCGAGCGCGCAGCGAACCGCCGAGACGACGCTAACGAACTCGACGAGCGCGCCGTCCCCCATGAACTTGACGACGCGGCCGCCGTGCGCGGCCACGCGCGGCTCGAACACGTCCGCGAACGTCGCCTTCAAACGTTCGAGCGTGCCCACCTCGTCGCGTTCCATCAGCGCCGTAAAGCCAGCCACGTCGGCCGAAAGGATCGCCGTCAGTTTGCGCTGCGCCATTGCGGAGTTTTCGCACGCGACCGCGCCGGCCCCAAGGCGTGACGCTCGTCACGGCGCCAGGGCAGGGATGACCGTAGCTTCAACTCATCGAGTTTCAGAGCCAACGGGGAGCCGCCAATGACGAAGTTCTACAGCCTGATCGCCGCCGCAGCCGTGTTCGTCCCGGTCGCGCTATCGACCCTCGCGCAAGCCGCGCAGATCGTCGCCTGAGTTTTACCAACCTCCCAACTTCCTCCCAGAGCCTTGAGAACGGGTGCGGAACATTGTTTCGCGCCCGCATTTTTTCGGCGATTAGCTAAGAAAAATTTTCCTACCGCGGGGCCGCCGCTCCGATCGCAAGCCGCAGAGCGTCACGCGCCGCTGCCACCACCACATCTTGTGAAATGGAGCTAAGTGCTTGATTCCAAGCGTTCATGCGCGTGGCGGAACATTTCGGAAACCATTTGGAATCTTAGGGATTCCTTAACCGCTTCGATTCAGCGTCCGCCCGAATCGGGGTGTCGAGGCATGGGAAAGCATGGGTCCGCAGCGCTCTCAATCGGGCTTGGCGCGGCGATTTTGTATCTCGGCGCGCATGCCGTGACGGGCCGCCAAGGCCTCGTCGCGTACGTCGATCTGCAGGCTCAAGAACGCACCCTCGAGCAACGCGTCGCCGAGCTTCGCGCCGAGCGTGACGCCCTTGACGCGCGCGCTGCCCGTATGCGCCCAGAAACCCTCGACGTGGACTACCTCGACGAGCGTGCCCGTGTGCTTCTTGCCGCCGGCGACAGCGACGAAATCGTCTTCGCCCTGGACGCGCGCTGACTCTGCGCCATCGCAAAGCTTACTAGCGAGCCACCGCAGAAGCGGATATCAGGGGCTCGCCGACGACGTGTGGACAACACGCGCAGGCACAGGCTTACCTGCACAAAAGATTAGCGCCCAATATGAGGTGCATTTGGGAGAGACGGCATGGCGCAGGCGAAGCGTGCGAACGGAGTTCATGCGGCCGAGGCCTCGAAGGACGAGCTGCTTCAGTTCTATCGCGACATGCTGCTCATCCGCCGCTTCGAGGAGCGTGCTGGCCAACTCTACGGCATGGGGCTCATCGGCGGCTTCTGTCACCTCTATATCGGTCAGGAGGCGGTCGTCGTCGGCATGCAGGCCGCGCTCAATGAGGGCGATCAAGTCATCACCGCTTATCGCGATCACGGCCACATGCTCGCCACCGGCATGAACCCGAACGAAATCATGGCCGAGCTGACCGGGCGCGCCACCGGGTCGTCACGCGGCAAAGGCGGCTCGATGCACATGTTCTCGACCGAGAAGGCGTTCTACGGCGGCCACGGCATTGTCGGCGCGCAAGTCTCGCTCGGCGCGGGCCTCGCCTTCGCCAATCGCTATCGCGACGATGGCAAGGTCGCACTCACCTATTTCGGCGACGGAGCGGCGAACCAAGGCCAAGTGTACGAGAGCTTCAACATGGCAGCGCTTTGGAAGCTGCCGGTCGTGTTCATCGTCGAGAACAATCAATATGCGATGGGCACATCGATCCAGCGCTCATCGTCGGAAACGCATCTTCACAAGCGCGGCATCAGCTTCAACATCCCGGGCGAAGAAGTGGACGGCATGGATGTCGTCGCCGTTCGCGAAGCGGGCTTGCGCGCCGTCGCCCGCGCACGCAGTGGCGAAGGGCCGACGCTCTTGGAAATGAAAACCTATCGCTATCGCGGCCACTCGATGTCCGACCCGGCGAAATACCGTACCAAGGAAGAGGTCGATGATTTCAAAACCAAACGCGACCCAATCGATCACGTAAAGAAACTGCTGCTGGACGGCGGCCATGCCACCGAGGACAGCTTGAAAGAGATCGACCGCGATATCCGCGCCATCGTCACCGAAAGCGCCGAGTTCGCGCAAAAGAGCCCCGAACCGGATCCGTCTGAACTGATGACGGACGTGTATCTCGACGCCTAAGCAAATTTCGCGGGGAGGAAGAAGCCATGACGGTCGAACTCACATATCTCGCCTATACGATCGCGCTCTTCTTCGCGGTGGTGATGATACAGGCGACAACGGGCATCTTGAACAATGGCGGCCTCGCCATGGCGAACAGCCGCGATAATTTGAAGCCGCCGACAATCATCCAGGCGCGCGCCAAGCGCCTCGTCGACAATTATCGCGAGAACCTTTGGTTCTTCGCCCCGCTCGTACTGATTGCAGCGGTCGCCGGCATTTCCAACCAATGGACATTGCTCGGCGTGCAGCTCTTCTTCTGGGCGCGCCTCGCCCACGCCATCACCTACCTGGCTGCCTGGCCCGTCATTCGCCCGCTTTTCTGGCTCGCGGGCGTGATCGCTTGCGGCATGATCTTCTTCGCCCTGTTCGGTGTTCTCGTATGACGCAAATCTTGATGCCCGCGCTCTCGCCGACCATGGAGGAGGGCAACCTCGCGAAATGGCTGATCAAGCCGGGCGACAGAATCGAACCCGGCCAAGTGATCGCCGAGATCGAGACCGACAAAGCGACGATGGAAGTCGAAGCCGTCGACGAAGGCACGATTACGGAATTGCTCGTCGCCGAAGGCGCACAGGGCGTGAAAGTGAACACGCCAATCGCGGTGCTCGATGGCGGCGAAGCCGCGGCGCCAGCGCCAAAGCCTCCTCCCCAGCCTGCGGGGGAGGTCCGAGCGAAGCGAAGGGAGGGGGAAGTAAAGGACGCCCCCCTCAGTCAGCCCGCTGCGCGACCTGACAGCTCCCCCACGCGCGGGGGAGCATTAGCTGATCCAGAGATCCCCGCCGGCACACAGATGGTGAAGATCACTGTCCGCGACGCTCTGCGTGACGCGATGGCCGAGGAGATGCGTCGTGACGATCGCGTGTTCGTCATGGGCGAGGAGGTCGCCGAGTACCAAGGTGCGTACAAGGTTACGCGCGAGCTGCTCCAGGAATTCGGTTCAAAGCGTGTCGTCGATACGCCGATTACCGAGCATGGCTTTGCCGGCTTGGGCGTTGGCGCAGCGATGGCGGGCCTAAAGCCGATCGTTGAATTCATGACCTGGAATTTCGCGATGCAAGCGATCGACCAGATCATCAATTCCGCCGCCAAGACGCTCTATATGTCCGGCGGACAGATCAAATCCTCGATCGTGTTCCGTGGCCCCAACGGCGCAGCTTCGCGCGTCGGCGCGCAGCACAGCCAGGATTATTCGTCTTGGTACTCCCACGTGCCCGGCCTCATCGTCATCGCGCCCTACGACGCCGCTGACGCGAAAGGTTTGCTCAAAGCGGCGATCCGCAATCCAAACCCCGTCGTCTTCCTCGAGCACGAAATGCTCTACGGCACGGAGTTCGAAATCCCCGCGGTGGACGATTGGATCGTGCCGATCGGCAAAGCGAAAATCCGCCGCGCCGGCGCCGCCGTCACCATCACCGCGCATTCGCGCATGGTGGGCCTCGCGCTGAAGGCCGCCGACAAGCTCGCGGTGGAGGGCATCGACGCTGAAGTCATCGATCTGCGCACTTTGCGCCCGCTCGACACCGACACGATCATCGAAAGCGTCAAGAAAACGAACCGCATCGTCACGGTCGAAGAAGGCTGGGGCCAGTCGGGCGTCGGCGCGGAAATCTGCGCGCGCGTGACAAGCGAGGCGTTTGACTATCTGGACGCGCCGCCGACGCGTGTACACCAAGTCGATGCGCCGCTCGCCTACGCCGCCAATCTCGAAGCGCTCGCGTTGCCGAACGTGGACAAGATTATCGATGCGGTGAAAGCCGTGACGTATCGCTGAGGAGCGTCGCATGCTTCGCCTGTTCGCCTACATCTCCGTCGCATTCGCCCTGTGCGTGACGCCCGCACTCGCCCAGCCGAGCGCCGATGAACAAGCCGTCACACGGGCCGTGTTCGATTATTTTCACGGTCAGGGCGAAGCCAGCGCCGAGCGTTTGCAGCGCGCGTTCCTGGCTGACAAAGCCACGATGATCGCGGTGGCGCCCGCTGAAGGCGGCGGCGAGACCGTCACCACCTATTCCGATATGAACGAGTGGCTCACGCGTTGGGCGTCGAACCCTAATCCCCCGGGTGGCGCGCGCGACGGCGCCATTCTCGACATGCACATCACCGACGGCCGCATCGCCATTGTGATGTTCCGTTCCACGGACCGCTTTTACGACGCGCTGACGCTCGTGAAGGTCAATGGCGAGTGGCGCATCGTTTCCAAAGTTTTCGTCCGGCAATAGCGAAAGACCACGACGCAATGTCCATCCAGATCACCATGCCGGCGCTCTCTCCGACGATGGAGGAGGGCAATCTGTCGAAATGGCACGTGAAGGCCGGCGACAAGATCGAGCCGGGCCAAGTCATCGCCGAGATCGAAACCGACAAGGCGACGATGGAGGTCGAGGCCGTCGATGAGGGCGTGATCGCGGAAATCCTGGTGCCGGAAGGCAGCCAAGGTGTGAAGGTCAACACGCCGATCGCAACGCTCGCAGGCGAAGGCGAATCCGCGCAACCGGCGCCCAAGCCGGCCGAAGCGCCGCCAATCGCCGCCGCCAAGCAACAACCCGACAAGCCTGCTTCCGCACGCGCGCCAACGCCACAAACCATCACTGCAAGCGCAACCCATGGCGAGCGCGTGCTCGCATCGCCGCTCGCGCGGCGTTTGGCGGAACAAGGCGGCATAGACCTGAGCGGTCTCAAAGGCTCTGGCCCGAACGGCCGCATCGTCAAAGCCGACATTGAGTCCGCAGCGAAGTCGCCGCGCGCCGCGCCGTCCGCGCCGCAGCAATCGCGTGAGCTGACGACGCCAGCGCCCGCCCAAGCGCCCGCACCACACAAATCGCTTGAACAGCAAGGCATCCGCGCTGGAAGCTATGATCTCGTGCCGCTCGATCTCATGCGCAAAACCATCGCCAAGCGCATGACAGAGAGCTTCCGCGACGTGCCGCACTTCCCGCTCAGCATCGACATCGAGATTGACGCGCTGCTCAAGGCGCGCGGCGAGATCAACAAGCGCTTCGGCGACAGCGGCGTGAAGATCTCCGTCAACGACATGTGCATCAAGGCCGCCGCCTTGGCGCTGAAGCTCGTGCCCGAAGCCAACGCCAGCTACACGCCCGACGGCATCGCGCTGCACCACCACGCCGATATCGCGGTCGCCGTGGCGATCCCACACGGGCTGATCACGCCAATCGTGTGGGCGGCGGAGACGAAGGGCCTCGCCCAGATCAGCCACGAAATGGCCGACCTCGCCGAACGTGCGCGCACTAAGAAGCTGAAGCCCGAGGAGTTCCAGGGCGGCACGTTCTCGATCTCGAACATGGGCATGCTCGGCATCAAGAGCTTCGCCTCGATCATCAACGAGCCGCACGGCATGATCATGTCGATCGGCGCCGGCGAAAAGCGCCCGGTGGTCAAGAACGACGCGCTCGCCATCGCAACAATGATGAGCGTCACTGTGACGTGCGATCACCGCGTCGTCGATGGCGCGTTAGGTGCGGCGTTCCTGAAAGCCTTCCGCAGCTTCCTCGAAGACCCGATGGCGATGCTGTTGTGAGCTCCTAATCTGGGGAGACGTGTGCTGACGCGCATTCGCGATCTAAGCGACCGTTCAGCCGTTGCCTCATTTCGCCACCTTCGCGCCTTCTCGCCGATCTGAGCTTTACAATCATTTTAGCGGCTGCAAGCGGCGCCGAACCTGTGCTCGCGCGTTTACGTGTGGTCACCCGAAAGCCGGCGGAAGCCGGCGTTTTTCGCTGGAGTACACACACATGAAGAAAATTCTATTCGCGACCGCCGCCGCGGCGTCCCTGTTCGTCTCTGCGCCCGCTTTCGCGCAAGTTGTTGGCCCCGTCACCGGAAGTGTCGGCGGCGCCGTCCAAGGCACGACCGGCGCTGTAACCGGTTCCGCGCAAGGCGGCGTGCGCGCGGACACAGCCCCGACCACCAATCGCGTCACCGGCGCCGTAAGCCAGACACGTGAACGCGCACAAGAGGAAGCGCGCGAAACCACCGAAGGCGCGACAAACACCGTGCGCAACGCGGCGCCACAGGCTTCCACGTCGGCGCAAGGATCGGCCAGCGTCGCAGCGCCTGGCGCAAGCGCCGGTGCGCAAGGCTCAGCCACCGTCGCCACTCCGAACGCCAGCGCCGCCGCTGACGCGGCTGGCCGCACGGTTGCGCGCACCGCCGGAGCCGCAGATGCCGCCGCCGATCGCGCGACCACGGCCACAGAAGGTGCGGGTGCTGCGGCATCGGCTGAGGTGAGCGCTGCTACGGCGGCGCAAGCCACGCCACGCAGCGCAAGCACCAACACGCGCAGCGCCGCGCAAGCGGCGGCCAGCGTAAACGCGCCGACCGAGGTGCGCGAAGCCGTAGCCGACGGCCGTTACACCACCGACGACCTCAATCGCGCACAACTCGCAGCCCTCCGCAGCCCAGGCTGACGCGACGCAAAACAGATGAAACGGGAGCGGCGAGGCCTCAGGGCTTCGTCGCTTTTCGTTTGAAGCTGCTCTCGTGCTCGCGCAGCATGCGCGGAGGGGAGACGGCGCCGTGGATCTCGTAACCGCCTTGGTCGATCAACTGATGGACCGCGTTGGGGATCTTTGGTTTCTCGCGCTGCTCGGGTCGTTCTTCGTCATGATTTGCGAAGCGTCGAAGCCCAAGCCCGCGGAAGGTGAAACCCGCTCCGAATGGCAAGGCGTGGGCCTTTGGGTCAGCATCTTAAGTCTCGTCACGCCGCTTCTGTTGTTCTTTCACGGCTTCCTGAGCGGTGGTTCAGTGATCGCTTTGATCGCCGTTATGGGTGGGGCAATTCTCGCCGCCACGCTGATCGGTTGGTTGATTTCGATTGCTGCACGCGATGTCGCGCGCACCTTGAACCGCGCAGCGCCTTATCTGGCCGTGGTGGTGTTCGCACTTGCGGCGTATGTGAGCTGGCGCAGCGTCTTTGACCTCGCAACGTTTTTCGTTGCGCGTTGAAAACGGCCCACGCAGCGCCGGAATCGTCTAGAAGCGTTTTATGCTGACGCTGCTGCTCGCTTCCTTCGTCACCTTTTTCGTGGCCATCGACCCCGTCGCCATGGCGCCGATGTTCGGCACCATGACCACATCGATGACGCCGGAATGGCGGCGCAAGATGGCGTTCAAGTCGATCGCCATCGCCAGCGGCATCCTGCTCGCGTTCGCGTTCGGCGGCGCGTGGCTTTTGGATCAGCTCCACGTCTCGATTGACGCCTTCCGTATCGCCGGCGGCATCTTGCTGTTCCTGATCGCCGTAGACATGCTGTTCGAGAAGCGCTCCGAGCGACGCGACGAGCGCGCCGAAAAGGTAGCCGCCGAGCAGGCTAAGCATCCAGGCCACCAGGACGACATCTCTGTTTTCCCGCTGGCCATCCCACTGATCTCCGGCCCAGGCGCTATCGCGTCGATCATGCTCTACTTCTCTCAGCACGAAGATTTGCCCAGCCGGGCAATGATCCTGCTTGGCGCCGGCGCCAACCTCGCGCTCTGCCTCATCGCCTTCCTGCTGGCCGGCCCGTTGTCGCGCTTCATGGGCCAAACGGTGGCCGCGATGATCACGCGGATCTTTGGCATCCTTCTGGCCGCGCTTGCCGCCCAGTTTGTCGTGGACGGGATACGGAATGCGTTCGGGATCGGTGGGTGACACGCGTCGGTGATGCCCAATTATCCGAAAACGTGAGGCCAGCCTAGCGACGGCGGCGCATTGAGTGTGCCTCGACCGCAATGTATCTCACTCCCATGAGCACATCCTTCGACGTCATCGTCATCGGTTCCGGGCCTGGCGGCTACGTGACCGCC